>VGZG01000007.1 GCA_016872675.1 Planctomycetota bacterium
AGCGGGCCGTCGTGCTGCACCAGCGCGAGGATCGCCGGCGGCAGGTCGGTGCCGTCGTCGCTGCCGGTGACGGCGAAGAACTCCATGCGCTTGGCGGTCAACTCGCCAGAGCGCCCGAAGTGCATTTGCGCCGTCAGGTGGCGCGCGTCGGGCGGCAGCGGCTCGGCGAAGGTCGCGGTCAGGTGCACCGGGCCGTCGGCGGCGAGGTCCGGCATCCAGCCGCTGCGCGCCGGCGTGTCGAGCGCGCCCTCGGGGCGGTCGCCGCCGTCGTCGCTCTCCTGCCAACTGCTCGCGGTCACGCGCGCGATCGGCGTCATCTCGTAGAGGTTGACCTGGTCGCTGGGCACCGTGCCGACGCTGACCGACAGGCACGTCAGCGCGAACGTGCGCTTGCCGTCCTTGCCACCGCCCCAGCCCCAGCCTTCGGCGGGCTTGCTCGGGTCGGTGTGCATGACGACGCGCAGGCCGGTGATCGGCGCATCGGTCGCCGGCAGCTCCATCGCGACGTCGAACGCCAGCGCCGACATCGGCCGGTCGACCACCGCGTACTGCGCGTCGGCGATGCGGAAGCCGCTGCCGGTGTTCGGCGTGCTGATCATCGTCGGCGTGCAACCGTGCAGCGCCAGGTCCTTGCCGCGCGCAGCGAGGCGCGTCCGTTGCTCGGCGGCCCACGCATCGACGACCGCAAGCGCAGGCGCTGCGAGCTGCGCCTGCAGCGTGGCAATGCGCGCACGCAGCGCGTCCTCTTCGCCGGTCGGCAGCGTGGAGCCGACGTCGATCGTCGGTGGCGCGTTGTGACCGCCGTCGCCGCCGTGCGCCGGCTCGCTCGTTTGGTTGAAGAACGCGAACAGCCCGTAGTACTCGTGCTGCGAGATCGGGTCGTACTTGTGGTCGTGGCACTGGGCGCAACCGATGGTCAGGCCGAGCACCGCTTCGCCGAAGGTCTTGGCGCGATCGACGCCGTAGTTGACGAGGTTTTCCTCGGCGATCGTGCCGCCCTCGTGCGTGATCATCGCGTTGCGCTGGAAGCCCGTCGCCGTGCGCGCCGCGTCGTCGGTGTCGGGAAGCAAGTCGCCGGCCAGTTGTTCGACGAGGAAGCGGTCGAACGGCTTGTTGGCGGCGAACGCGGCGATCACCCAGTCGCGCCACAGCCACATGTGCCGACCGCCGTCGATCGAGAAGCCGTTGGTGTCGGCGTAGCGCGAGGCGTCGAGCCACGGCAGCGCGAGGCGCTCGGCGCAGTGCGGGCTCGCCAGCAGGCGGTCGACCGCGCGCTCGTAAGCGTTCGGCGCGTCGTCGGCGATGAAGGCGGCGACCTCGTCGGCGGTCGGCGGCAGGCCGGTGAGGTCGAGGCTCACTCGGCGCAGCAGCGTCGCGCGGTCGGCTTCACCGTTCCACGCGCGGCCCTGGGCGCGCAGCGGCGCGCGCACGAAGGCGTCGATCGGCGTCGTTGCATCCGCGATGGGCAGGGCCGGCGGCGTTACGGCGACCGGCGGCACGAACGCCCAGTGCGCGGCGTACGGCGCGCCGGCGAGGATCCACTGGCGCAGCCGTTCCTTCTGCTCGGGCGCGAGCGGTTTGTGCGCCTCCGGTGGCGGCATCACCTCGTCGTCCGCAGTCGCATTGATGCGCTGCCACAGTGCGCTCGCGGCCGGATCACCCGGCACGATCGCTGCGCCGCCGTCGCGGGCGGCGAGCGCGTCCTCCCGGCGGTCGAGCCGGAGGTCGGCCTTGCGCGCGCCAGCGTCGGGGCCGTGGCAGGCGTAACAGTGCGCCGCCAGCATCGGCCGGACGTCGCGCGTGAAGTCGGCGGCCCCGGTCTGCGCTGGCGATGTGGCGGCCGCGGCGAGCGCGAAGGGCACAGCAAGGCAGCGTCGGGACGAGCGAGGCATCCGCGCACGATAGGTCGCTCGGCCGATCGCGCCATCGCTGCGGCGGCGGGCACGAAGTCGTGACGATTCGACCGACGAGACGCCGTGGCTCGCCCCGTGGCGCGTGGCGCGTATGCTGTATGGCCAGTGTTCGCGATCCTTCCGTCCCTCGGCTGGCAGGAGATGTTCCTGCTCATCGTGATCGGGTTGCTGCTCTACGGCCGCAACCTGCCGCAGGCGGGCCGCACGTTCGGTCGCTTCGCAGCGCAGCTCAAGCGCGGCTTCCAGGACTTCAAGGACCAGATGGACCGCGACGAGGCGGTCCGCGAGATGCGCAAGACGCTCGACGAGACCAAGCGCGAGATGGCGCGCGCGGCCGCCGTGCCGAGCGCGCTCGCCAGCCCGGCGGGCACGGTGCGCGAGCTCGCGCGCGAGGCGCTGACCGCGCCGGTCGAGGACACGACCGCAGACAGCGACGTCGCCGATGAGCCCGCACCGCCGCAGCCGCCTCCGGCCGACAAGGACCCCTACGCCGACCGCCGCGAAGACCACGGCGCACAGCCGTCGTGAGCCGCCCGCAGCCGATCGAATCGCTGCTGTGTGTGACGGCGACGCCGGCGAGGGCGAAGGCGCTGCTGGCGACGCTGATGGCCGCTGGCGTCCCGGCCCGCACCGACGGCGAGGCGCTGGCCGACGAGTACGCCGCGAGCATGCGGTTGTTGAACCTGCTGGGCACCAAGGTCTATGTGCCGACGGCGAGCCTGGCGCTGGCGCGCACGATCACGCAGCCGCAGGCGGTCGACGACGACGAGTTGACGCGTCTGGCGCTGGCTGCTGACGATCCGGAGACGCCGCCCGACGGCGGCAGCGAGTCGATGCGGCTCGCGGTCGTCTCGCCGAGGACAGGCAGCCGCTGGCTGTTGGCGTTGGTCTACGTCCTGCCCGTGTTGGCGGCGGCGATTGCCGCCGCGGTCACTTCTTCGGCGTGAACGTCGGCCGGAATGGCGCGGCCGGCTTCTTGCGCGCTTCGCTGATCGCCGCGTCGCCGGCGTCGAAGATGCTCATCCACTCCGCGTCGCCGGCCTTGCCCAAGCCGCCGGCCGGCGGCGCGGACGCGCGCTTCTTGGCTTCCTCTTCGCGGCGGTGCGAATCGAGCTCTTGCCACTCCCTGTAGTCATTGAACAGGTCGCCGAGGACCTTCTTGTTCTCGGAGATCAGGCCGACGTAGGGGAACAGCTCGCAACCGTTCTCCTTCTGGATGCGCTGCAGCTCGTCGAAGGTGAGCATGACCGGCATCGCCACGCAGACGATGTCGCCGAAGACGTCGAGCGGCACCAGCGTGTGCTTGAACAGCAGCTCCTTCGGCAGGCGCTTCTTGGCTTCTTCGTCGATGGCGTAGTTACCAGCCATCAGGAACGGCAGGTTGAAGTGCTCGGTGACGATCTTGGCCAGGTCCCACTCGGTGATGTGGCCGCCGGCGACCAACGCCTGCACGAACTGCTCGCCGGCGCGGTCCTGCGCGCACAAGGCCTCGGTGATGACATCGCTGGCGACGGCGCCGCGCTCCGTGAGGATCTCCGCCAGGCGGACCGATGTGATCTTCTCGATGCCCTTCACCTGCGGAGCATCGGCCGGCGCGACGGTCGGCCTTTAGGCTGCGTTGCCGGTGCCGTGGACGATTCAGCTGTACTCGGCGAACGTCGCGACGGCATGGGCGGTGAGCACGATCGCCATGCCCGCGACGATGGCCCGGTCAACCGCCAGGCCGACGTCGGCGCTCGAACGCTTGGGGCCGGCGCCAAGGTGCCAACAGGCGACTGCAACCAGGAAACCAGATAGCGCCGCCTTGCCCAATACGACGGCGGCATCGCGGCCGGTGATGGCGGCAAACCAGGCGTGCACGAAACCGCCGGCTGGGGTGCCTGACGCGGCGGCAGCGGCGAGGAGTCCGGCAAAGGTCGCAGCGACACAGGCAACCACGGTGAGCACGGGCATGCCGACCGCCATGCTCCAGACCAGCGGCGTCAGCAGTAGATTGGCGGGCTGCGCCCCCATCATCTGTAGCGCCGCGATCTGGTTGGTGCGCTTCATCGCGCCCAGCCGCGCCGCCGCCCCGGCAACGACACGGGCGCAGAAGAAGAAGCCGGCGAGCAGCGGCACGAGCACGGCGAGTGCGACCTTGCCGGTGCCGGTCAGCAGCGCCGACTCCATGCCGCCGTGCAGCGGGTTGTTCTTCAGCGCGAAGAATGTTGCCAGGCCGCCGAGCACGCCGCCGCCGAGAGCCACGAACGGCGCTGGCTCGACGCAGGCGCGCCAAGTTGCCCGCGCGACCTCGCCGAGTTCGAGCGGTGGCAACCGGCGGATGGCTTCGAGCAGCGACTCGCTGAACGCAGCGGCTTGTGACAGCAGCGTGCGCAGGCCGTGCAGCGTCTCCGAAGCCTCGCTGGCGCCGGCGCCCGGCGGTGGCGCAGTGTCGGCTGACGTCGGTTCGTAGCCGGGGCCTTCGAGCCGCAGCGTGCGGCGCGCGCGGTCGAGCACCAGCGCGCCGTCGAGTCTGCCGGCGAACGCCGGTAGGTCGTGCGTGATGACGAGCGTGGTGCGGCGCGGATCTTGGTCATGCGCATCGCGCAGCAGCGCAGCGATGGCGCGCGCGCCGGACGGATCGAGGCCGGCTGTCGGCTCGTCGCACAGCAACAGCCGCGGCGACGACGCCAGCGCGCGCGCGACCGCGAGGCGCTTGCGCATGCCGCCGGAAAGCCGCGCGATTTCGTCGGGCGCGTGTTCGAGGCCAACCTGCGCTAGCAGGCCAGCAGCCAGAAGCGGCGAGCGGTCGGCTAGCCGCAGCGCCAGCTCGACGTTGGCGCGCGGTGAACGTTCGTCGAGCAGGCCTTCGTCCTGCAGAATCGCCGCGACGTCGCCTCGTAAAGCCGGCGGGAAGCCGGCCGCGAACGACTGGCCGAGCACGACGAGGTCGCCGTCGACACGCGGCGCGGCTTCGCGCGGCTCGACGAGGCCGGCGAGCAGGCGCAGCACCGACGACTTGCCGCCGCCGGACGCGCCGACGAAGGCGTAGAAGCCGTGCGCTGGCAGCGCGAGGTCGACGCCGTGCAGCAGCATCTCCTCGCAACCGGCGCGCCGGTGCGCGAGGCCGAAGCTAGCGAAGGTGATCGCCGCGTCGGTCACAGGCCTTGCGGCCGCAGTTCGGCCGGGACGCGATGCAGCCAGACGACGTTGACGAGCGACGCCGCGCCATCGGTGACGGCAGCACGGTCGGCGGCGACGACGACGGCGCGCGCCTTGCCGTCGCCGATGAACACGGCGCCGAGTGCTTCGGGCTGCAACGCCGTGTTGCCGATCGCGACCGGGGCGAGCGGCGTGCCGTCCGGGCCGACGCGGCGCACGATGCCGGGCGCCTGGGGCGAGACGAGGTCGTCGGCGAAGGCCAGCCGATCCGCCGCCGTGCCGACGAGGTCCGGCGGCGCGCCGTCGAGCACCAGCGCGGCGAGGTCGCTGGCGTCGGGGTCGACCCAGACGCGGCCAGCGCGCAGCACGGCGCCGCCCGGCAGCACGACCTTGATCTGCTCGTCGGCGATCTCGGGCTCACCATAGCCATCCGGCTCGGTGTAGCTGGCGTCGACGAGGCTGCGCGCGGTGATCACCACGGCGCGACCGCTGCGGTCGACGTACAGCAGGCCGCTGCCCGCGCGGCGGATGTCGTCGTCGGGCGAGAACGTGTCCTTCTCGACTGCCGCGTAGACGACGCGCACGACGACGACGCCGTCGTTGCCGGTCGCTGGCTTCGCCACAGCCGGCGCGCTCTTCACGGCGCTGGCCGGCACCGGCGCAAGCTCGAAGTCCGGGCGGTTGGCCGCCGCGGCGGCGCGATGGCCGTCCGGGACCAGCACGCCAGCTCCCGGCTCGACGTGGTAGCCAACGAACGGCGACAGCAGCGAAGCCGCGTCCTGCACGGTGAAGCCCGACAGCAGGGCGCCGCTGAGCTGCGGCCGCGCGATCCAGAACACCGCCTTGTCGGTGACCGTGGCGCGGTGCTCGCGCGCGATGCGCAGCGCGACTTCGACATGGCTGCCGTCGGCGGCGAGCGCCACGCTGCGCACGTCGCCGGTGGCGACCCCGCGGTGCACGACCGGCGAGCCCGGGCGCAGGCCGTGGTTCTCGGGCACGAGCAGGGTCATCAGCAGGTCGCCGTGGCTCGCCGGCTCGAGGCTCTCGGAGTCGGTGGGCGGACGTTCGCGGCCGGTGATCAAGCTGCCCGGCGGCAGCGGTGAGCCGCGCGGGCTCGGCGTGGCGAACGCGACGTAGGCGTCGCGCACCAGCGTGTCGAGGCCCGACAGGCCGTCGGCGAGGCCGCCAAAGCGCGGCGTGACGATCCAGAAGGCGCTGCCGACGCACGCGTGCGCGGCGGCGGCCGGCTCGATCAGGACTTGAACGACTGCCTTGTCGCCGTCGGGCGAGAGCGCGACCGCGCGCACGACGCCGACGGCGACGCCGCGATGGCGCACGATGGCGCCGGGGCGCAGGCCGCGGGCCTCGCGGAACTCGACCTGCAACGCCACGCCGGGTTGTTCATCGAGGTTGCGAAGCGCGCGCTGCAGCCAAAGGCCGCCGAGCGCGGCGGCGAGCAGCGTCAGCAGACCGAGAAGGTAGCGGAGGCGGTGCATCGTGCGGTCGTCCTCGTGGCCGTCCTTGCGGGCGAGGGCGTCCTGGATTCGCGGAACGACACCAGTTGGTGCCGTTCGCCCGCGTTGGCGATGCAGTAGGGTCGCTCGTTTCGTCGCTTCGTTGCCACGGGCAGGAGGTAGCGCCTCGCCCCGTATCGTCGCCAACCAATCGTCAGATGTCGATGTTGGTCGCTTCGAGCGCGTGCTTCTCGATGAAGTCGCGGCGCGGCTCGACCTCTGGCCCCATCAACACGGTGAAGATCTTGTCGGCCTCGACGAGGTCGCTGACGGTCACGCGGCGCAGCGTGCGGCGCGCCGGGTCCATCGTCGATTCGAAGAGTTGCGACGGATTCATCTCGCCCAGGCCTTTGTAGCGCTGGATGTCGAGGTCCTTCTCGCAGGTCTTCTGGATCATCTCGATCGCTTCGAACAGCGTCGCGGCCTTCTGGCCCGCGGCCTCGCCACCGGCCCTGATCTCGTACATCGAGCCGTCGGACGCCTTCGGCCAGCCGACCGGCGCGCCGGCGGCATCGATCTTCTGCATCAGCGCCCGCACGTCGCCGCCGAGAAGCAGCGCCCACGCCTCGCAGTCGGCCTCGTCGCGGCGGCACGGCGAGTCCTGGCCCTCGTAGACGACGAGGTCGCGGCCCTTCTGCTTGCGCAGCGTCTCGAGCGCGGCGGCGAGCTGGTCCTCGGTGTCGAGGAAGCGGCCTTTGCCGTCGACGATGAACCATGTCGCCGGCAGCTTGCGATCGGGCGCGGTCGCGGCGGCGAGGTACTCGCCAAACGGCACGTTGGCGTCCTGCGGCAGCTTGTTCTGTGTCTCGCGCAGTTTGGCGACGAGGTCCATCAGTTGGCGCAGGTCGCGGCCTGACCACTTGCCGCCGGCGGAGTGCTGCAGCGAGGCGGCGCCAAGGCCGAGCTCGGCGAGCAGGACGACCTTGTCCTCCTCGGTGACGGCGTAGCGCTCGGTCTTGCCCTTCTTGATGCGGTAGAGCGGCGGTTGGGCCACATACACGTGGCCGCGCGTCACCAGCTCGGGCATCTTGCGGTAGAAGAGCGTCAGCAGCAGGGTGCGAATGTGCGAGCCATCGACGTCGGCGTCGGTCATCACGATGACCTTGCCGTAGCGCAACTTGTCCTTCTCGAACTCGTCGGTGAGGAAGCCGGTGCCGATCGCGCTGACGATCGTCTGGATCTCCTCGTGGTCGAGGATGCTGTCGACCGCCGCTTTCTCGACGTTGAGGATCTTGCCGCGCAACGGCAGGATCGCCTGGTGGCTCATGCGGCCCTGCTTGGCCGTGCCGCCGGCGGAGTCACCCTCGACGAGGAACAGCTCGGCCTCGTCGCGCGGCGTCCCCTTCTGGCAGTCGGCGAGCTTGGCCGGCAGGCCGCCGCCTTCGAGCGCCGACTTGCGACGCACGAGGTCGCGCGCCTTGCGGGCGGCCTCGCGCGCGCGCAGCGCGTCGAGCACCTTGCCGTAGATCGTCTTGGCGGTTCCTGGGTTCTCTTCGAAGTAGGTGCGGATGCCGTCGCCCACCACGGTCTCGACGATCGATTGCACCTCGCGGTTGCCGAGCTTGATCTTGGTCTGTGACTCGAACTGTGGGTCGGGGACCTTGACCGACACAACCGCCGCGAGGCCTTCGCGGAAGTCCTCGCCCGACGGCACCGTGTCCTTCTCCTTGAGAACCTTCTCCTGGCGCGCCCAGTTGTTGAGCGCGCGCGTCAGCGCGGTGCGGAAGCCCTGAAGGTGCGTGCCGCCCTCCAGTGTGTTGATGTTGTTGACGAACGAGAAGACCGACTCGTTGTAGCCGTCGTTGTACTGGAGGGCGATTTCGACCTCGTAGACCTTGTCGGGGTTCTCCGACGACGGCATCTCGCGATGGAAGTAGATGACGTCCTTGTGCAGCGTCGACTTGCCGCTGCCGAGATCCTTGATGAACTCGGTGAGGCCATCGGGGAACAGGAACTCCTCGCCCTTGTCGACACGCTCATCGAAGAGCGTGATGTGCAACTTGCTCGAACCCATCAGGTAGGCGAGCTCGCGCAGGCGCTTGCGGAGGATGTCGTAGCTGAACTCGGTGACCTCCATGATCTGCGGGTCGGCCTTGAACCGCAGCATCGTGCCCGTCTTGTCGGTCTTGCCGATGACCGCGAGTTCGCTGGCCTTCTCGCCGCGCATGTAAGTCTGGCGGTGGATCTTGCCGTCGCGCGACACCTCGACGTCGAGCACCTCGGCCAGCGCACAGACGCAGCTGATGCCGACGCCGTGCAGGCCGCCGGAGACTTTGTAGCTGCCTTTGTCGAACTTGCCGCCTGAGTGGAGCTTGGTGAGGATGACCTCGAGCGCCGGCTTGCCGGACTCGTGCATGTCGACTGGGATGCCGCGGCCATCATCCTTGATCGACACCGTGCCATCCTTGTGCACGCGCACATCGACGCGTGAGCAGCGGCCGGCCAGGGCTTCGTCGACGGAGTTGTCGACGACCTCCCACACGAGGTGGTGCAGACCCCTCATCCCGGTGTCGCCGATGTACATCGCCGGGCGTTTGCGCACCGCGTCGAGACCTTCGAGGACCTTGATCGAACTGGCGTCGTAGCGCTTCTCGGTCATTTTGGTGTCAGACATGTCCCGTACCTCCCAGCCGGATGTCCAGCCGGGCGATCGGTTGATTTGGCACGAGTTGGTTGATGCGTTGGCGGATCTCGTCGCGGCGGAAGCCTGACAGCTCGGCGTAGAGCGGCGCGGAGTCCACCTCGAGCGTTAGTTTGCCCCCGCGGCAGCCGACGACCTGGCAGTGCGGCCGGAGCCGCGGCGACAGGATCTCGTCGAGCGCTTCGTGGTAGGCGCTGCGTTGTTTCGACGTGCCTGCTTGCGAGAGGATGCCGCGCAGGAAGTCGCCGACAGGTTGAGGCTCGGCCACGGTCGGGGATCCGATCAGGCGCCGCTGATTGGCATGACGATGTAGGTGAACGCCTCGCCGAGCGTGAACTTCGCCGGCATCGAGTCGTCCGACATGTCGAGGCGGATGGTGTCGAGTTGACAAACGCGCAGCGCCTCGAGGATGTAGTCGGGGTTGAAGTTGATGCTGCCACCAGACCCCTTGACTACGGCGTCGATGGTCACGTCGGCGCGGCCGCGCGATGAGTTGTCAGCGGTCATGCGCAGCGACTGCTCGCCGATCTCGAACCGCACGACGCGCATGTCCGAGGAGCACAACACCGACGACCGTCGTAGGGCGCCTTCGAGCACCGCCCGCGTAATCTCGACCGTGGTATCGGCCGACTTCGGCACGACACCCTCATAGTCAGGGAAGCGCGTCTCCAGCAGTTGGCTGACCAACTGGGCCTTGCCGGTGACGAAGACGATCTGCTTGTCGCCAACCTCGATGCTCAAAGTCTCCTTGCTGCCTTCGGAGAGGGCGCGGGCCAGGGTATTGAGCGCGCGCAGCGGAACGACCACCTTGCATTCGGCCTTGGTCGGAACGGTGGCATAGCTGATGGCAAGGCGACGGCCGTCTGTCGCCACCATGCGGACCGTGCCAGCGCTGGCGTCCAGCAGGACGCCGTTGATGGCGTAGCGGGTCTCCTCGCGAGCGGCGGCGAAGGCGGTCTCCTGGATCATCCGGAGCATCCTGCCGACCTCGATTTCGATTCTCTTGCCACCCTTCACCTTGGCTTCGTCTGGAAACTGAGCTGGGTCTTCCCCCAGCAGCACGAAGTTGCCGCCACCGCTCTCGATCCGGCAGCGTTGATCGGTGCTCTCCAGGGTGACCGTGGGGTCGCTGAGTTCACGTAGCAAAGCGCCCGTCTCGCGGGCCGGGAGGAGCACACTGCCCTTCTTGGAGACCTTGACTGAGTCCAGCTCGACGCGAGCGGCCATCTCGAGGTCTGTCGCGAACAACGTGATGCCGTTGTCGCTCGAGCGCACCAGGAAGTTGTGCAGGATCGGCTTAGTGGTCTTCGCCGGAACAACGGAGGAAACGACGTTCACGGCTTCCTGCAGCGCCGTGCGGTCACAGAGGATCTTCATCGTTCGCGTTCGACAGGTCTCAGATCAGGGTTGGCAGCGGCGCGTGCAGCGGGCTGCGCGACACACGACACAGTGAGGTAGTTAGAGAGAGAAATCTTCTCTCGTCCACCACTCTCCGTGCCGTCACGAGTCGGGAAGGTTAGCGGTCGAAAGGCCACCAAAAGAGGAGAAATGGCTGTTCCAAGGCGATCTCCAGGTCTGGAAAACCGGCCGAAAAACGACTCGAAAAGCGCTCGCATTTTCGACAACCAGAACGGCAGCCGGGACCGCTGCCGCGAACCCACGAACAGTCGTGCACACGGCTCCGCGGAAAGCCCACGGATCGCCCCACGGGAGTACACAGGTCTTTGGACGCTTGCAGCCGCCGCATCTCGCGGCGCGGCGCGGTGGTGAAACCTATGCGTCAAAAGATCCGGCGCCGGCACAGACGCGGGGACGACCGGCACGCCCGACGAGGGCGACGACGCGGCGAGTGCGCGAGCAGCCCAGGACGCGGCCCCCCCAGGCGCAACAGCGGCCCCCAGAAGCGATCCTAGGGCCGCTGGACGACTACCCGGGGCGAGTCTCAGGTGCGGAAGGAGCGCGTCAGCAGGCGGTTGCCCAGCCCATCCAACAACTCCTTGAACATACGGTCCTTCTGCGACCTCTCGCGGATCTTGTTGACCGCGTACAGCACGGTCGTGTGGTCGCGGTTGCCGAAGATGCGACCGACGTCTTCGAGCGAGCTCTCGGTGTGGTCGCGCAGCAAGAACATCGCGATCTGGCGCGGCAGGCTGACGGTCTGCGTACGGCTCTTGCCGGTCAACTCACGGGCGGTGATGGCGAACTCCGAGGTGATCAAGGTCATCACATCATCGACCGACACCTGCGCGTGCCGCGACGGGATGCCACGGACACAGTTCTCGGCTAGCGCCAGCGAGATCGGCTGGTCGGTGATCGCGGCAATGCCAACAACCTTGATGACCGCCCCCTCAAGCTCACGGATGTTGGTCGTGACGCGCTCCGCCAGGTAGCGGGCGACGTCCTCGGGCAACTCGACGCCGCGACCGGCAGCCTTGCGGCGCACGATCGCAACGCGCGTGTCGAGGCACGGCGCCTCGACCTCGGCGACGAGGCCCCACTTGAAGCGCGACACCAGGCGCTCCTCGACCGTCGGGATCTCGACGGGTGGGCGGTCGCTGGAGAGCACGATCTGCTTCTGGGCGTCGTACAACGCGTTGAACGTGTGGAAGAACTCTTCCTGCGTCTTCTCTTTGTTGGCGAGGAACTGCACATCGTCGATCACCAGCATGTCGGCGCTGCGGTAGTAGTCGCGGAACGCGTCGAGCTGGTGCGTCGTGATTGCCTGGATGAAGGCGTTGGTGAAGTCTTCGCAGCTCATGTAGAGCACGCGGATGGTCGGGTCGCGGCGCAACACCGTGTGGCAGATTGCCTGCAGCACGTGCGATTTGCCCAAACCCACGTTGCCGTGGACGAACAGCGGGTTGTACGCGCAGCCCGGGTTCTCGCCGATCGCGAGCGCCGAGGCGTGCGCGAGGCGATTGCATGGGCCGACGACGAAGCGATCGAACGTGTAGTTCGGGTTGAGCGTCTGTGTGGTGCGTCGGCCGGCGAAGGCCGGCGCAGCGCTGGCCGAAGCGGCCGACGGGACCGATAGAGGGGCCGCGAGCGGAGTCGGCGGCGTGCGCGCGTCGCGGGTGAGCATCAGACGATCAGCCTCATCCGACACCACCACCGGCTGGGCGAAGCGCAGACTGTCGAAGCCGTCCTCTTCACGGTGCGTCAGCACGACGCGCCGGCGTGGCTCGCCGAGCGAGGCGACCGCATCCTGCAACGCCGACAGGTAGTTCTTCTGCAGCCAGTCGCGGACGAACTGGCTGGTGACGGAGAGCTCGATCTCCTGGTCGTCGACACGGCGAACGTCGAGCGACCGGAACCAGGTCTCGAGCTGCTCACGACGGATTCGCGACCCGAGGTGTTGGAGTAGGGCGCGCAACAGAGCCCGCTCGCCACTCGTACTGGTCACGGTTTGCGTTACGGGGTCTGGGGCAGGGGCATCCACCATGGCGGGCGAGAGCAAAAAGTAAGTGTGAGGACCGCACCCGTCGCGAGCGACGAGACAACCGGCCACCGGCCGCGATGGACGGGGGCGAGACGAGAAGTGCGGGCTGGCTAAGGGGGGAGAGCGGCAGGATTCCGGCTAGGCAACCGGCATGTGCCGTCGACTGACGCCTCGGTTCTTACCGACGCCACCCGACCTTGCAAGAGCGCGCGCACAACTTTACTCATGAACTTCACAAACGCCTCGACAGCGCGCCGCAGGGCGTTCCCGCTCACCTGCACAGGACAACCACTTCGGCGCGCGCGGCCCCGCGAGCCCGCCCTCCACACGCCGTTAGTTTTTTTTCTGTAGCGCCCGCACGACCTCACCAGCCCGTCCACCAGTTCTGCGCAGGCTCTCCAGATCGTCGCGCCAGCCGAAGCTGAAACGCACACAGGCCCGCGCGTCGGCTTCCGCCAGCCCGAGCGCCGCCAGGATGCGCGGCGGGGTCGGCGCCCCGGACGAGCAGGCGGAGCCATGCGAGGCCTGCACCCCCGCGAGGTCGAGGGCTGGCACAAGGTTGCGGCCGTCGACGCCGGGGAAATACAGCATCGCCGTGTTGGGCAGGCTCGCCATCGTCGGCGTCAGCAACCGGCTGTCCACGCTGGTCGCCGCCAGGGCGCCGAGGAAGGCGGCGCGTGCCGCTGTCATGTGTGCCGCCCGCGCCACCTGTTCGCGCACGGCCAACTCGATTGCCAGGGCGTTGGCCGCCGCCAACGCTGGGCTCTGGGTGCCCGGGCGCACACCGAGCTCCTGCGCGCCGCCACGCAACAGCGGCTGCAATCGGCGCGCGAGATCTGGTCCCGCCAGAATGCCATGCCCGCGCAGCCCCCCGGCCTTGTGCGGCGACAGGGCGACGCAGGCGCCGCCGGCGAACAGGTCGTCGAGCGGCAGCCGCCCGAGCGTCTGCGCCGCATCGACGAAGCACGGCACGCCGAGCGCCGCCGCCAGCGCGATCGCAGCGCCCACCGGTTGGACGGCGCCGAGCTCGCTTTGCGCGTGCACCAACGCGATCAGGCCAACCGGGCGGGCCGGCGGCGCCACCATCGCGCGGCCGTCGGGATCGACGGCCCAGGCAACCACGCCGCGCGCTTGCGCTGGCTCGTGCACCGCCGCGTGCTCGGTCGGCGCGAGCGCCACCGGCAGGCCGAGATCGCCGAGGCCGCGAACGGCGAGGTTGGCAGCCTCGGTGCCACCGCTGGTAAAGACCACGTCTGCAGCCGCGATTCCCAGCGCGGCGGCGATGCGCTGGCGCGCCTCTTCGAGCGCGGCCCGGGCGCGGCGGCCGGCGCCGTGGGCGCTCGCCGGGTTGCCAGGGCAGCGACCCTCGACCTCGACGAAACGCGCGACGACCTCGGGCAAGGCCGGCGCGCCAGCGTTGAAGTCGCAGAACTGCGTCGCCGTGGTCATCGCCGGGCGAGCACGCGCGCGTAGATCGCTTCGTACTGGCCGACGATGCGGTCGACGCCGAACCGCTCGAGGGCGCGCTGCCGCGCAGCGACGGCGAGACGGGCGTGCAGGTCGGCGTCGCGCAGGATCGTCAGCGCCACTGCTGCCAGCGCGTCCGGCTGGCCCAGCGGGGCGAGGCGGCCGGTGTCGCCGAGCACCTCGGCGACGCCGCCGACCGCCGTGCTGACGCAGGGCACGCCGCAGGCCATCGCCTCGAGCATCGACAGGCCGAAGCTCTCCGTCTCCGACGCCGACAGGAACAGGTCGGTGTGCGGCAGTGTGCGCTCGAGGTCGTCCTGCATGCCGACGTGCTCGACGCGTTCGCGGCACCCGAGGTCGGTGGCGACGGCAAGCGCGTGTTCGCGGTCGGGGCCGTCCCCCACCAACAGGAGTCGCGCCGGGATGTTGGTCAGGATGGCCGCGAACGCGCGCACCACGTCGGCGACGCGCTTCACCGGCCGGAAGTTCGACGCGTGCACCAGCAGGCGCTCCTGCCCAGGACGCTGCGCCCACGGCTTGCGGTCGCCGGGGCAGAAACGCTTCGTGTCGACGAAGTTGGGCACAACTTCGACGGGATGACGCACGCCGAAGGCCTGGTGTGTCGCGGCAGCGAGGTATTGGCTGACCGCGGTGACCGCGTTGGACTGCTCCAGCGCGAAGCGAGTCGGCCGCAGGTACGCCGAGTCGCTGCCGACGACGGTGATATCCGTGCCGTGCAGCGTGGTGACGAAACGCAGCGAACCGTCGCCCATGCTCCGCGCCAGGAACGCGCTCACCGCGTGCGGGATCGCGTAGTGCACATGGAAGATCTCGATGCCGGCCTCCTCCTGCACCTCGAGCATCCGCGTCGCCAAGGCGAGGTCATACGGCGGGTAACGGAACAGCGGGTACGCCGATACCGCGACCTGATGGAAGCGCACGTTGTCGGCGCCGCTCCGGAGCCGGCCAGGGCGGTCGTAGCTGAGCAGATGGACGTCGTGACCACGGTTGGCGAGCGACTGGGCCATCTCCGTCGCGACCACGCCACTGCCGCCGACGGTCGGATAGCAGACGATGCCGATGCGCATGCGCGACGGATGCTAGGAGCCAGCGCCGCGGAAGGCCACGCCGCCCGGCGCGCGCCCTCGCGGTCTGAGGCCCGCCCAGCCTCGGCGAATCCATCGAGTCACGCGCTGTGGTCGGGTTCGCCCCAACCACGAATCCACGCACCGGCTCGGCGGCATGGCCGCGACCGCGCGCCGGCGGGCCTCTCCCGCGTCGCTCAGCAGTCGCCGACCACGATCGACTTCGGCAACTCGAGCGCAACCAGCAGACTCCCCGCCTCGTCGACGGCGACCTTGCAGTTGCCGCCCAGGCTGGCCACGAACTCGCACAGCGTCGTCGCGCGCTGCTGAAGATTGCGGTCGCGCCTGGCCCCCTTGCACTCGAACTCGACCACCACCGCCCCACCCTCGTCGCGGGCGTGGATCGCCAACTCATCGCCGGCGCGCATGCGCCCGGTCGCGAGGGCCAACGAGCGCCGCAGCGATGAAGCCAACTGCGTGCCGGCGAAGCGCACCGGGCCGAGCCCCGCCGCGAACTGCATGCGCACGACGATCGGCACGCCGATCTTGGCGACGCACGAGTCGACCTCGCGGTCGAGGATTGGGCGCACCTCACACCGATCGGTTGTCTCGACCGCGCCGACGACGACGTCGGCCAGATCGTTGAGCGTTGCCGTCTCCTGCTCGAGCAGCGACTCGATCGCCGAAACGTCGTCGCCGTCGCTGAGTTGCTGCACACGGAAGGCGCCCTCGTCGATGCGGCCCAGGCACTGTTCGAGCATCGCGGTCAACCGATCCAGTTCGCTATCGCGCGCCATGCCCCACGTATCGGCAGTCCCGATCCGCGACATGAGGCAGGATTCGACGGCTCTTTCGGCTGCTCAGCTAGCCGCACCGCCGGCCGCGGCGGGCGGCGTCTCGTCGCGGGCCGGGGCGTCCGCCGCGCGGGCCCTGCGCTTGCCCAGCTTTGCCGCGGCCAGCGGGCCGGCTTGCGGCAGGCTGACCATGCCGAGGAACTCGGCGGCGAAGGCGTCGTAGTCCTTGGCGCCGTTGCTGTCGGGGGCGTGCTCAAAGATCGTGCGGCCGAAGCTCGGCGCCTCGGCGAGCTTGACGTTGTTGCGGATGCGTGACTTGGTCAGCATTGCGCCGAAGTGGGCCTCGATTTCGCGCAGCACCTCGACGCTGAGGTTGGTGCGCGCATCCAGCATGCAAGGCAGCACGCAGGCGATCTGGATCGCCGGGTTGAGGCGCTTCTGCACCAACTGGACGACCTCCATCAGCTTGGCCATGCCCTGCAGCGACAGATACTCAGCCTGCATCGGGATGATCACATGGTCGGCGGCGACGAGCGCGTTGGCGCTGAGCACACCGAGCGACGGCGGGCAGTCGAACAGCGCGACGTCGAAGTCCTTCGCGCCGGGCCACGCCTCCAGCGCTTCGCGCAGGATCGTTTCGCGACCGATGCGGTTGGCGAGCACCTGCTCGACGCCGGCAAGTGACGTGTCGGACGGCACGACGGCGAGGCTGGGCGTCGTCGTCGGCTGCACGAGTCCCTGTAGCGGCACATCCTCGACCAGCAGGCTGGTCATGGTCTGACCCTCGAGGTCGGGCCGCTTGTCGACGTGCACCGTCAAGTTGGCCTGCGGGTCCATGTCGAGCAGTAGCACGCGAAAACCGCGGCGGGCCAGCGCGGCGCCAAGATTGACCGTCGTCGTCGTCTTGCCGACGCCACCCTTCTGGTTGATGACCGCGACGCGCTTCATGGGTGCCACACTGGCCATGGTCGCAGCGCCCCGCGCCGCGGCAAAGCCCAAACTCTGCGCCGCCGGCGCGGGGCCGCCGGCCGAGGCGCCAGCCGCCCTGCCGGTTCAGCGCAACAGCGCCGCAAGGCCGGCGAGCGGCAGCGGGCCGTCGTGCACGAACGCCTCGCCACGCGCGACGCCGATTGACGCGCCATGGAAGTGGTCGCGCACCTCGACTCGCTCGACGACGTCGAGGCCGAGCACGAGGTGGCCGCGCTCGGGCGGGTTGGTCTGTGAGCGGTAGCAGCGCACGACCTCGGCCTTGCGCGCGGCGACGGCGCTGACGTCGACGACCAGCGTCGGCGTGGGCTGCCGGTTGCCCGGGTAGCGCAGGAACAGCCGCGGCCGCCACGGCGCGCCTAGTTGCGGCTGGTGGTTCACGAGCCCGGCGAGGAACCACGCGCGCTCGAGTAGCTTTGCCGCCGCAACATGGTCAGGGTGCATGTCGTGCGCCAGCGGGCCGAGCAGCAGCTTCGGCCGCGCTTGCCGCAGCGCTGCGACCAACAGATCGCAACCACGCTCGTCATCGGCGCGCAGGCCGGCGTCGGGCAGGCCGAGGTTGGCGCGGAAGGCGCAGCCGAGCAGCCGAGCCGCCGCCGCCGCCTCCGCGTCACGGTCCTGCTGCGTGCCGCGCGAGCCCTTCTCGCCGCGCGTGCAGTCGACGATGCCGACCGACAAACCGGCGTCGCGCAGCTGCAGCAGCGTGCCGGCGGCCGCGATTTCGACGTCGTCGGGATGCGGGCCGACGGCGAGCGCATCGCACGGGAGCACGGTGAGCCCGCTCACGACGCGCCGATCTCCAGCATGCCGTGCTCGACCAGGAACGGGTCGGCGGCATCGACCAGCGTTTCGGCGAGCTTGGCGCCGTAGGCGTTGAGGTACTGCACCGGGCCGAGCACGCGCTCCTGGATGCGATTGCGCGGCCGCAGCGTGCTGCACAGGCGGCGCAGCTGCTTGATGCCGGTGCCCTCGCGGTTCTGCCGGGCGTTGCGGACTTTCTGTTGCAGGCGCTCGATCTCCTCGACCGCCTTGCTGCGCGCGCGGTCGAGCGCGGCGAGCATCGACGAATCGATCGCCGCTAGCTTGCTGCTGATGCTAGCGAGGCTCTCCTGGATGCGCGCCTGTAGGCCGTCGAGCGATTCCTCGATCACATCGCCGTCGTCGGCGACGCGCAGCTTCTCGGCGAGTTTCTCCGGCGGCTGGTCGAGGTCGGGCAGGTCGAGCGAGAAGCGCGACAGCAAGCGCTGCATCGACGGCTCGACGAGCGTCAGCGACGCGCGCGGCACGAACGCTGGCATCGGCACGCCGAGCAGCTTGTAGAGCGGCGCGATCGCGCACAGGTACGACAGCTCGCCTGGGCCGACGACGAACGCCAGCGTCGGCAGGATCGCGTCCTGCCACAGCGGCCGCAGCAGCACGCCGGGGCTGAGGTCGGTCACCTTGCCGTACTCCTCGCCATCACCGAGCGGCTGGCGGATGCCGCCCGCCAACTCGAACATCATCGTTGTGGCTGGATCGAGCGTGACGTCGATGCCGACGTCGCCGAGGTTGTCGCAGGCCTGCTTGACCTTGTCGCGGACCTGGTCGCTCATTTCCCACCAGCCCTTGAGCGGCTCGTACGCCACGGCCGGCAGGTCGCGCGGCTCGACGATCACGAGGCCGTGGTGGCCGAACGCCGCGAACAGCAGGCGCGCCATCTGCGCCCCGAGCGTCTCGCCGTCGGACCTAGGCGTCAGCAGCTGCAGCAGCCAGTCGCGATTGGCGGAGGGCGGCAGCAGCGGCTCGATCTCGACCAGCAGCTTGCGCACCTCGGCGCCGACGGCGACCGCGCGCAGCGGCTCGCTGGTGCGGGTGAGACCGAGGCGGAAACGCTGCACTTCCTGCTGCTGGTTGACCAGGAACAGCCGGTTGGCCTCCTCGAGGTCGTGGTCGTCGCTGTGGTTCCAGAACACCGGCACGACCTTGGGGGAGCCCGGCGTCGCCGCGATCTCGCGGCACAGCCGGATTGCAGTCGCGACCTTGTGGAAGGTGAACAGTGGGCCGCCCAACAGCCCGGGCTGCTGGCCGGTGACTACGCATTGGCTGCCCAGGGCGCGCAGCGTCGCGACCGCGGCGAGCGACTCCGCCGGCGCGCCGTGGCGCTCGGCGTACGCAAGCAGGGCGTCGCAGACGGCGCCGCGCGGCACGAGGCGAGCGCCGGGCTTTGGCGCGCGCTGCATCAACTCGGCGACAGTGCGCGGCCGCATGCCGAGGAACGGGCTCAGGTCACGGTCGTTCTCCAAGTACCGCTGGTGCACCTCGGCGGTGCCGAGGCGGCGGAACGAGATCGGGCGGAGGGTCGAGGTCACGGGTTGCCTTGCACGGGAGTACGGCCGATGGCGACGGCGCGGCATTCGCCGGCGAAGGTCGCGGCGGCTGCTTCGATGCGGTCGAGCCAGTCGCGCGCGTCGGGCTTGAAGCACTGCATCACGCCGCGGCTCTGGTTGACCAGCGCGCCGAGGCCGCGCTTGTCGAACGCGGCCGCGAGGTCGGCGACCTTGCCGCCCTGCGCGCCGACGCCGGGCAGCAAGAGCCAGCTGTGCGGCAGCAGCGCGCGCAGTCGCGCCAGCTCCTGCGGCCATGTTGCCCCCACCACGGCGCCGACCGGCGAGTAGCCGTGCGCCTGCGGTAGGTCCTGACCCCAGCGGGCGACGGCGCGCGCGACGACGTCGCACAGCGCCTCGCCACCGACCCGCAGGTCTTGGAAGTCCTCGGCGCCTGGGTTGCTGGTGCGCACCAGCACGAACACGCCGCGGCCCTTGTCGGCACGGCAGTGGGCCAGGAACGGCTGCGCCGAGTCGAGGCCGAGGTAGGGATGCAGCGTCACCGCGTCGGCGACCCGGAAGTGGCCCTCGGCGTAGGCCTCGGCGGTCGAGCCGATGTCGCCGCGCTTGACGTCGCCGACGACCAGCAGGCCGTGGCGGCGCGCCAGCGCGCAGGTCTCTTCGTAGGCGGCGTAGCCGAGGGCGCCGAACTGCTCGAAGAAGGCGACGTTGGGCTTCACCGCCGGCGCGTGGCGCGCGATCGCCGGCAGCGCCTCGCGGTAGAAGGCGAGGATGCGCGCGGCGGGCTCGGCGCCGGGCGCAACTGCGGCGGGCAGGGCGTCGAGGCGGGGATCGAGGCCGATGACGACGGGAGCCTGCCCCCCGAGGACGCGATCTGCCAACGCCGCGACGAAGCTCTGCATTCGGCGCGACAGACTAGCTGCGTTTCGTCGTGGCGCGAGGCCGCCGCGTCTGATTCTCTAGTCGGCCTACGGAGGCGGACTCATGACTGTGATTTTCGTGCCACGGGAGCGCGCCGACGGCGAGACGCGCGTCGCGGCGATTCCCGAGACAGTAAAAGGCTTGTTGAAGCTCGGACTACAGGCGCAGGTCGAGCGCGGCGCCGGCGAACGAGCCGGCTTCACCGACGCGGACTATGCAGCCGCCGGCGCGGCGGTCGTCGACGCGGCGGCGCGCAGCGCTGCGGATCTGGTGCTCGGCGTGCAGTGCCCCCCGCCCGAAGTAGCCAAGGGCCAGAAGCCCGGCTCGCTGCTGGTGTGCACCCTGACGCCTGCCGTCCAGCTGCCCGCCGTCAAGGCGCTGTGCGACGCCAAGGTCACGGCGATGGGCCTCGAGTTCATGCCGCGCATCACGCGCGCGCAGAAGATGGACGTGCTCAGCTCGCAGGCGACCTGTGGCGGCTACCAAGCCGTGTTGCTCGCCGCCGCGGCGCTGCCCAAGATGTTCCCGCTGATGATGACGGCGGCCGGCACGCTCACGCCGGCGCGCGTGCTCGTCCTTGGCGCCGGCGTCGCCGGCCTGCAGGCGATCTCTACCGCTCGCAAGCTCGGCGCGATCGTCGAGGCCAACGACATCCGGGCGGCGGTGAAGGAGCAGGTCGAGTCGCTCGGCGCGAAGTTCGTCGACACCGGCACGCCGCCGGACGCCGAGACCAAGGGCGGCTACGCCAAGGAGACGGGCGCCGAGTTCCTCAAGAAGCAGCGCGAGATCCTGTCGGCGCACATCGCGCAGGCCGACGTGCTGATCACGACGGCGCTGGTGCCCGGCAAGAAGGCGCCGGTGCTGGTCACCGCCGACATGCGCAAGGGCATGCGGCCCGGCTCGGTGATCGTCGACATGGCCGCCGCGCAGGGTGGCAACGTCGAAGGTTCGGTCGCCGGCCAGCGCGTCGTCGTCGACGGCGTGACGATCCTCGGCGACGCCAACCTGCCGGCGCAGGTCGCCGCCGACGCCTCGCGCATGTACGCGCGCAACGTGCTCGCCTTCCTCGGCGAGTTCGTCAAGGCGGGCGCGGCCAAGGTCGCGCTCGACAATGAGATCCTGTCGGCGGTGACGATCGTCCACGACGGCGTCGTCCGCCATGAACCCACCGCGCTGGCTCTCGCCGCGCACGGAGGCTGAGCGATGGACCCGGTCTTCCTGCTGATCTTCACGTTCGTCATCGCCTCGCTGCTCGGCTTCGAGTTGATCAACAAGGTGCCGCCGACGCTGCACACGCCGCTGATGTCGGGCAGCAACGCGATCTCCGGCATCACGGTCGTCGGCGCGCTGATGTGCGCCGAGGCGGCCGAGGGCTGGCTGGCGCAGTCGCTGGCCTTCCTCGCGATCGCGCTGGCGACGATCAACGTCGTCGGCGGCTACATGGTGACCGACCGCATGCTGGCGTCGTTCAAGAAGAAGGAGAAGTAGCGTGGACTACCTCTATCTGCTGGCGACGCTGCTGTTCGTCTTCGGCGTCAAGCGCATGACCAGCGTCAAGACCTGCCGGCAGGGCAACCGCCTGTCGGAGGTCGGCATGCTCGTCGCGATCGTCGCGATCCTGCTGATCAAGGACGACGTCGTCAGCTGGCCCGTCGCCGTCGCTGGCCTGCTGGTCGGCGGCGCCGTCGGCCTCGTGATCGCCAAGCGCACGCCGACGACGCAGATGCCGGAGATGGTCGCCGCGCTGAACGGCTTCGGCGGCCTGTCGTCCGCGCTGGTCGCGATCGCGTTCCTGCTGATCGACGAGACGCTGAAGCAGGCGGACAAGACGCTCGTCGACACCGGCCTTGTCAACGCCATCAGCACGCCGGCGACGATCGTCATCGGCATGGTGACGTTCACCGGCAGCTTCGTCGCCTACCTCAAGCTCGGCGGCAAGAAGGTGGCGCACCCGCTCGCCGGCTCCGCGCGGCACGCCTTGCACGCGGCGCTCGCTGTCGCGGCCATCGCGCTCGCCGTCTGGCAGTGCGTCGCCGGCGACCACGCGACGATGGGCGTCGCCACGGCGCTGCTCGCCGTCGTCGCGGGCGTTCTCGGCGTGCTGCTGGTCATGCCGATCGGCGGCGCCGACATGCCGGTCGTGGTGTCGCTGCTCAACAGCTACTCGGGCATCGCCGGCGCCGCCGCCGGCTTCGTCATCAACAATCCGCTGCTGGCGGTCGTCGGCGCGCTGGTCGGCACGTCGGGCCTGATCCTGACGCAGATCATGTGCAAGGCCATGAACCGCTCGCTCGGCAACGTGCTGCTCGGTGGCATGGGCGAGGAGGCCGTCGCCAAGGACGCCAAGGACTACAAGTCGATCAAGTCGGCGCAGCCCGAGGAGATCGCGATGCTGCTCGACGGCGCGACGTCGGTCGTGTTCGTGCCCGGCTACGGCCTCGCGGTCGCGCAGGCGCAGCACATCGTGCGCGAGCTCGCCGACCTGCTGCAGAAGCGCGGCGCGGTCGTGCGCTACGCCATCCACCCGGTCGCCGGCCGCATGCCGGGCCACATGAACGTGCTGCTCGCCGAGTCGGACGTGCCGTACGAGCAGCTCTGGGAGATGGAGCGCATCAACGGCGACTTCAAGAATACCGACGTCGTCATCGTCGTCGGCGCCAACGACGTCGTGAATCCGGCGGCGCGCGGCGACAGCGGCCCGATCGCCGGCATGCCGATCCTCGACGTCGACCTCGCGCGCACGGTCGTCGTCATCAAACGCTCGTTGGCACCGGGCTATGCGGGCATCAAAAACCCGCTGTTCGAGGCCGAGAACACGCTGATGGTGTTCCTCGACGCGAAGGAAGCGCTCGAAGGGATCGTGAGGGAAGTGAAGGAGCTGAGGTAGCTCCATCGCAGGCAGCGCGCGGCTGCCCCCGCCGTCAGCCCGGCTTCGCCGACTTGCGAACCTTCTCGACGTCCGACTCGATCGCTTCGGCGGTCGACTGCTTACGCGCCTTGCCCTTGCGGGCCGGCTTCTCGTCGTTGTCGGGGTCCTCGTCCGACTTGGCGATCGTCACCTGCTGCGCGGCCGGCGCGGCGTTCGCGGGCGGCGGCGGCGGCGGTGTGGTCGCGCTGAGCCCGTGCAGCGCCTTCAGCGCCGCCTCGACGCAGCGGTCGGCGAGTGCGCCGGTGAACCAGCGCACCTGCATCGAAGACAAGGTCTGACCGAGGTCGGCATCCTCGGCGTCGGGGAACAGCACCGGCTCCTCGGGCACGCCGTAAGCGAGCGGCGGCAGTTCGCTGTCCGGCTCGGTCTGCCGGACCCTGGCGAGCAGCGCTTGCAGGTCGACGCCGCGCAGCATCATCAGCTCCCACGGCTTCTCGTCGAGCCGGCGCGCGAACAGCTCGTGCAGGGCCAGCACGTGGCGGCACGGCTTCTCGGGCAGGTCGCACGAGCAGCCGAAGGTGACGCTGCGCGCCTCCGGGAAGAGCGGTTCGCCGACGATGCGTGCGACCAGCCGGTCGAAGCTGCGCGGCACGCGGCCATTCTCCAGCGCTTCGACGATCGACTTGCTGCGCCGCAGCACGCGGACCAGCGTGCTCCAGTCGCGCATCGGCAGGGTGCGGATCTGCAGGCTGACCTCGTGGATCGAGCCCATCGCGCCCTCCATCTCGCACCGGATCGAGCCGGGGCGGATGCGGACCATTGGCTTGCGGATACTCGGCAGCGCCTCGAGCGCGGCGGCGAGCCGCGCGTCGTCGACGCTGCGTGTCGCCTCGCGGCGCCAGCGCTCGCCCAGCGAGATCGACTTGTGGTCGGCGGAGTTCACGCGAGCGCCTCTTGCCGATCGAGCACGAGCAGGCGCTTGAGCTCGTCATTGCTGAGTTCGGTCAGCCAACTCTCGCCGGCGGCGAGCAGGTTGTCGGCGACCTCCCGCTTGCGCTCGAGCATCGTCTGGATGCGCTCTTCGAGCGTGCCGCTGCAGACGAACTTGTGCACGAAGACGTTGCGCTGCTGGCCGATGCGGAAGGCGCGGTCGGTCGCCTGGTCCTCCACTGCCGGGTTCCACCAGCGATCGTAGTGGAACACGCGATTGGCGGCCGTGAGGTTGAGGCCCGTGCCGCCCGCCTTGAGCGACAACACGAACAGCTTCGGGCCGTCTGGGCGCGAGGCCTGGAAGTCGGTGACCATCTGGTCACGCTCCTTCTGCGGCACGCCGCCGTGCAGGAACAGCACCGGGCCACCGAAGGTGGTCTCGGCGTGCGTCTTGAGCAGCGAGCCCATCTCCTTGAACTGCGTGAAGATCAGGCAGCGGTCGCCCTCGTCGAGCGCCTCCTCGAGCATCTCGGTTATCAGGTCGAGCTTGCCCGAGCGGCTCGGCAGCGCGCTGCCGTCCAGCAGGTAGTGTGCCGGGTGGTTGCACACCTGCTTGAGGCGCAGCAGCGTCGTGAGGATCGCGCCGCGGCGATGGATGCCCTCGGCGGCCTTCTCGACCTCCTGCAGGCCCTTGCGAACAACGGACTCGTAGAGGATCGCCTGCTCGCGCGAGAGCGTCGCGGTGACGATCTGCTCGGTCTTCTCCGGCAGGTCAGCGACGATCTCCGGGTCGGTCTTGAGGCGGCGCAGCACGAACGGCCGCACCAACCGCGCCAGCGCCGACATCGAACCCTGCCGACGCTGCTTGACGATCGGATGCTCAAGCGTTTGCAGGAACTGCGTGCGCGAGCCGAGCAGGCCTTCGTTGAGGAAGTCCATGATCGACCACAGGTCGAGTGGACGGTTCTCGAGCGGCGTGCCGGTCAGCGCGAGGCGGAAGTGGCCGCGCAGCGTGCGGGCGACCTTCGACTGGCGCGTTGTCGGGTTCTTGATGTTCTGCGCCTCGTCGAGCACGACGCCGTCGAAGGTCACGTCCTGCATGACCTCCTCGTCGCGCTGCAGCAGGTTGTAGCTGGTGAGGATGATGTCGCAGCCGCGGAGGGCGCTGCGGAAGTCCTCGCCGGTCTCGGCGCGACCCTTGCCGTGGTGCATCAGCACGCGCAGGTGCGGCGCGAAGCGGTTGAGCTCGCGACGCCAGTTGCCCAGCACGGAGACCGGGCACACGATCATGATCGCGTTGGCGTCCTTGCGCTGGCGGCGCCAGTCAATCATCACCGCGATTGCTTGGACGGTCTTGCCAAGGCCCATGTCGTCGGCGAGGCAGGCGCCGAAGCCCTGGTCGACGAGGTAGTGCATCCAGGCGTGGCCGCGCGATTGGTACGGGCGCAACTCGCCGACGAACTCGCTCGGCAGGGGCAGGTTTTCGACGACGCGAGCATGCTCGAGGTTCTGCAGTAGCGCCTCCAGACGCGGCGAGCTGGCGACGGACTCCATCGCCAGCCCGTGCAGATGCGATGCGCCGCCCAGGCGCAGGCGCAGCGCTTCGAAGAAGCTGATGCGCTCGCCGCCTTCCTCCATGCGCGCCTTGAAGTCCTTGATCGCCTCGCGGTCCTTCGGCGACAGCAGCACGGGGCGGCGGTCGATGAAGATGAGCGGAGTCTTTGCTTCGACGAGCTGGTCGAACTCGGACTGGGTCAGCTCCTTGTCGCCGACGGCAAGGCTCCAGCGGAACTCGAACCACGGCCGCGGCTCGTCCTGCGTGCCCTTGCCCTCGACGATGGCAACGCGCGCCGACAGGCGCTGCATCGCCTCGACACCGGGCAACTGCAGCTCGAAGCCCTCGCTCTCGAGCAGCGGCATGTGGTCGAGGATCTGGTCGAGTTCGGCGCGGGTCAGGCTGGCGCGGCCATCGCTAAGGTTGCGGGCGCGGCGCAACGCCGGCATGCGCTCGGCGACGCGCTCAATGGTCTGCTCGACCCTGACGAGGTTGTCGACGGCGATCTCGTTGCGGAACGGCGACGCCGCGAGGCGCTGGTGCAGGCTCTCGACAGTCTCGGTGAACGGCACCGTCGGGATCGGGCGGACCAGGATCTGCAGGCCCCACGGCACGCCTTCCTCGAGCGGCTTGTCCGGGACCAGGATCTCGATCACCGGCACGATCGGCGTCTGCCAGTACTCCTTGGGCAGGCGCTCGGCCTTGGCGAAACCCGGCTTCGGCGCATCGCCGCTCGCCGCCGCGGCCACGACGACTTGGTCGAGCGCGTGGCCGACGAAGCTGACCAGGAGGTTGCGCTGCGAGACGGCGTAGACTGGGTCGTCGGGCACCGCGAAGCGCGCCGTGCACAGAGAACCGGGCACAAGGTCGGCGACGCCGGCCATCACCCATTGCGTATCGGTGGCCCAGTGCGGCGCCCATTGCAGCACGCCCGGCTGTGGCGCTGGCGCGAAGTCGCCGCGGGCGATCATGCGCAGCACGAGTTGGCTGGCGGCCGACAGCGCGCGCAGGGCGGCCGGCTGCCTCTGCGCGTCGAGCGACGCGAGCCAGGGAATCGCTGCAGCCAGCGGCAGCGACCGCGCTGGGACGGTCCACAAGGCCGGCGCGATGCGAGCCGGCGGCCGCTCCTCGTCGTCGTCGCCGGCGGCGCCGACCAGGACCACGGGGCGCAGGGTCGAGTCCTCGACCGGGATCAGGATCTGCAGTTCGACCGGCTCGAGCAGGGCCCGCAGAGCGGCGGGCAAGATTTCGCCAATCCCAGCGGCCCCGTCGTCGGACCACAGGGCGATCCGCGCGTCGGCGGGCTGCCGGGAGTGCAGGTAGGCGGCGTGCAGCTTAGTGCTTCTCGGACATCGCCGGCTTGGGGTACGCCCACTCCTTGGAGACCTTCGCCTTCGTCGCGTGCATTGGATGGTCGATGCGACGCGTCGCCTGGTCGGCGAGCGTGAAGATGAACAGCAGCGAGAGGAACAGGAAGGAGCTGAGGAAGACGATCTTGTTGATCGCCGTGTCCCACTTCATGTGCATGAAGAACAGGATCACGAGGCTGGCCTTGACGCTCGCGATCAACATCGCGATCAGCATGTTGGCCGGGCCGAAGTCGATGCGCGACGCGATGACCGTGACCGCCGTCAGGATCAGCAGCACGATCAGCACGTTCGTGAACATCGCGCTGCTGGAGACGTGGTGGTGCCCCATCTGGAGCTCACCGTGTCCGTGACTATCGTTGTGGGCGTGAGCGCTCATCAGGGCACCAGGTACAGCAGTGGGAAGAGGAAGATCCAGATCAGGTCGACGAGGTGCCAGTACAGGCCCACGAGGTCGACCGGCAGGTAGTAGCCGGCGTGGAAGCGGCCCTTGGCGACGCCCTTCATGATCCAGAGGATCAGACCGGCGCCGATGATGACGTGCAGGCCGTGGATGGCCGTCATCGTCACATAGATGGCGAAGAACAGGTGGCCGTGCAGCAGCGGCGCGCCAGTCTCGTCGACCATGACGTTGTGCACGTCCGTGAACCAGGCCAGCGACCCGGCGTTGGACGACCCGTCGACCTGGTAGTTGTCGAACATGTGTGGGAACACGAACAGCCCGTGCTCGGTCTTCGCCTTGTACTCGAAGAACTTGATGACCATGAAGATCACGGCGCCCAGCACTGTGAGCGCGCAGAACAGCATGGTCTTCTGCTTCTGGCTGGTCTGCGCCGAACGCACGCCCATGGCCATCGTCCACGAGCTGAGCAGCAGCACCGAGGTGTTGACGGCGCCGAGCTTCCAGTCGAGCTGTTGGCCGCCGACCCTGAAGGTCTCCGGGTACAGGTCGTGGTAGTAGAAGTACGCCGCGAAGAGCCCGCCGAAGAGCAGGATTTCCGTCGCCAGAAACAGCCAGAAGCCGAGCTTGGCCGACTGGAACTCCTGCACCGGCGTGTCGAAGTGGTGCGCCACCGTGTGGGGAACGAACTCGGGTCCCGGCGCCGGGATCACTACCGAGTGGTGACCGTCGTGACTCATCGTGGGTACCTGTAGCGGCGTGGCTTGAAGGAGGGGCAGCGGTCGCAGATCAGCCGATGGGCGTCTGCGTCGACTTGAGGTCCAGCGTGGAGTAGTCGTAGACCTCGGTCGTGACCTTCGGCGCGTGCGCGAAGTTCTCGAGCGGCGGCGGCGTGGGCGTCAGCCAGTCGAGCGTCACGCCGCCCCATTGGTTCTGCATCGCCTTCTTGCCGATGAACAGCGAGGCGACGAGGTAGGAGACCATCAGCGCGACGCCCGAGCCGAGGATGATCGCGCCGACCGTCGATGCGCTGTGGTAGGGCTGGAACTCCGGCACGTACGTCGCGTAGCGGCGCGGCATGCCCTGGCTGCCCATCTCGAACTGCGGCAGGAAGGTCACGTTGAAGCCGACGAAGATCGTCACGCAAGCGATCTTGGCCAGCGTCTCGTTGTACATCACGCCGAACATCTTCGGCCACCAGTGGTGCAGACCGGCGAAGAACGCCAGCGCGATCGAGCCCATCATCACGTAGTGGAAGTGCGCAACGACGAAGTACGTGTCGTGTAGGTGCAGGTCGACGTTGAGCGCGCCGAGGATGACGCCCGTCAGGCCGCCGATCGCGAAGATGATCAGGAAGGCCAGCGTGTAGAGCATCGGCGAGTTGAGCGCGATCGAACCCTTCCAGATCGTCGCGACCCAGCTGAACTCCTTGATCGCGGTCGGGATCGCCACGAAGAACGTCAAGAACGAGAACGCGAACATCGCGTACGTCGACTGGCCCGACGTGAACATGTGGTGGCCCCACACGAGGAAGCTGATGATCGCGATTGCCAGTGAGCTGAACGCGATCAGCTTGTAGCCGAACAGCGGCTTGCGGCTGTGGACCGACACCAGCTCGCTGATGATGCCGAAGGCCGGCAGCACCATGATGTAGACGGCCGGGTGGCTGTAGAACCAGAAGAAGTGCTCGAACAGCACCGGGTCGCCGCCCAGCCGCGGATCGAAGATGCCGATGTGGTAGAGGCGCTCGAACGCCACCAGCAGCACCGTGATGCCGAGCACCGGCGTCGCCAGCACCTGCAGCAGCGCCGTCGCGTACAGCGCCCAGACGAACAGCGGCATGCGGAACCACGTCAGGCCGGGCGCGCGCAGCTTGTGCGTCGTGACGATGAAGTTGAGGCCCGTGAAGATCGAGCTGAAGCCCAGCAGGAATATGCCGAGGCCGATCGTGACGACCGCCTTGTTCGTGTACAGGCTGTATGGGGCGTAGAACGTCCAGCCGGTGTCGAAGCCGCCGAGCACGATGGCGAGCGCCGCGAGCACAGCGCCCATGACCCACAGGTAGAAGCTCAGCAGATTGAGGCGCGGCAGCGCCACATCCTTCGCGCCGAGCATCAGCGGCAGGATCATGTTGCCCAGCGAGCCCGGGATCGCCGGGATCACGAAGAGGAACACCATGAACGCCCCGTGCAACGTGAAGATCTCGTTGTACTGGTCGTTGGTGAACAGCATGCCGTTCGGCTCCCAGAGGTGCAGGCGCACCAGCAGGGCGAACAGGCCGCCCGCGAGGAACGCGAGGCCCGTGCCGATCAGGTACATGATGCCGATGCGCTTGTGGTCGAGGGTGCCGGCCCAAGACCAGAAGCCGCTGCTGCAGTTCAGGTAGTTCTTCGGCTGCTCCGACTTCGCCTTCTGCGTGTCCAGGATGGGTGCGTGCGTGGTCATGGGTGTCTCACTGAGCCAACGACTTCATGTACTCGATGACCGCATTGAGCTCGCGATCGCTGAGCTTGTCGGGGCCGAAGGCGTTCATGTTGGCCTTCGCGGCGAAGTCCGCCGCCAGCTTGGCGAGCGGCATCCGGATGGATTCCCTGATGTAGGCCTCGTCGGCGACGACGGTCTTGGCCTGACCGTTCTCGACGACCTGGCGCGCGCGACCGACGACGTTGCCGTCCTTCTTGGTGAACAGGCCCTTGTCGCCGCCCCAGCTCGGGGCAAGGACCGACTGACCGTTGACCGTGTGGCACGCCGAGCACAGCGCCTTGTAGATGTTCTCGCCGCTCTTTGCTGCCAACGCCGGGGTGCTGTCGTCGAACGTGTTCCACGGCGCCTTGGCGAACTCCTCGGCCGTGACGACGTGCACCTTGGCGTACATTTGCGAGTGCTGCTCGCCGCAGTACTCGGCGCAGAAGAGGTGGAACTCGCCGCACTGCGTCGGCGTGAACCAGACCGTCTGGTAGCGGCCCGGGACCACGTCGCGCTTGACGCGCATCGACGGGATGTAGAACGCGTGCAGCACGTCCTCGGACTCGAGCAGGAACTGCGCCGGCTTGTCGACCTCGAGCCAGACCGCGCCGCTGCTCTTCACCGGGTGGTTCGGGTACGTGAACGTCCAGTTCCACTGCATGGCCGTCGCCTTGTAGGTGTTCTGGCTGGCGGCCTGCGGCACCGTCGTCATGTCGAGGCAGCCCTTGAAGCCCCACGCGAACATGACCATCACGATGATCAGCGGGATCACGGTCCAGACGACCTCGAGCGGCGTGTTGTGCGTCGTGTTGGACGCCGGCGGCTGGTCGAAGGTCTTCCGGCGGTACTTGACCACCGAGAAGAGCAGCACACCCAGGATGAGGACGAAGAAGAAGATGCAGACCGCGTACGTGAAGTAGAACAGCCCGTCGACGTGGTCGAACGTGCTGGCCAGCTTCGGCAGCTGGCCGTAGGCGTCGAGCTCGGGCTTCGGGGCGCGGCTAAGCGCGGCCGCTGCCTTCGCTGGATCCTGGATCAGTTGGGCGAGCACTTTAGGTACCTCAGTCGGGGCGGTGGGTTGGTTCTTGGGGTCAGGCGACGGCCGGCGTGGTCTGCCGCCGCTCGCGCCGCAGCATGACCCAGATCATCACGGCGAGCGCCACCAGGGTGACGGCGCCGGCGATCCGCATGAGCGTCATCGCTGCGAGGGAATACGTGTTGGTCTTGGCGTCGAAGGTCAGGCAGTTGAGCCGGACCTGGTCCCAGAAGGTGCCGAGCGCGCCGCCGCTCGCTTCGACGATGGCGAGGCGCACGTCGCTGGGATCGAACGCGGTGTTGACGATGATGCGGCTGACCTTGCCCTCGGGGGTGAGCACGATCAGCGACGGCGGGTGCGCGAACTGGCCGGTGGCGGTCGACCAGTAGAAGCGGAAGCCCATCTGGTCGGCGAGACGCTTGGTGCTGGCCTCGTCGCCGACGAGCACGCGCCACGCGTCGTCGCCGCCGGTCTTGCGCAGGCGCGGCAGGTAGGACTGCTTGCGCGCCTTGGCCATCTCCGGCGTCTCCTTCGGGTCGATGGAGACGTTGAGCACGCGGTAGTGCTCGCCGGGCTGCAGGTCGACGTCGCTGAGCGCCGCGAAGGCGGCGTCGAGCACCTGCCCGCACATCGCCGGGCAGCTGTAGTAGCCGAGCAGCAGCACGACCGGCTGCTTGCCGGGGAACCACTGCTTGAGGTCGAACGGATAGCCGCGCTCGTCGGTGAACTTCAGCGCGGCGTCGATCTGCGCGCCGATCACGTCCACCTGCGATGCCGCCTCTTCCTTGCTGTCCATAGCCCGCGACGGCGCGTGCGCCGGCCCCTGAGCGGCGAGGCTCGCGGTCGCGATCAGCAGGCTGAAGAAGACGGCGCGCATGTCAGGTCACTTCACTTGCGGAGGCCGTCGACGACGGTCTGGATGTTCTTCTTGCTCGGGTTCTCGCCGTTCAGGAAGGCGTTCTCCGCCTTCATGGCCGCATCGAATTCGTCGTTCGGCGCGAGCGCGACCTTCGTCATGCGCTCCTCGTCGAGGACGCGCACGAAGATCGGGACCATGATCCACAGGGAGAAGAAGGTCACGAACGCGCCCGCGACAACCCAGATGGTTGCCGTGCGCGCATCGATCTCGTTCTCGGGGTCGATCGCGACGGCCTTGTGGGTCGCGCCGGGGGCGTGGTCGCCGTGATGGTGGCTTTGTGCCATGGGTATGAGCCTCGGGTCAGATGTTCTGGAACCGGAGCGACTCGGCGAGCCGCGGATCGCGAACCGGCACCAGGTTGGCGCGGCGCACGTTCATCAGCGCGATGCCGACGAGCAGCGACAGCAGGCCGACGTAGCAACCGAAGTCCGCCCAACCAATCGTGTGCAGGTACTCGCCGAACGCGTGCCCGAAGCCGCCGTGAGCCGCTTCGCCCGCGGGCGCGGCGTGCTCGCCGTGGCCCATGTTCGGCAGGATCAGGTACTGCATGTCGATGCAGTGGATGATCAGCATGAAGGTCGCGCCGAAGGCGAGGCCGAGCGGGTTGCGCTTGACGTGCCGCGACATCAGGAACGCGAACGGGAAGAAGAAGTGGCCGGCGATCAGCAGCGTGCCGATCGCGCTCCAGCCGTTGTGCGCGCGGTGCTCGTACCACGCGGTCTCTTCTGGCAGGTTCGCATACCAAATCAGCATGTACTGGCTGAAGTTCGTGTAGGTCCAGAAGACCATGAACGCAAACAGCAGCTTGCCGAGGTCGTGGAAGTGCTCGGTGCTCATCGCGTTGCCGCTGGCGCCGGCGAGGTAGCCTCTGCTGCCCAACCATCGCGTCAGCAGGATCGTGAAGGCGAAGAACGCCATCACCCCACCGGAGAAGTACGTGATGCCGAAGATCGTGCTGAACCAGTGCGGGTCCAGCGACATGATCCAGTCGAACGCCGCGAAGGTCGTCGACAGCGCGAACAGCAGCAGGCCCGGGGCCGCGACGCGCGACAGGCGCAGGCTGATCGCCGGATCACCGGTCTCGTCCTGCTTGATCGACTGGCTGCGGAAGAACGCGGCGAGGCCGATCCAGATGGCGAAGTAGATCGCCGCGCGGACGAAGAAGAAGGTGCTGTTGAGCCAGGCGCTCTTGCCGGCGAGGACTTCGTCGCCCGGCTTCGGCTCCATCCAGTGGTGGTAGAGGTCGTGCGAGCCGACCAGCACCGGGATGAACAGCAGCGCCATCGCAGGCAGCGCGCCGGCGATGTTCTCGGCGATGCGGCGCACCACGACGCTCCAGCCGGCGCGCGTGATGTGCTGCACCATCGTGAAGAACAGGGCGCCAAGGCAGATGCCCAGCACGCCCATGTAGCCCACGAGGTAAGCGAAGTAGAAGCTCTTGCCGCCGACGGCAAGCCAGGCGGCGCCGACGAGGCCGGCGCCGATGGCGAGCAGCGCGAGTTGCGCCTTGGCGAGGTCGCCCTCGCGAACCTTGACGACGAGGTTGGGCGCCAGCTGCTGCAGGCTCAGGGCGCTTTGGTGTGCGTGTGCGGTCATGTGCCAGAACGCTTGGTTGCGGTTCGCTCGGTTACTTGCTCAGGGACTGCAGGGCGCGGACGTAGTGGACGATCGCCCACCGGTCCTCGGCCGACAGGCGCGCGCCGTATGCCGGCATCGTGCCCTTGCCGTTGGTGATGACATCGAAGTACTCGCCGTCGCTCAGATTGGCGACGCGGTTGTCTTTGCCCTCGCCGGGCTGGAAGTGGAAGTTCGGCACCGCCGCCGGCCAGCGACGGCCGACGAGGCCGTGACCAGTCGGACCGTTGCCGCCCAGGGCGCTCATGCCGTGGCAGATCGCGCAGAAGATGCCGAAGCGCTCCTTGCCGCGGTCGATGACCGAGACCTCCTTGCCGAGGACGACGAACTTGTGGTCGAGCGGCAGCGGGTTGCTCTTCACCCAGTTGCCGGCGGCGTCCTTGTTGGCCAGCGCGGGATTCTCGAGCGAGCCCTGGGCGACGACGATCGGACGCACGGCCGGCTTGCCGCTCACCTCCATCGCGACTGGGTCGATGATCGGCAGACGCGAGGCGCGGCCGTCCTTCCAGCCGTCGAACTCCGCGGCGCCCTGGGCGCGCAGCTTGGGCTGGAAGTCCATGTCGAGCACGAGGTGGACGGGCGGGTCCGAGGAGATGCCGCCGCGCATGCAGCTGGCGAGCGCTGGTAGCAGCGCCAGGGCCAGCAGCGAAGCCTTCGCGAAGAGTCGGTTCATCGGGTCAGTCCTCCACCACGGCGACGTTCTTGCCGCCGATGCTCTCGAGGAAGCGCATGGTCTGCGCGCTGTCGAACTTGGGGTCGGCCGCCTCGATCGACAGGAAGAACCGGTCGGTGGTGACGCGCCAGAAGGTCTTGTGGTTGAAGATCGGGTGGTGCAGGCGCGGCAGCTTGTTGAGGCCGAACATGCCGAACACCGCCGTGATGCCGGCGAGCAGCACCATCAGCTCGAACGTGATCGGGATCGTCGTCTCCCACGCGTAGGGCTCCTTGCCGGAGACCCAGATCACGTAGTCGACGCCGTTCATCCACCACATCATCAGCTGCGCGAGGCAGATGCCCGTGATGCCGCCGCACAGGACCAGCCAGCCGAGCGGGCTCGGGCCCTGCTTGAGGGCCTTGTCGAGCCCGTGCACCGGGAACGGCGTGTGCGCGTCGACGCGGGTGTAGCCATGCGCGGTGGCCTTCCCCGCCGCCTGGTAGATGGCGCTGGCCGAGGCGAACTCGGCGATGATGCCCCACTTCTGCGTGTTCGTCATGGCGTGATCCTTAGTGGTGCGCGCCGTCGCCGTGCCCGTGGTGCGGGTTGGCTTCCGGCATGACGCCCTTCACTTCGCTGATCGCGAGGATCGGAAGGAAGCGGCAGAACAGGAGGAAGAACGTGAAGAACAGGCCGAAGCTGCCGGCGTACGTCAGCATGTCGATCAGCGTCGGACTGAAGTAACCCCAGCTCGACGGCAGGAAGTCGCGGTGCAGCGACGTGACCGTGATCACGAAGCGCTCGAACCACATGCCGATGTTGACGAAGATGGAGATGACGAACAGCACCGTCGGGTTCCGGCGCAAGCTGCGGAACCAGAAGAACTGCGGGCTGATCACGTTGCACGACACCATGATCCAGTAGGACCACCAATAGGGACCGGTCGCGCGGTTGATGAAGGCGAACTGCTCGAACTCCACGCCCGAGTACCAGGCGATGAAGAACTCCATGCCGTACGCGTAGCCGACCATGGTGCCGGTCAGCAGGAGGATCTTCGCGATGTTGTCGAGGTGGTTGAGCGTGATCAGCTCGTGCAGCCCGAGCCACTTGCGCGCCGGGATCATCAGCGTCAGCACCATGCCGAAGCCGCTGAAGATGGCGCCCGCGACGAAGTACGGCGGGAAGATCGTCGTGTGCCAGCCGGGGAGCAGCGACACGGCGAAGTCGAAGGAGACGATCGAGTGCACGGAGAGGACCAGCGGCGTGCTCAACGCGGCGAGTAGCAGGTAGGCCTTCTCGTAGTGGATCCAGTGGCGGTTGCTGCCGTGCCAGCCGAGCGCGAACGCGCCGTAGACCCTCGCGGCGACGGTGCGGCCGGCCTGGGCGGCGCGGTCGCGGAACGTCGCGAGGTCGGGCACGAGGCCGACGAACCAGAACAACGCCGAGATCGTGAAGTACGTGCTGACGGCGAAGACGTCCCAGAGCAGCGGGCTCTTGAAGTTGGGCCACATCGCCATCTGGTTGGGCAGCGGGAACACCCAGTAGATGACCCAGATGCGGCCGACGTGGATCGCCGGGAAGATGCCGGCTGCCATGACCGCGAAGATGGTCATGGCCTCGGAGGCGCGGTTGATCGACGTGCGCCACTTCTGCCGAAACAAGAAGAGGATGGCGCTGATCAGCGTGCCAGCGTGGCCGATGCCGATCCAGAAGACGAAGTTGACGATCGGCCAGCCCCAGCCAACGGGGATGTTGTTGCCCCAGACGCCGATGCCGTTGAAGACCAGGTACCCGATCATCGCGCCGAGGTTCAGCAGCAGCGCGACGGCGATGCCGAACAGCAGATACCAACCCTTCGGCGTCTTCGCCTCGGCGACGCGCGCGATGGTGTTGGTCACCGACGCGAAGTCGTTTCTGCCCTCGACGAGCGCCGCCCGTGCGAGCGCGTTCTCCGGTTCGTCGACAACTTGGATGGCGGTCATCGGGGTCAGGCCTCGGCGGTGAGTTCGGGGTTTGGGTTGCGCACGCGACCGAGGTAGGTCGTGCGGGGCTTGGTGTTGAGTTCGGAGAGCAGCCCGTAGTTGAGGTCGAGCTTCGCCAACTTGGCGACGCTGCTGTTCGTGTCGAGCAGGTTGCCGAACGTGATGGCCTGCGTCGGGCAGGCCTGCGCGCACGCAGTGGTCACCTGCACGTCGTCCTTGCCCTCGCCGACCTTCTTGCCGGCCAGCTTGGCCTGGATGCGGCTGCCGTTGATGCGCTGCACGCAGTACGTGCACTTCTCCATCACGCCGCGGCTGCGCACGGTGACGTCCGGGTTGAACGCCATGCGCTTGGTGTCCGGCACGTTGCCGATGTAGTCCAGGTAGTTGTACCGACGGACCTTGTACGGGCAGTTGTTGCTGCAGTAGCGCGTGCCGATGCAGCGGTTGTAGACCATGGCGTTCAGCCCATCAGGGCTGTGGACGGTCGCGGCGACGGGGCACACCGACTCGCACGGCGCGTTCTCGCACTGCATGCACGGCACCGGCATGTTCGCGACCTGCGGATCCTCGGCCGCGTTCAGCTTGTCGTTCGACTTGCTGCTGAAGTAGCGGTCGGTGCGGATCCAGAACATTTCGCGGTTCCGGCGCACCTGGATCTTGCCGACCATCGGCACGTTGTTCTCGGCGACGCAGGCGACCATGCAGGCGCTGCAGCCGGTGCACGCATTGAGGTCGATGACCATGCCCCACTGGTGCGGCGACGCCATCACCTCGGGGTCCTTGCGCGACGGGTCGTAGCGCTCGGTCCACAGCGACTTGTTGAGGTCCTTCTCCTCCTTGTTCTGCAGCGCCGCCGCCTTGTCGAGCGGCGACAGCTTCTGCGCCCAGCGCGGATCGGCCGCGTTGGTCTTGACCGACGCCTCGCGCACGATCGCGCGGCCGGCCATCGTGCCTTGCTCCTGGGTCGTCACCAGGTCGTAGCGGCCCTGGCCGCGGCCCACCTGGGCGCCGGCGAGGATCGACTTGCCGGCGTCGCGCAGGACGTAAGCGTTGAAGCCCGTCTCCTTGGCGACCTTGCACGACTCGGGCAGCTTGCGGCCCCAGCCGAGGCTGATCGTGACACTGTCGTCGGCGTGGCCGGGGACGATCCAGGCCGGGATCTGCAGCGTCGCCGGCGCGCCCCTGACCGTCGCGGTGACGGTGAGCATGTCGCCGTTGTCGACGCCGAGCTTCTGGGCCGTCGCCATGCTGACGCAGGCGGCGTTGTCCCAGCACAGCTTGGTCACCGGCTCGGGGATCTCCTGCATCCACGAGTTATTGGCGTAGCGGCCGTCGCCCATCTTGGCGCAGGCGCGCAGCACTACTTCCGTGCCGGTCGCCTTCGGCAGCGCGGCCAGCGCAGCTGCGGCCGCGGCGGCATTCGCCGTGGCGGCCTCGGCCGCGAGCGCGGTGCCGGCGACGACGCCTTCGTGCAGCGCCTTCGGCCACCAATTGGTCTCGAAGTCGGCGGCGCCGGTCTTCTCCTGCCACGTCTGCTTGACCAGCGCGTAGCCGTACGTCGTGTCGCGCGCAGCGACAAGGTCGGCGGGACTGCCTTCCTGATTGATCAGCGCGAGGAATTCCAGCGCGCTGACGCCGCCGTGCAGCGGCGCGACCAGCGGCTGCTGCACCGAGACGGTGCCGTCGTGCGCGCAGGCGTCGCCCCAGCTCTCGAGATCGTGCGCGCTCGGGAAGTGCCAGTCGCACAGCTGCGCAGTCTCGTCCTCGTGGCTGCCGACGTGGATCGTCGTCTTCGGCTTCTTGCTCCTGAGCAACTCACCGAAGCCGAGGTCCGCCGGCGCGTCGTAGACGGGGTTCGTGCCGAGGCACACCAGCATCTTGCAGGCGCCCTGGCTGAGCGCGGCCGCGAGCTCCTGGATCGACGGCACGCACTTCTGCTCGAGGCCCGCGGGCGTCGCCGTGTACGTCACGGCCTGGCCGACGGCGCCGAGCGCCTGGTTGATCGCGTGCACCATCGCGTGGACCGCAGCCGGTTGGCGCGGGCCGCAGACGACCAGCGCGCGGCCGTTCTGCGCCTTCAGGTCCTTGGCGACGATCGGCAGCCACTTCTTGCCGTCCTTGACGAACGGGTCGGCGCTGAAGCTCGCGAGGTCGCCGGCGACGCCGAGCTCCTTGGCGAGCGCGCCCGCGATGGCGGCGATGTCCGTCGACTTGACGCGGAAGCGGTGGTCGGCGGCGGTGCCGGTCGTCGTGTACATCGACTCGGCGACGTAGAGGCGCGACAGCTTCTTGTCCTTGCCCGGGGCGCGGCGGCCCTCCGCCCACTGCCGCGCCGAGCGCAGGCTGTTGCCGTCGTTGGCGAGGAAGTCGCTGTCGAGCGACAGCACGACGTCGGCCTTGCTGAAGTCGTGGTGCGTGGCGAGCGGCTTGCCGAACGCCAGCAGCGCGCCGTCCAGCTCTTCGTCCTGGTGCAGCGCGTTCCAGACGTGGAGGCGCGCCTTCGGGAAGCTGCCACCCTTCATGCGGGCGACGAGCGCCTGCATGGTCGGCGACGACGTCGGCGCCATCAGCACGTGCAGGCCTTCGCCCTGCGCGTTGACGATCGCCTTGAACTCGTCGCCCTGGGTCCACTTGTCGAGCTCGGCCCAGATGTCCGGCTCGGCGTGCGCATGGCCGTGGCCATGGTCGTGGTCGTCATGCGCGTCGTGGTCGTGGCTCATCGGACCGCGCGCCTTGCGGCTGCGACCAACGTCGTAGAGCTGGATCAGCTCGGCCTGCAGCTGCAGGTCCGAGCCGCCGAGGCTGCTTGGGTGCGCCGCGTTGCCCTCGATCTTCGTCGGGCGGCCGTCGTTGCTCTTCACCAGCACGCCGATGCCGCGGCCGCCGCGCATCAACGTGGTGGCGTAGAAGTGCGGCACGCCGGGCGTGTAGCCGCCGGGGCGCTTGTTGAAGGGCAGGATCTTGGTGACCGGCTTGCGGCAGCTGGTCAGGCCAGCGAGTGCGACCGAGGCGGCGACGGCGCCGAGGAAGCCGCGGCGCGAGACGTCGTCAGGGGCCTCGGTGATGCCCTCGGGGAACTCGCGCGCGAGCGTCTCCTGGAACTCCGGCGAGTTCTCCAGCTGGCCTAGGCTGCGCCAGTAGGTCGTTTCCGTCGTCTGGGTAGCGTTCATGGACATCTCGGTCGGATGCGGGAGGGCGCTCATCGATGGCACGCCGAGCAGTGGGACGGGGGATTGAGGACCGGGGCGTTGTCGCCCTGCCACTCGAGCAGCTTCTTGGCGGCCGCCACGCTGTCGGCCGTCGGGGTCCAGTCCATCTGCGTCGGTGAAACGCCGGCGGGACGGATGTGCGGGGCCGGGTCGCGGTGGCACTCGAGGCACCAGCCCATGCTCAGCGGCTCGACCTGACGGACGATCTCCATCTGGTCGACACGGCCGTGGCAGCTCGCGCAGCCGACGTTGGCGCGCACGTGCACGGCGTGGTTGAAGTAGGCGTACTGCGGCAGCAGGTGGACCTTGACCCACTCGACCGGCTTGTTGTCGCCCTTGCCGTCACCGTAGGCGTCGCGCAGCGTCGCCAGCGCGAGGCTGTCCTTCTTGACGTGGGCGTGGCAGCCCATGCACGTGTCGGCGTCCGGCACCGTCGCGTGTGGGCCGTTCTCGACCATGCGGTGGCAATAGCGGCAGTCCATGCCGAGTACGCCCGCGTGCAGCTTGTGGCTGTAGTCGATCGGTTGGTACGGCTGGTAGCCGACGTCCGTGTGCTTCGGCGAGAACCAGTACGTGACGACGAACACCACGAACAGACCGGTCACCGCCGCGCCTAAAGCCAGGAACGCAGGCAGCTTGTTGGTCCACTTGGGGAACAGGACGGTCAAGTTGGATCCCCTCCGAGGGTGGGGATTGGGGGGTTGCGGACGCTAGGGCTGTCGGCGACGCCGACGGCACATGGGGGCCACCCTGCAACCTGGTCGCCGTCCGCCGTAAACCGGTTGGCTGGACGAAGACGAGGCCGCAGGGCATGTGCGGTCAGCCCAGAAAGGGCAGCCATCTAAAAGACCGCAGAAGTCCGGTCAATTTCAGACTGGCGAGAAACTGCGAACTGCTGCTGGGAAATCGCCGTTGCCGCGCTGCTCACCACGTGGTCTGCCGGCGGACGAAGTCTGCGATTGCCGGCGCCGCAAGGGTTTGCGCCTTGGGGTTGGCGTGCGGGTCGGCTGGCGTCACCCAAAGGTCCGCGGCCGGAGTGCCGGCGAGGATTGGCCGCAGATCGAGGCACGGGATGGCCGCCGCCGCACAGTCGGTGGCAACCAGCTCGTGCAACTTGCGGAACGGGTAGTGCCGGTCTGGGCCGAGCCCCTGCAAGAACGGCCAGAGAACCACCGCGAAGGGCACCTTGCGGGCGTCGCACCAGGCCTTGGCTTCGCGCAGCGACTTTTGCGGAACCCCTTGTGACCACATGGCTTCGAACGGTTTATCGGACGGGTGGTAGAGGCCGGCGGCCGCGCCTTCCTTGTGCGGCAGCGCCAACAACTGTCCGACCCAGTCGTAGTTCGGGTCAAGGTCGAGCGGGCTGCGGCCGAGGGCACCCAGGACGAGATCGAGCGTGCGCCAACCGGTCGCCGGCGACGGCCCGAGCACGTTGAGGCCGCTGCTCGGGATCAGGTCGTTGAGGCAGATCGTGAGAACGACCGCATCGGGCTGAAAGACGGCGAACCGATGCTGTAGCCCGAACCAGTACTCGTCGACGCAGACGGTGCCAGCGGCACCGCAGTTGACCGTGCGGATGTCGGCGCCGCCGGCGCGCAGGGCGCTCTCCAGCAGTCGCACCCAGCCGAGTTCCTCCGGGATCCCCCACCCGAAGGTGAACGAGTCGCCGAGGCATAGCACGCGCCGCTGACCGGCAGGTTTGTCCGGCGTGATCTCGTCGCGTTCGCGCAGGCCGTACCGGTTGATCCGCACCGGCACGCGGCCCTTCGCATCGAGCCAATCGCGCCGCAGCACGTCGTTGTCGGTGTAGCAGAGGAAGAAGGTCTGTCCCGGCGCGAACATGAACCGCGGCCGATCCATCGGCAGCGGCGGCGGCACGGGCACGATCAGCCCGCGCTGCAGGCCCTCGGTGAAGGTGATCGGTTGGCCAGCAGCGTCCGCGTAGCTGAGTCGGCCGAGCGGTTGCGGCGTCGGCAGTTGTCTCAACACGAACTCGGCGACGCCGAGCGCGAACAGCGTCGCAACGGTCGCGAAGAGAGCGCTGGCAACGACGCGTCGGTGGCGACTGGAGGACTGGTCCATGCGGAGTTGGTTTGCGGCGCGCAGGGAGAATCCGTACGGATTGCCTGCGCGGAGGCAGAATGCAGGCGATTATGCGTCGCTGCCGTCACGCCCCTGATGTCGACCTATATCCTAGGCATCTCCGCCTTCTACCACGACTCCGCCGCCGCGTTGTTGCGCGACGGGGAGATAGTCGCGGCCGCGCAGGAAGAGCGCTTCACCCGCAAGAAGCACGACCCGGGCTTTCCCGCCCGCGCCGTCGAGTTCTCCCTGCAGCAGGCGGGCATCACCGCCAAGGACCTCGACTTCGTCGCCTTCTACGACAAGCCGATCCTGAAGTTCCACCGGCTGCTGGAGACCTACCTCGCGTTTGCGCCGGTCGGTCTATCGTCCTTCAAGCGCATGCTGCCGGTCTGGCTCGGCGACAAGTTGCACATGCGCGGCCTGCTGACCAAGAGCCTCGGCAGCAAGCCGAAGAACCGCTACGTCTTCCCTGAGCACCACGAGAGCCACGCGGCGAGCGCCTTCTTCCCGTCGCCGTTCGAGGAAGCGGCGGTGGTGACCATGGACGGCGTTGGCGAATGGGCGACCACTTCGCTCGGCGTCGGCGAAGGCAACCGGATGCGGCTGCTGCGGGAGATCCGCTTCCCGCACTCGCTCGGCCTGCTCTACAGCGCCTTCACCTACTACTGCGGCTTCAAGGTCAACAGCGGCGAGTACAAGCTGATGGGCCTCGCGCCCTACGGCGAGCCACGCTTCGAGAAGCCGATCCGCGATCACCTGATCGACATCCGCGAGGACGGCAGCTACCGGCTCGACCTGTCGTACTTCAACTACTGCCAGGGGCTCACCATGACGAGCCCGAAGTTCCACGCGCTCTTCGGCATGCCGCCGCGCACGGCGGAGTCGCAGTTGGAGCAGGTCCACATGGACCTCGCCGCCTCGATCCAGAAGGTCACCGAGGACGTCATGCTGAAGACGGCCCGGCACGCCCACAAGGTCACCGGCAAGAAGCACCTTTGTCTCGCCGGCGGCGTCGCGCTCAACTGCGTCGGCAACGGCGTGATCCTGCGCGAGAGCCCGTTCGAGAAGATCTGGATCCAGCCGGCGGCCGGCGACGCCGGCGGCGCGCTCGGCGCAGCACAACTGGTGTGGCACAATCTGCTCGGCAAGCCGCGCACGGTGCAGCCCACCGACAGCCAGCGTGGCAGCCTGCTCGGCCCGAAGTACGAGTCGAACGACATCAAGGCGTTCCTCGACGCGCAGGGCGTGATCTACGAGGAGCACAAGACGGAGGAGGCGCTCGCCGACCGCGTTGCGCACCTGATCGAGCAGGAGAACGTGATCGGCTGGTTCCAGGGCCCGATGGAGTTCGGCCCGCGCGCACTGGGCTCGCGCAGCATCATCGGCGACGCCCGCTCGCCCAAGATGCAGAGCGTGATGAACCTCAAGATCAAGTTCCGCGAGTCGTTCCGGCCGTTCGCGCCGATCGTCCTGCGCGAGCGCGCGAGCGAGTACTTCGACATCGAGCCGCAGCACGACAGCCCCTACATGCTGATCGTCGCGCCAGTGCGCCACGAGAAGCGCAAGCCGGTCGAAACCGGCGCCGTCGGCCTCGACAAGCTCAAGCAGCTGCGCTCGGTAGTGCCGGCCGTCACACACGTCGACTTCTCGGCGCGCCTGCAGACCGTCGACGGCGAGCGCAACCCGCGCCTCGCCCGACTCATGCGCCGCTTCGAGGAGCGCACCGGCTGTCCGGTGCTGATCAACACCAGCTTCAACGTCCGCGGCGAACCAATCGTCTGCACGCCGCAGGATGCGCTGCGCTGCTGCCTCGGCACCGAGATGGACGTCCTGGTGCTGGAGAACTTCGTGATCCGTCGCGCCGAGCAGAAGAGCCTTCCCGTCATCGATCGCGACAAGTACCTCGCGGCCTTCCAACTCGACTGACCGCCATGAAGCTCCAACTCCAGCCCGATCGGCGCATGCTGCGCCAGTTCGCCTGGGCCGCGCTCGTCCTGCTGCCTGCAGTCGCATGGTTCTTGGCTCGGCGCCACGACCTGCCGACGCCGTGGGCGCTCGCCATCGGCGGCCTGGGCGTGCTCGTTGCCATCGCCCAGATCGGCGCCTTCTGCGTCAGCGAGGCGCTCGGCGCCCTGCTCGAGAAGGCGATCACCAAGCCCGTCTTCCAGGGGCTGATGGTCGTCGCGTTTCCGATCGGCCTCGTCGTCTCGACCGTGCTGATCGCGGCGATCTTCTACGTGGTGATCACGCCGATCGGCCTCGTCTTCCGTATCATCGGGCGCGACGCGATGGGCAAGCGCTTCGACAAGTCCGCGCCCTCCTACTGGCACGTGCGCGGCGCGCCGCGTCCCACCACCAGCTACTTCAAGCTCTACTGAGTCCAGCCATGACCTCCCCCAACGACAAATCGTCGCAGGAAGACTTCCTGCAGGCCGCGAAAGGCAAGGAGCGCGGCATCGTCGCCGAGTTCATCGCCTTCATGGCCGAGAACAAACTCTGGTGGATGACGCCGATCCTGATCGTCTTCGGCCTCGTCGGCGTTCTGCTGCTCTTGGGCGCCACCGGCTTCGCGCCGTTCATCTACACGATGTGGTGATCGGCCCCATGGCGGCGGGGCTTCCCCCGCCGCCGGTCCCAATACGAGCCGGACTTCGCCGCCGAGCGCGCACCGACCCGTGTCCCGGGTCGATGCCTCCGTTGCCACACACACGACGGAGACAGCCATGCGCGACCACGGCCTGGACACCTACCTGTCCGACATCAACGAAGTTCCGCTCCTGACCGCCAAGCAGGAGATTGAGCTCGCCAAGCGCATCCAGCGCGGCGACTTGTCGGCCCGCGAGCACATGATCCGCGCCAACCTGCGGCTCGTGGTTTCGATCGCCAAGAACTACGTCAACCGCGGCCTCGCGTTCATGGACCTGATCGAGGAGGGCAACATCGGGCTGATGCGCGCGGTCGAGAAGTTCGACCCGAAGGCGGGGTGCCGCTTCTCCACCTACGCGACTTGGTGGATCAAGCAGGGCATCCGCCGCGCGCTCGTCAACACGGTGAAGACCGTGCGCGTGCCCAACTACATGGCCGAGATCGTCGCGCGCTGGAAGGCGACGGCGCTCGAGCTGAGCTACAAGCTCGGCCGTCAGGCCCGCACCTCGGAGATCGCCGAGCAGCTCGGCATCCCAGAAGCCAACTGGGACATCGTGCGCGAGACCGTGCAGGTGACCTCGCAGCCGACGATCTTGATGAGCGATGACCAGGCGGCCAGCTTCGCCGATTCGATAGAGGACACGCGCCAACTGGGGCCCGAGGAACAGACGCACTCGGCGATGGAGATCAGCCGGCTGCGCGAACTGCTCGAGGGCCTCGATGCGCGCGAGAGCCGCATCCTCAAGCTGCGCTTCGGCATCGGCACGGAGTCGCCGCTGACGCTCAAGGAGATCGGCAAGCGCTTCGGCCTCACGCGCGAGCGTGTCCGGCAGATGGAGCAGCAGGCGCTCGGCCGCCTCGCCGAGGTGCTCTCGCGCGAGTTCGGCGAGGAAGTGCGCGCCGAGGCGCCGCGCCGCCGCGTCACCGCCGGGCCGTGACGCGCGGACTGCGCGGGCGTAGCGTGGTCGCATGATCCGCAACGCCCGCGTCGCCGACGACGGCGGCACGTCGCTTTACGTGCACGTGCCGTTCTGCGTCGTGAAGTGCGGCTACTGCGACTTCAACTCGTACGTCATCGAGGATCGCTCGATCCACGACGTATTCCTCGACGCGCTCGACGCCGAGCTGCGGTCGGCTTGGCGCTTCGGCGCGCCGACCACGGTGTTCGTCGGCGGCGGCACGCCGAGCCTGCTCGATCCCGTGCGCCTGCTCAGGCTGTTCGAGGTGATCAACCGGCACGTGTCGCTGCGGGCGTGCGCCGAGGTCACGATGGAGGCCAACCCTGAGAGCGTGACGCAGGAGAAGGCGGCGATCGCGCGCGCCGCTGGCGTCAATCGCATGAGCATGGGCGTGCAGACCTTCCATGCCCGGCACCTGCGGTTCCTCGATCGCGCGCACTCGGCGGAGCGCGCCGAGGCGGCGTTCGCAGAGTTGCGCGCCGCCGGCTGCGACAACGTCAGCGTCGACCTGATGTTCGGCGTCCCCGGCGAGACGGTTGACGAGTGGCGGCAGGATCTCGAGCGGGCGCTGGCGCTGCGGCCCGATCACCTGTCCTGCTACAACCTGACCTTCGAGCCGGGCACCAAGCTGCATCACGCGGTGGAGCAAGGCCGCGTGCAGCCCAACGACGAGGACGCCGATCGCGCGATGTTCCTGCACACACGCGAGCGCCTCGCCGAAGATGGCTTCGACGCCTACGAGGTCAGTAACTTCGCCGGCCGCGGCGGGCCGTCGCGACACAACGACCACTACTGGCGGCAGGGCGACTACGTCGGCGTCGGCCCCGGCGCGTCAAGCCACCGCCAAGGCGTGCGCTGGACCAACCTCAAGCCGGTCGAGTCGTGGGCCAAGGCGGCGCTTGCTGGCCTGCCGGCTGCGGGCAGCGCCGAGACGCTGCGGCCGCGGCAGCGGGCCGCCGAGGCGATCTGGCTCGGTCTGCGCCGGCGCGACGGCATCGATGTGGCGGCGATCGGCGCACGACTCGGCGTCGACGTCGAGCGCGCGTTCGGCGCGATCCGCGATCGCCACGTTGCCGCCGGGGCGCTGGCTCGCGACGGCGGTGGGATCCGGCTGACCGCGGCGGGCCTGCTGCTCGCCGACCGCGTCAGCGGCGAATTCCTTGGCGCCGGGCTCGACGGCTGACGTCGCAGTCGGCGCGCGCCCGTCAGAAATTCCGTAGGCCGACGACCGCGGCAGACAGGGGGATTGCGACCAACGCGCCGAGCACGTAGACCTCGGGGCCGAACGGGCTGGTCGTCGTCGTGACCGTGCCGTTGACGTCGGTGCGCTGGTACGAGACCGACGGGAATAGGTGCTTGGTCAGCGTCGCCGAGTCCGGGATCTGCGCGGTGTCGAGCGGGATGTCCTCGCCGAGCGGGATGAATCCAAGCACGCCGGTCGCCATCTGGTAGTAGCTCTCGAACGTCGACTTCCAGTCGGTGTAGCTGATGCTGGTGACGCCTTGCGGCATCGAGGCGGCGATCGACGCGAACTCCTTGCTGCCGCGGATGTCGCCCTTCGGCTCGTCCTCCTTGCGGTCGAGGCGGGCGAACGCGCGCTTGACGTCGCTCGGCGTGAAGCACACCACCATGTAGCCGTTCTTGAACGCGAACGTCGGCTGATAGGACTCGAGCGGGTTCATGCCGCCGAATTGCTCGATGTCCTCAAGGCCAAGCCGGACCTGGTAGGCCTTGATGCCGCGCTTCTCGCCCTCCTCGATCTCGATGCGGCCATCGCTGAGCGCGGCGAGGGCCTTCAGCGCCTTCACCAGCCGCTGCTCGTCGGTGACCTTGACGAGCAGCGTCGCCTCGGGCGGCGCGTTGATTTGCCCCATCGGCAGCGACCACCATGCGTAGTGGTCGCCGATCGTGCCGACGAGGTCGTCGCGCAGCTTGAAGCCGATCTGTTGTTCCATCGCGGCGATCTGCTCGCGCGCCTTCTTGCCGATCTCCGGGTCGTAGGCGTCGACGCCGCGCAGCACGGCGTCGTAGTACCAGCCGAGGTCGAGCATGCTGCTGCCGAGGCCCACCGCGTCCTTGGGCACCCACTTGAGGAACGACATGTCGACGGTCTTCGCCGCCGCCGTCGTGGCCGCCGCCGTGTCGCCGCTCAGGGTCGCGCTCATGCCGCGGCTCATCGCCTTGCCGTCGGCGTAGACGTACGACATCGCCAGCGGGCCGAGGTCGCTCAGGCCCATCGCCTTGATCGCGCGCCGCACGCCCTCCACGTCGAGGTCGCCGATCTGCCCCATCTCGGCGCCAATGCCAAGACCGGCCATGGCGACGTCGAGGAAGCCGGTCGGACGCAGGTACAGCTGCATCTCGGCGCCCTTGTCGTCGATCGCGCCAAGCGACGACTGGAAGGCTGGCGTCGCGCCCAGGATCGGCGTCTTCGCGGCCATCGCGGTCACCGTCTCGCGGACCTCGTCGATCAGCGTGCCGATGACGATGCCCCGGCCGAGCATCGCGATGTGCAGGCCCATCTTGATGCCCGACTCCTCGGGCGGCGCGTACGAGACGATCTTGACCTCGCCGACCTTGGTCTCGCTGCGCGTGAGCTGGCCTTCGCTGCGTTCGTCGAGCTGCTTCAGGCCCATTTCGAGCAAGGCCATCCACGTCGGCGCGGTGGCGCCGAAGTTGACGTGCAGCATCAGGCCGACCTCGGGCTGCGGGCCGAAGTCGCCCATGCCGAGGCCGAGCTTGGTGATCGCGGCGGTCATGCCCTGCACGCGCAGGCTCATCACCGCATCGGGATCGACGGGCAGCGCGCCCGCCTTGTGCTGCTCGCGCGCCTGCCCCAGCGCCTCGTCGACCCGCTTGCCGAGCATCGCCATCAGGTCGCCGACGAACGCCTGGACGTCCGGCTCGGCCCACATCTTGGCGAGCGGCATGGCCTGGAACTCGGCGTAGGAGCCCGGCAGGTCGGGCATCGTCGCGGCCGCGATGGTGTCCTTCGGCAGGTAGGCCAGGATCGACTGCTGCGCGGCCAACGGCGCTAGCAGCAGGGCCGGCAGGAATAGACAGGAGATCGGCTTCATGGTGTGACTTCGGGTCGGTGGGATTGCGGCAGAACTGCTGCGCGGAGAGTGGCCGGTATTGCCCAGGACCTGTCACGGCGTAGGCCGCGAGCGGGCGCCGGGCACTGGGCTCACGAGCCCTTGGCGATGACTTGCTGCAGGTAGGCGACGACCTTCGCTTCGTCGGCGATCAGTTGAGCCTCGAGCTTGGACACTACCTTGTCGAGGCTACCCTTGCCGGCGCCCGACAGCAGGTCGGTGACGCCCTTCAGCGCCTCGGTCGCCTTGGCGTCGCCGCCGTGCAGGCAAAAGGAGAGTAGGACGCCCGCCTGGAAGAGGTTGTAGTCGATGTCCTTCGACTCCATGTCGCCGCTGATCGCGAAGCCGGAGAAGAACGACTTCAGGTTGCGCACGCCGCCCTTCTGCACGTGCTGCTTGCCGAACCACGACGCATCGCCGTCGTTGTCGAGGCGCGACGTGTAGGAGCCGATGCCGTGCAGCAGCCACAGCGGCAGGTCGTGGCCGCCGTCCTCGGCGACGCCGTGCGCGTACGCGATCGCGGCGCAGTGGCGAATGTAGCGCTGGCCCCAGTCCTTCTGGTTGAAGCAGATCGCCGGGCGCACCGCGCCGACCAGCGGCAGCATCATGTTGGCCTCCTCGCGCATCAGGAACGCGCCGCACGCATCGGTGCCGTCGCCGAAGGCCTGGCCGAATTCGCGGAACTCCGACTCCGTGGCGGCAACCACCACGACCGGACGTTGCGTCGCCGGCACGATGCGCGCACCGACGATCGGCTGCACCTTTTCCACGGCGGCGTCGACGAGGCCCTTGAGCTCCTCGATCTTGGCGAGGCCGAGTGTGCTGACGAACGCGCCGTGCTTGGTGCGCACAACCCACGGCCGCTTGGGGTCGCTGTGGAACGTGTCCGCCTCCTTGGCGTCGACCCAGCGGTCGCCGCCGATGGGGTAGTACTTGCCCTGTGCCTTCTCGAGGTTCCTGGCGTCGATCAACTCGCCGGTGTCCGGGTGGCGGACCTTGCCGGTCTGCAGCGCGACGAGCTCCTCCTTCGTCACCACCTGGCCGTCGTGCCAGAACACGCCGCGCTTGGCGTCGGCGGCCTTGTCCTTCTCGACCCAGACGCCGCTGGCCTCGACGAAGCCCTTGGCCGCGTACTCGGCGGCGAGCGCCTTCTTGCGCAGCGCGTCGGCGTCCTTCGCCGCCATCCACTTGCCTTCGATCAGCTGGTTGCCGAGCGCCTCATTGGCGCCGGCATGGTCCGGCTTGACCTTGAGCACGGCCTCGAAGAGACGCTTGGCGTCGACCGCGAGCGCCTTCTCCTTCGCCCACTTCGCCGTCTCGAACAACTTCTCCGGGTCCTTCTTCGCCGCGGTCTCCTTCGCCTTCAGCTCGCTCTTGAGTTGCGCGGCGGACTGGGCGAGCGCTGGCGCGAGCGCCAACAGCATGACGAAGAGACAGCGGCGGATCGTGTGCATCGGGTGGAGTTCTCGGGTTGGTTGCGTGCGTCAGCGCGCGATCACGCCTTGCGCCGCTTGGCGTCGGGCGCGAAGTGGTTCCAGGAGTCCATGCGCTGGCTCGGGCGCAGCGTCAGGTATGGCGTCCAGCGCGGACGTGCCGGGGCGCGCAGCAGGCGCAGTCCGGATTCCTTCAGCGTGCGGTCGGCCTTGCGAGCGTTGCAGCCGACGCAGGCGATCACGCAGTTCTCCCAGTTGGTCATGCCGCCGCGCGACCGCGGCAACACGTGGTCGACGCTGAGATGGTTGTTGGTGCAGCGCCAGCCGCAGTACTGGCAGGTGAAGTCATCGCGGAGGAAGAGATTGCGGCGCGTGAATGGCGCCTCGTGGCACGGCACGCGGTCGTAGTGCGACAGCAGCACGACCTCGGGCGCTTGGACACGCACGCTTGGCGAGCGGATAGCGTTGATCTCGTTGACGACCGGCTGGCGGACCCATTCCCCGAACGTGAACGTCGACAGCGACTCCGGGCAGACGATCCGGGCTGCTTCACGGAAGACCATGACCAGGGCGCGCCGAACCGTCGTGACGTGCACCGGCCGCCAGGAGCGATTGAGGACGAGCGTCGCTCGGTCGAGCAGATCCGTCCTCCGAGCGTCGTGGTTGGTCCGCATGTCTGTGGAATGGGCGCCGCCGTGGCGGACGGAGCAGCCGGGGATTCTAGGTCGGGCCCGGAAGCGGCGGAACTGCCCCCTGCCCGCGCCTTTCAGCCGGCGGCGGTCGTTGCGGGCGTTCCCAACTGTAGCTAGACTTCGCCCCCCCATTTCCCGAAGCCAGTAGCCCTGCGAGGAAGCATGACCGCATTCGTTGCCAACCACGCCGTCGCGGCCGCGGCGTCTTTTTTGGCGCTCGTCGCCCTGGGCGCTTGCGCGCTGGAACCTGACGAGAACGCGAGCGTTCAGGCAGTGCAGTTCCAGGACGTCGTCGTGCCGAGCGGCCTGCAGATTCGCGAGTCCACTCACCAGAGCTGGTCGCGCGAGGACGCCGGCTTTCGCCAGGGGCACCTCGAGTACTACGGCCAAAACGACGTCACCGTCGCCGCCGACTACGTTCGCCAGCGCATGCCGCAGCACAACTGGTCGAAGGTCACCGATGGTCTCGCCGAGAACGGCGACCTGAAGATCCGCTTCGAACGCGACATCTATCGCGCCGACTACACCTTCTCGCGCAGCGATGGTGCGACCAAGATGGTCGTCGATTACACCACCGACTACGCGCGTCGCGACCCGAACCGACAATGACCTCTACTCCGACCCCCACCACACTGGGCACGCAGACGCCAAACCAGATCGAGCTGGCCTGGTTCCGCTACAAGGCCCCTATCAATGTGGTGTTGCTGGCAATCGTCGCGGCCCTCGGTGCCAACTATGCCCTAACGTATTTCGAGCGAAAGGAAACCGACAAGATCTGGTCCGAATTCGCCACAAGTGTCGGCCTGGAAAATGCTTACACCGATAGCTCCAAGGCGAGCGTGAGTTTGACCGAGCAGGTCGCCACCCTCGGCGCCGCCGACCTCGTCAAGGCCCTCAGCAGCGCTAGCGACGGCCAGAAGCCCTACATCCTGGTCGCCATGGCCCGCAAGGCGATGGTCGACAAGAACTGGGCGGAGGCCGATCAGCACCTCACGGCTCTCGAGACGCAGTTCCCCAACCACGTCTTGGTGCGTGCGTCGGACCACCCGGTGCAGTCGCGCGACTTCGTCAAGAAGGCCGAGTCCGACGCCCAAACGGCTCAGCCCGAAAAGCCGGAAGAGCCTGAGTGGAAGCCGGTTGTGAAGGGTAGTGCGGTTGGGTTGATGCGCGCCCAGATCGAAGCGGCCAAGGCGTTCGCGCCGCCGCCGCAGTTCGCCATGACGGAGATTCCGACCGACGCGACCAAGGTCAAGTTCGAGCTGTCGGGCAACTACGGCTCGTTCACGCTGGCCCTGCTGCCGCAGGCGCCGCTGCACCGCGAGGCATTCCTCAAGCTCGCCCAAGGCGAGAACCCGTTCTGGAAGGGATTGGCAATCGACGAGATTCGCCGTCCGACCAAGATGGCGAGCAAGCTCCCCCACGAACTGCACCTCGGCTTCGACTCGACGAGGGACGACCTTCGCGATAAGTGGACCGACAAGGACCCAAGCAAGAACCAGGTCGAGTTCGAGAAGAACAGCCTGAGCCACTTCGCCGGCGCCGTGTCGGCCCGCAACGAGGCGGACGGCAAGTCCTGCGCGGATCGCTTCTGGGTCGCCGTCGATGGGGCGCCGCGTTACGACGGCGAGCGCACGATCTTCGCCTGGGTGGTCGATGGCCTCGACAACCTGAAGCGGGTGTGCGAGGCGACGATGACGGCCCAGGAAGAAGAGCAGGGCCGCGGCAAGCCGAGCGAGAACATCCGCGTCACCGCGGTCAGCGTTCTGCAGTAGGACTGGCTCGGAGCCCTGCTGCGCGGCCGCTCAGGCCTCCTTGAGCCGGGCGTAGATTCGTTCAAACTCTGCGCGCCCAGCGGTCTCGATGACGATCTGGCTGCGCTTCCGCCCATAGCGGATCGCCACCTTGGTCCCGAGGTTCTCGACGAGGGCCTCTTCGATCTCGTTGAGCCAGACCGGGCGCCCCTTCGCCTTGGCGGCGCCCCCTGCCTTGGTCGCTGTGCCGAGCGACGCTGCTTGCGCCAACTTGACCTTGGCTTCGGTTTCGCGAACCGACCAGCCCTGCTTGACGCACTCGTCCGCATACTCGGTCATCGCCTTGGCGTCCGGCAGAGCGAGCAGGCAGCGGGCGTGGCCCATGGTCAGTGTTCCACGTGAAACATGGGCCTGAACGGCCTCGGGCAGGTCGAGCAGGCGCAGGAAGTTTGCGACCGACGAGCGCTCGAGACCGACGCGCCTGGCGACCTCCTCTTGGGTCGTCGCCAAGGTCGCCATCAGCAGCTTGAACCCCCGGGCCTTCTCGATGGCGTTCAGGTCCTCGCGCTGCAGGTTCTCGACCAGCGCGAACACCGCGGACTCCTGGTTGGTGAGCGTGCGCACCAAGACAGGCACCCTCGTGAGCCCCGCCAACTGGGCGGCGCGCCACCGGCGCTCGCCGGCGACGATCTCCAGCTTGTGACCGACGCGCCGGGCCAGAATCGGCTGCAGGATGCCGCTCGCACGAATCGACTCGGCGAGCTCCTTGAGTTCGGCCTCACCCATCGCTTTGCGCGGCTGGTACGGGCTGACGACGAGCTGCGTGACGTCCGCCTGGACGATCTCGTCCTCGCCCTGCATCTTCAGGTCGGCAACATTCGTCCGCGGTGACGGGTCTGCTTTGGTCGCATCAGGCGCCGGGCGCCCCCTGGACAAGAAGAAATCGAGGCCACGACCGAGTCGACGATCAACCATGTTCAAGCTCCTTGACGAGTTCCGCGTAGCACAAGGCGCCCTTGGAGTGTGGGCTGTGATGGAAAACTGATTGGCCGAAGCTGGCCGCCTCGACGAGACAACTGTCGCGCAGGATGACTGACCGCAAGAGTTGGTCTCCCAGGTTCTTGCGGAGATCGTCCAGGATCTCCATGGTCACTGGCTCGCGCAAGTCCACCATCGTCGGCAAGACGCCGCGCAGGGCCGCCTTGCCAGGGAACTCCACGGCAGCGGCGCTCAGGCTGGCGAGCATCTGGCTCAGGCCATGCATGGCGAAGAACTCGGCCTGCACCGGCACAACGACCCGTTCGGCGATCTGAACTCCCGCCCAGCCCCAGTCATCGAGGCGGGGCGGGCAATCGATGACGAGCCAGTCGAGGCGGTCCGCGACCCGTGCCACCAGGTCCTTCAGCCGTTCCACGTCAATCGTGGCGCCCCGTGCCAGCGTCGAGCCATCGCCCGGCGATGGCAGCAACCACAGGTTGGTGGTGATGTGCGTCAGGCCTTCCAGCGCCTCGTCAACAACGGCGTCCGCGGCGATCGACTGCACAGCCACCGTGGCGTTGCCTTGCGGATCGAGGTCGAAAAGGGCCGTACGATGCCCTGCAAGCGCAAAGCCGTGCGCAAGGTGGATGGCGGTTGTCGTCTTGCCGACGCCGCCTTTTTGGTTTGCGAGCACAATCGAACGCATCTACGCCTCGTCGTCTGACCACGCCGAGCGCCGCGTACGCCGCGCCCATCCGTGGGCGCATCCGTCGCTTGCCGACGGGATGCTAGCTACCTACTCTGCAACCGAGAACCCCTCGCGGCAGATTCCTCTCGCTTGGACGACGCAAGGTGAACACAACCTCGATCCGCGTGCGCAGTGCGCACCTCGCCGTGGTCGCGGCCGTGCGTCACGCCGGCGTCGCGCCGTGGCTCTTGGTGGTGGGGTGGGGGCTATTCGCGGCGCTGCAGGAGCCCATGCTGTTTCGCAGCTACGGCATCCGATTGCCGTTCCAGGCTGCCTGGCCGGCGTGCATCGCGTTGCTCGCCGTGCTGGCCGCAAGCTGCCCGAAACCTCGGCATGGAACGTCGCAAGTACTTGCGGTATATTGGCTTACAGCGTCTATAGCGAGCGTGTTGACTGCCGTGCTCGCGGCCGTCGAAGGTGCCCGCGGCAGCCTCGATGGCTTGCGTCTCGCAGGCGGTTGGTGCGTCGGCTGCCTGCTGGTTGCGACGCCCTTTGGCCTCCTGCTGCTGGCCACTCGCGGCCAACCCGTTGCCCTCCGCGCGATCTTCCTCGCGGCCGCGCTCGCCCTCGCCCTGAGCCTCGCCGTGCGTTTCGACAGCGACCCCTGGTCGCTGCGCACCATCGCGGCAACGCTGTGCTTCGGGCTGGCCGCCGTGGCCCGCGCCTGCAACCCGCCTCGTCCCCATGCGCATCGGCATCCTCGGTGACATCCACAGCAACGTGGAAGCGCTGCGGGCGGTCGTCGACGCGCTGCGCCACGACGACGCCGACATCTTCGTGCAGGTGGGGGACATCGTTGGCTACGGCCCGGATCCATCGCCGTGCGTCGACATCGTCCGCGATCTCGGCTGCATCACCTGCATGGGCAACCACGACGCCGCGGTGCTCGGGTTGCTCGACCTGTCGTACTTCAACGACAAGGCGCGCGCAGCCGTCGAATGGACGCGTCCACGGCTGCGGCCGAGCGATGTCGAATTCCTGCGCGCGCTGCCGCTCATCGAGCAGCGCGCCGGCTTCACGGTCGTGCACGGCAGCCTGCACATGCCGGATCAATTCGGCTACGTGATCAGTCGCGTCGAAGCGCAGCACGCGCTCGACGAACAGACGACGCGGCTGTGCTTCATTGGTCATTCGCACTCGCCGTGCGTCTACCTCCGGCGCACGCCGAATACGCGCGAGATCGACGCGTACGCCGACAGCGAGATCGACGTGTCGTACCGCGGGTTCCAGCGCGTGCTCCTCAACGTCGGCAGCGTCGGTCAGCCGCGCGACGAGGATCCTCGCGCTGCGTATGGCCTCGTCGACACCGACGAAGAACGCGTTTGGATCAAGCGCGTTGCCTACGACGTTCCCGCTGTGCAGCAGAAGATCCTCGCCGCCGGACTGCCGCACCTGTTGGCCAGCCGCCTCGCGCTAGGCATCTGAGGCACCGCGCCATGCGACTCATGCCCCTCGCCGTCGCCGCGCTCGCCGCCGCCGCCGCCGCGCAGCGATGGCACGACGTGCCGGCCGTGTTCCCGGCGGCGCCCAATGCCCTGCCGCAGGCCGTGCGCGACGCGCAGTGCGACGCGCTGGTGCTCCTCGTCGCCTCGCACCCCGACGATCGCTACCTGCTGCCGGCGGCTTGGCTGCGCCGCGTCCACGGCGCGCGCGTCGCGCTGCTGCTGGCGACGCGCGGCGGTGGCGCGCAGAACAGCGCCGGCCCCGAGACCGGCGACGAGTTCGAACGGATCCGCACGCTCGAAGCCGAGGTCGGCGGCGCGCTCCTGGGCGTCGACGTATGGCACCTTGGCCGCCCCGACGCGGGCTATCGCCGCTCGGCCGCCGACACGCTGGCAGAGTGGGGGAAGGACGCGACGATTGACGACCTCGCGCGCCTGCTGCGACGCATCCGCCCCGACGTCGTGATGACGACGCACCACGACGCCGAGCAGCACGGCCACGACCTCGCGCTCATCGAACTGTTGCCGGCCGCGTTCTCTCGCGCGCGCGATCCCGCCTTTGCCACCGCCGAAGCGCCGCACGACATCGCGTCCTATTGGACCGGCTTCGACGACCGGCCCGGTCATGGCGTCCTCGACCTGCGCGTCGACGTGCCGGACGCCGAACTCGGCGTGCCGCTGCGCGAGCATGCGTACGCGATCCTTCGGGGCGCGCACCGCAGCCCCGGCGCGCCCGCGCCGCTCGACGACGTGTTCCCGCCGACGATGCGCTTCGTCGCGCGCGCCGAACGGACGACGTCCGCGGGTGATTCGACGTTCGCCCTGCCGAGCGTGCTCGACGCGGCGCGGTGGCCGGCTGCGGCGGGCGCGGCCGACGAACTCGCGCGCCAACTCGCATCGCTGCGGCCCGACGATCCGCAGTTGCTCGCCGCCGCGGCCGCCGCCGTTCGCGTCCTCGAGAACGCGCGCGCGCGCGCTGGCGACGGCGAAGCCGCCGTTCGCCTGGATCGCCGCCTCGCTGCGACGCGGCAACTCGTCGCGCTGGCTGCCGGCGCGCAGATTCGCCTCGCGTGCGCGCCTGGGGCCGTCGCCGTTCCCGGGCCCGCACTGGGCCTGCAAGCGACGATTCGCGCCGCCGCGCCGATGGAGTGGCGCGCCAGCGGTTGCGATGGCCTGCGCGTCGAGGGCGCCGCCGAATTCCGCGCCGACACCTCAGCGCTCCTGCGTGCGATCGCGCCGCCGTCGCCGACGGGCGATCCGATGGAGCCGCGCTTCCGCGCCGAGCGCTTCGCGCCGCCCTTCCGCGTGCGCGTTGAACTCCGGATCCGTGACGTCGTTGTCCCAGTCGATCTCGTCGTGCCGATTGAACTGAGCGCGCCGGTGACGTTGCGCGCGCAGCCGCGGGCGCTGCTGCTGCCGACCGCGCGCCGCACGCTGCGCTTCACTGTCGAAGCAGACCGACACGGCGCGACGCCGACGCTCGCCGACGTCGAGGTGCGCGCGGCCGCCGGCTATGCGATCGCCGTCGACCGGCAGCCAGCCGACCTGCGCGCTGCGACCCGCACGTCGCTGACGTTTGAAGTCACCGCGCCGGCGACGCGCCGCCCCGGCGTCGACGTGCTGCGCATCGGCATGGGGGACCTGCGCCTCGACCTGCCCGTGCACAAGGTCGACGTCGTCGTGCCGGATGGCCTGCGCGTCGGCATCGTGCGCGGCAGCGACGACACGCTTGGCAACGTGCTGGGCGCTGGCGGCCTTGGCATCGCGCTCACCGAACTCGACGACGCGGCGATCGCGTCATCGTCGTTCGCCGGGATCGACGCGATCGTCGTCGACATTCGCGCGCTGCGCGATCGGCCGGCGGCGCGCCGCGCGTTCGATCGCCTGCTCGACTTCGCCTCGGGCGCCGGCAAGCGCCTCCTCGTTCTCTACCAGAAGGACGTCGAGTTCCAGCCGCCCGGCGAGGACTTCGTTGGCGCGCCGTTCCGTCCGTTCGTCGTCGGCAAGGCGCGCGTGACTCGCGCCGACGCGCCGGTGCGCGCGCTGCGCCGCGATCATCCGCTGCTCACGCACCCCAACCGCATCCGCGCCGAAGACTGGGACGGCTGGGACCAGGAGCGCGCTCTCTATCTGCCTTCGGCATGGAGCGCGGCGTGCGAGGAAGTGCTCGAACTGCACGACCCCGGCCAGCCGCCCGAGCGCGGCGCGCTGCTGTACGCGCGCCACGGCGACGGCGAGTACGTCTACTGCGCGTTGTCACTGTGGCGGCAGCTCAAGAAGCTGCATCCCGGGGCAGTACGCCTGCTGGCCAATCTGCTGGCGCCGACGCCGCGCGCGCGCAACTGACTCGACGCTCAACTGCGAGCGCGGCCGAGCCAGAGGCCGGCGACCAGGCTGGCGACCACCAGCGGGCCAACTGCGAGCGGCATCGAGCCGGTCTTCCACCACAGCAACGTCGACCACGCCACGCCGAGCGCCGTCACTACAACGGGCGCGCGCAGCGACGATGGTTCGGCCAGCGGTGTTGGCGCGGCAACGGGCGCCGGCGCGGGCGGTGTCGGCGTTGACTTGGCAAGGGGCGCAGGCGGTGTTGGCGCGGCAACGGGCGCCGGCGCGGGCGGCGTCGGCGTTGACTCGGCAAGGGGCGCAGCTGGCGTTGGCGCGGCAACGGGCGCAGGCGGTGTTGGCGCGGCAACGGGCGCCGGCGCGAGCGGCGTCGGCGTTGACTTGGCAACGGGCGCAGCCGGTGTTGGCGCGGCAACGAGCGCCGGCGCGGGCGGCGTCGGCGTTGACTTGGCAACGGGCGCAGGCGCGGGCGGCGTCGGCGTGGCGGCCTCTTGCGTCACGGCTACGTCGAGTTGGCCCAGGCGTGCCTCGAGCTGCTGCACGCTGGCGACGGTCGCCGCGAGCGCTTTGCCTTGGCAGCCGAGTTCGGCGCGCAACTCGGTCAGCGCCGTCGCCACGCCCGCCGCTGCGATCGGGCGCATCTGCTCGAGCGCGGCGTCCAAGCTGGACTGCACCTGAGCGAGCGCCGCCAGCACGCGACGGTGGGCCTCCCTGAGTTCCAAATCAGCGCGTGGCGAAGCGGGCGTCGCCGCCGCCTCGGCAATGGCGGCCGTCGACAGCCGGACGTCCGCGCCCGTGGCGATGGCGTTCTTCTCGGTCGCCCACTCCAACGTCGTCGCCGGCGCGGCGAGCACGGCGCCGTCGGTCTCGGCGTCCTCGGCCCGCGCCGCCGCCGGCGTAGCGCACGCCGCAGCGTCGTGGCGCGAGGCGGTAGCGACATCCGCGCTGAGCGGCGGCGGCGCACCCTCGTCGACGGGCTCGAACGTCGACGACTCGTCGGCGCCGGCCGCCATGTCGCCAGCGTCGCCCTTCGTCGTGAACCCGACCGTCGGCAGGCAGGCCGCCGTGCGCCCATCCGCGGCCCATGCGGAGGCATCGGCGGCGGACGTTGCGTCGTCGTCGCCCGAGCGAAACACGCAGACGCCACCGAGCAGTGCCGCGCCGCGCGTCGCGTACAGGAGGTCTTCGACCACCGGCTCCGACGACGACTTGGCGGGCGGCGCCGTCAGATCTTCGACGGCTTCGAGCGTCGGATCCGCGAGCTCTGGCACTTCGACCTCGCGCAGCGTCTCGGCAGGCGCGGCGGCGGCGTGATGCCACGCCGGCGCGATCCCTGCCATGTGCTCGCGGCGGGCGAGGAAAGCCCAAACGTCCGGCGTTGCGAACGCGGAACAAGGCTCAGGCAGGATCGCCTGGATTGCGAGCGAGACGAGTGGCGGCGTGGTGTGTGGTTGGGACGACACGGGCGGGTCCGGCGAAGGAGGCGAGCCGACGCGCTCCCAGCCGTCTGCCTCATCGGTCGCCGGCTCCGCGCGCGTGAACCAGATCAGCGCGGGCGCGGTAGCTCCGCTGGCAGCGGCGACTCAGGGCAGGCGCGGGAAGCGCATGTTCGACGATGCGCCGCGCACGAGGCGTACTTCGCGACTGCCGCCGCCCGACTGCAGCAGGTGGAAACCCTGCACCGTCTGCATCGAGTAGTCGCCGTTATCGTAGATCAGCTCAAGGCGGATGTTGTCGCCGTGGTCGTCCATGTAGCGCACCTCGACCACGCTGCGGGCCGGCACGCTGACCGACGCGCCGCCCAGTGGTGTGTAATGCAGCTCCGAGATCGTGCGGATTGTCACGATGTCAGCGATCGTTGCGCCGGACGGTTTCGGATCCTGCGGCGACATGGCGATGGCGGCGAAGATGGGGGCGGCGAAGAGCAGTTTCCAGGCGTTCACGGGATTCTCCGGTGGGGTGATTCCGGCCCTTCTGGGACCGGCGCGCGCAGTCTATGACGAGACTCAATCGTGTTCCTGCCCGCCCGTTTCGTCCGCTTCGCGCTGGCCACCGCGCTCGCGCTGGCCGCCGCGTGCGGCCGGCCGCAGGAGACGCCGTTGCCGCGCCACGACGCCGTCCGCGTCGCCGCCGGCGCGGGCGAGGTCACGGAGGATGACCTCGCCCGCGTACAGACGGCGATCGACGCCGAACTGCCGTCTCTGCAGGCGACCTTCCCGGGGTTGCCGAGAGCTCCCTTCGCCGTGCTCGTCCATGGCGCGCGCGAGGCGCTGCCGCCGCACCTCGCGGCTTGCCTGCATCCCGAGTCGCCAGCGTTCGTGGTGCTGGGCGCGCGGCAGGTCCACCTCGTCGTCGGCGAGGTCCGCCGTCTTGGCACGCCGCTGCGCGGCGTCGTCCGGCACGAACTCGTCCATGAGCTGCTCGACCAGCGTGTCGGCGCGCACGGCCGCCGCGTGCCGCGCTGGTTCCACGAAGGCCTCGCCCAACTGCTCGCCGGCGACACCTACCTCGGCGCGCGCGAAGAAGACCTCGCCTTCGCCGCCATCGCCGGCCGGCTGCGCAACTTCGTCGAGCTCGCCGGCGACTTCCCGACGGACGTCACGTCGCTGCGCGAGGCCTACGCGCAGAGCCACTCGTACGTCTCGTGGCTCGCCCGCGACTACGGCGTGCGCGAACTCATTGAAGTCGCCGCTGCCGTCGACGACGTCACCGCCTTCGAGCCCGCGCTCGCGCACGCCACCGGCCGTTCGACCGCGTGGCTGGAGGAGCGCTGGCGCGACTACGTGCTGCACGGCTCCGGCGCGCCGTGGCGACTCGCCTTCGACCACTGCTTTAGCGTGCTGCTGCTGCTGTTCCTGCCGATCCTGGTGCTGGCGCTGCGGCGCCACCTCGCCAAGGAAGCCGCGACCGGCCGACGCCTGGCGCAGCGCGAAGCGGCCGCGGCGGCCCGGCTGGGGGACCCGCCGGCGGAACCGCCGCAAGCCGGCTAGCCAAGGGTGAACGGCGCCCGCCGCTTGGTACAACCTCGCCGTGACCGCGACCCTGTCGAAGCCCGTGCGCCGTCTCGCCGCCGTCCTGCTCGCTGCTCTCGCCGCGTCCTGCGTCTCACACACGCACGTCGTCGGCCTCGGCCCGACCAACAGCGGCGAGGCAACCGTGCGGCAGTACTACATCTTCTTCGGCCTCATCACGCTCAACGACGTCGACGCGCAGCGTCTCGCGCCCGACGTCACCAGCTACGCGATCGACACGCGCTTTGGCGTCGTCGACGCGCTGCTGTTTCCGTTGCTGCTGCCGGTGACCGCCACTTCGCGCACGGTCACCGTCCGCACATGAACGGCGCCAACAGCCGCCTCGCGCTGCAGTTCCTCGGTGCGGCCCGGCACGTCACCGGCACCATGCGCCCTTTCGCGGTCGGCAAGGACAAGGCTCTGCTCGACTGCGGAGTGGCGCAGGGGCCGCGCAAGGTCGCCAACGAGCAGAACAGCAACCTGCCGATCGCCGGCCGTGATGTCGCCGGCTTCCGCTCCGTGACGGTCCCCAGCAATCGCGATCGCATCACGAGCGACTGATGCGCGTTCCCTTCACCAAGATGGAGGGGCTCGGCAACGACTACCTCTTCGTCGACGCCATCGCGCAGCCATTGGCGCTCGAGCGCGCGCCGGCGTGGGCGCAACGCTGGTCGGACCGGCGCTTCGGCGTCGGCTCCGACGGCGTGATCGCACTGCTGCGCGGCGACCGCGCGCCGGTGCGCATGGCGATGTGGAACGCCGACGGCTCGCGCGGCGCGATGTGCGGCAACGGCCTGCGCTGCCTTGCCCGTTTCGCGCGCGCCCGCGGCCACGTCGCTCACGACGCCTTCGACGTCGAGACCGACGCTGGTGTCCGCCGCGTCGAGCTGCTGCCCGGCGGCGCCGTGCGCGCCGCGATGGGGGCGGTGCGGCTGTCGCCGCCGCGCCGCGTCACCGTCGGCAGCATCGAGTTCGAGATCACCCCGGCCGACGTCGGCAACCCGCACGCGGTGTTGTTCGTCGCCGACCCCGACGCGATCGACGTCGCGCGGATCGGCGCGGCGCTGCAATGCCATCCGGACTTCCCGGGCGGCGTCAACGTCGAGTTCGTCGCCGTCGCCGGCCCCGACCGCCTGCGCCAGCGCACCTACGAGCGCGGCAGCGGCGAGACCCTTGCCTGCGGCACCGGCGCCGCCGCCGCCGTCGTGGCGGCGCGCGCCCGCGGCCTCGTCGCCGGCGCCCAGGCGACGGTGGCGCTGCGTGGCGGCGACCTACGGGTGCTCGGTCCGGCCGATGCGCTTGCGATCGAAGGGCCCGCACGTAGCGTGTTCGAAGGCGTGGTCGAAACCGGCGAATAGCCGCGGCCACGCGACGCACACGCCGCCAATCGCAACGGAGCCATCGCATGGGACAGCTCGCCTGGATCATTCCCGTCGCCATCGTCGTTCTCGTCTTGCTGTGGGCGATCGGCGCCTACAACGGACTCGTCGCGCTGCGCAACAAGGCCAAGAACGCCTGGAGCCAGATCGACGTCCAGCTCAAACGCCGCTACGAGCTGATCCCCAATCTCGTCGAGACGGCGAAGGGCTACATGAAGCACGAGCGCGAGACGCTGGAAGCCGTCGTGCGCGCGCGCCAGACCTGCGTCGACCTCAGCAAGGCCGGCGCCGTCGGCGACCTGGTAAAGGCCGAAGGCGCGCTGGCGCAGTCGCTGCGCAGCCTGTTCGCCGTCGCCGAGGCCTATCCCGAGCTCAAGGCCAACGAGAACATGCTGGCGCTGCAGGAAGAGCTGACGTCGACCGAGAACCGCATCGGCTTCGCCCGGCAGGCGTACAACGACGCCGTCATGGGCCTCAACAACGCGATCGAGCAGTGGCCGAGCTCGATCCTCGCCAGCTACGGACAGTTCAAGCAACTCGAGTTCTTCGAGGTTGAGGCCACCGAGGAGCGCAAGGCGGTCAAGGTGCAGTTCTGAGCCGCGCGCCCGGAGTCGTGCTCGTCGCCGGCGCCACGGGCCGCATCGGCGGAGCGGTCGCGCGGTGTGTGCTTGCGCGCGGTGGCCGCGTCGCTGCCGCGGTGCGCAAGCCGTGGCAGGTCGACAAACTGCGCGTCGTGCTCGCCAACGACCGAGCCCTCGTCGGGCTGGTGCCCGCGGGCGACGCCGAAGCGGCGGCCGGCTTCGTCAAGGGCGCCAAGGACGCGCTCGGTCCGCTCGGCGCGGTCGTCGGCGCCGCCGGCTGCTGGCAGGAGCGCGCGCCGGGCAAGGAGCCGGGCGGCGACCTCGCCGAGTTGCTGGCCGCCAACCTGCAGGCCAACGCGCTGCTCGCGCGCGCGGCGTTGCCGTTCTTCCGCCGGCAGAAGCGCGGCGCGCTGGCGTTTGTCGGCGCAACCGACGCGGCGCTGCGAGACGGCTCGGCGGCGTTCGCCGCCAGCATGGCCGGTCTGCACGAGTTCGTGCGGGCGCTACAGCGCGACCTCGTCGATACTGGCGTCGCCGCGCACCTGCTGCCGCTCGACGCTACGCTCGCAGCCGACGCCGCCGCGGTCGCCGACCGGCTGGTCGACATGGCGCTGGGGCGCGCCGCCAGCTGGGGGGGGCTGTTGCCGCCGGCGGGCAAGGGCTAGAAGCCCACAGCATGGCACGCACCTGCGCATCGCGATTCCGGTCGCTGGCGGCGACGCTAGCCGCGGCGCTGACGGTCGTTGCCAGCCTCGCGGCGCAGCCGCAATCGGCGCCGCAGCGGCAGCCGTCGGTCAGCGCGCAAGGCCCGACGATTTCCGACGCCTTCGACGCTTGGTTCGCGGCCGGCGCCCCGGCCGACGGCAACAAGGCGCTGCTGACCGCCCTCACCGTCGAGCCCCTGGCGGGACTCTGCTGGCTGTCGGCGGCGCAAGCCGGCGCCGGCGAGGACGTCGCCCGCCGCAAGGCGATCGAGCAGGCCGAGCGCGACTTCGCCCTCGCCTTCGTCAGGATCCAGCGCGCGAGCGACATCACCTATCGCGGCCAGTACGACGCGATGGCCGCGCTGCAGCCGCGCGTTGGCGAGTTCTTCTTCATGCTGCTGCTCGAGCCGCCGCAGTGGTTCCCGACCACGCAGCGCATCGAGCTGGTGCCGGCGCTGCGCGACCTGCAGACGCGCATTCCCGAGGCCGTGCGCGTCGACGCGATCGTGCGGATCGCCGACAACGAGCGCATCGAGCCCGAGGACCTGCGCGTCGCGCTCGCCGCAATGCTGTGGCAGTGGGGCGTCAAGGACCAGGCCCAGCGCCACCTCGCGCGCCTCGTCGCCGCCACCGCGGAGGGCGAGCCGGAAGAACGCATGCAGTCGACGCTCGCGCTTGCCGACTTCCACAACCAGCTGCGCGACCACAAATCCGCGGCCGCCGCGTACCGCGCCGCGCAGGCGCTCGCCAAGGGCGCGAAGGTCGAGTGGAAGCCGCTGACGTGGTACTCGGCGGCGTGCGTGCATGCACTCGCCGGTCAGCGCGAACGCGCGCTCGACGCGATCGACGCGTGCGCCGCGCGGCTCGCGTCGCCCGAACTGGACAGCTCGCTGCGACTGTCGCGCAAGATGTTCGACCGCGATCCAGAGCTCGACTCGCTGCGCGCCGACCCGCGCTTCCAGGCGGCCGTGCAGCGCGCGTTCCCGGCGGCCGACACGCCGCCGGCGCAGGCGGGCCGCTGACGTGTTCCTGCCGATGCCGCTGCTGCTCGGCCTGCTGGTCAGCGCCGTGCACCGCGAACTGCTGCCGGCGCTGCCCGGCGCCGGCGACTCCACGACCCTGTTAGTGTGGCTGTTCGCGCTGCTCGTGCCCAAGCTGCTGGCGGTGGCCGCCGCCGCCCGCGCCGCGCGGCTGGTCCTGACCGGCCGGCCGGCGATGGTGGGGCCGCGGGCGCTGCTGCGGCTGTCGGCCGTCGCCGTGCCGCTCGCCGTGCACGCGCTCTACGCCTACGCCGCCTACGGCGACGTCGTCGACCAACTGGCGCAGGCGAGCCCGCTGCTCAGCATCGCGCTCGGCGCGCTGCCGGCCTTCCTCGCCGAGTGGATCCGCATCGCGCCGGCCGCTCACGCCGCGGCATGGTGCGACCTCGCCGACGACGCGCGCGGCGCTGCCGCCGCGTTCGTGCCCGTGCCGTCGCGCGTCGCCCTGCGCGGCTTCGTGCGCCTGCGCCGCGGGGGCCCGCTGTTCGTGCTGCTGCCAGTGCTGCTGCTCGGCGCCGGACTCGAGGCCGTTGCGCTCGACCGCTCGCTGCACGTCCTCGCGCTGGTGACCACGCCGGGCGCGATCGCCGGCGGCATGCTGCTGCTCTTCGCGATCGTCGTATTGCTGCCGCCGTGGTTTCGGTTCGCTTTCGCCGTGCAGCCGTTGCCCGAGCCGCCGGCCGCGGCTCTGCGGGCGACGGCGCGGGCGCTCGGCTTCCCGCCGCATCGCGTGCAGCAGCTGCCGACCGGGATGCACGCGCTCAACGCCATGCTGGTCGGGCCGCTGCCGTTCGGCCGCACGCTGTGCCTGACCGATGGCATCGTGCGCGAACTTGACGCCGACTCGCTCGCCGGCGTCGTCGCGCATGAGGTCGGCCACGCCAAGAAGGGCCATCCCACGCTGTTGCTCACGCTCGTCGTCGTCGTGCCGCTGCTTGCCATGGCGCCGCTGCGCCTGCTGGGCGTCGAATCGATGGACCAGCTCACTCAGGCTGCGCTCGCGCTCGTCGCCGCCGCTGTCGCGTGGCTGGCGGTGCGCGCGCTGGCGCACCGCTTCGAACACGAGGCCGACGTCGCCTCGGTCGCAGCGCTCGGCAGTGAGCCGTGCGCGCGCGCGCTGCTGGTCGTCTCGCGCCTAGCGCAGCCAGCGCCGCACGGCTGGCTCGGTCGCGTGCTCAGCCTGCACCCCGACGAGCCCGACCGTTGGCGCACGATGCGCCGCTACGAGAGCGATCCGGGCTTCCGCGCCGCGTTCGACCGCGGTTCGCGCGCGCTCCGCGCCGGCATCGCGGCGACTGCCCTGGCTGCGGTCGGCGCCGCCGCATGGGCGGCCGCGGTCGAGTGGCCGCGCGAAGCCGTCGTCTGGCGGTTGCATGCGGGTGACCACGCCGGCGCGCTGCGCCTCGCCGCCTCGCTCGGCGAAGTTCCGCCGCACTGGCGTGATGCGTGGCCCCGCGTCGCCGAGGACCTCGCCGTGGCGCAGGCGCTCGCGCCGGCGGCGACGGACTGGGCGTCTGCCAAGGCGGAATTGTGGCCCGCGGCCTGGACGCGCGGGGTCGACGTGCTGCTCGCGGAAGGTCCGGCGTCGGCGCGGCCGTGGCTGGCGATGGCGCTCGGTGCCATCGACACGGCCACGCCGGTGCAGCGGGCGCTGCTGGGCTGGTGCGAAGCGGCGGCCGATGGCGATCCGGACCGCATGGCCGCGATCGGCGACGTGGTGCGCCGGCTCGGCGTGCCGCCGCGGCTGAAGCCGGCGTTCGCGCAGTGACGGCGCACCACGTCGCGGTCTTGTCGTCACGCTGCCGTCGGCGAAGGCCGGCGGACTGCGGCTGTTCGCGCGCTGCGCCCTGTCAGTAGCGATTGACCTCAACGGCCCACTGCAGCGCCTGCCGCCAGACCTCGTTGCCGCGGCGGTCGAACTCGCGAACGCGCGTGTTCTCGGCCACCAGCGTGTTGCCGTTGGGCAGCCGGTCCGCGTCGCTCGGCGAGTTGAGGCCGGTGATCTCGAACACGACCTTGCCGTCGCGGTCGAACTCCTGCACCACGCCCTTGCTGCGCAGCGTGACCAGCGTGTTGCCGTTCTGCAGCCGTTCGACGTCGTGCGCGCTCGGCAGGCCCTTGAGCTCCCACGCGATCTCGCCGGCGGGCGTGACCTCGAGCACCCGCTCCTTCGTCGCGTCGGCGATCAGCGTGTTGCCGTTGGGCAGGCGATCGACGTCGAGCGGCCGGATCTCCTTGGCGTACGTCCACACGACCTTGCCGTCCTTGTCGACCTCGACGACGCGGCTCGCGTACGTGTCCGCGATCAGTGTGTTGCCGTTGGGCAGGCGATCGGCGTCGTACGGGTTCTTGAGGTCCTCGTAGGCCCAGATCTGGTTGCCCTTGCGATCGACCTCCTGCACGCGGCTGATCGCGTACTCGGTGATCAGCAGGTTGCCGTTGTCGAGGCACTCGGCGTCCCACGCGCCGAACACGTCCTGCATCTCGAACACCACGCGGCCCTGGTCGTCGACCTCGAGCACGCGGTTGTCGCTGTAGTCGGCGATCAGCGTGAAGCCCCACAGCGCGCCGCCGCCGACGCCGAGCTCCACGCGCGCGACGTCGCGCCACGGCACCGCCACGGCGCCGAGCTGTGGCGCGCTGACAACCGCGTACTCACCGTTGCAGGCGGCGAGGAAGCAGATCAGGCGCTCGCCGTTGATCAGCTCTAAGCGCGCGTACGTCAGCAGATCCGTCGTCGAGGTGTGCGGCCGCGTGAACAGCACACCGGCCACTTCGGCCATGGCCAATGTCTGCGGCGAACCGCCGCCGCCGACGAGTCGCAGGCCCGTCGCGTCGAAGCTGGCGACCGCGCCGTCGCGCGTCGTGCCGTCGCGCATGCGCACGCGGTCGTTGGCGACCGACGCGCCGATGAGGCGATCGAGCGCAGGATCGAAGGCGATGCCCTGCACGCTGGCGCGCGGCAGGCGCAGTTCGCCGAACCGCGCCGAGCGCACGCGCACCACGTCGGCGGTGATTGCCTGCACCTCGCCGACCACGAGGCTGCCTTGTTCGAGGAACACGCGCGCGCGGGTCGTCGGCTGGACCGCGTGCGCCGGGAACTCGATGGTGTAGCAATCGGCGAGCGTCAGCTCGACCGTGGGCGGAGCCGGGAAGGCGCCGGCCACGACGATTGCGTCGCCGAGCGCCTCGCCGAGCGTCGCTTCGACCGGCGCGCGATCCGGCAAGAGCGTCAGCCTGGCGGTCACCGCCGTCGTCGCCGGTGGCAGGACCACGCGCGCTGCGGCGGCGATCACGGCGTCCGGGTGCGCCTGCAGCCGCGCGAGCAGCGCCTTGGCGCCGGCGTCGTCGCGGCTGCGCAGGCTGCGCACCACGGCCATCGCATCGGAGCGATCGGCGGTGACGCCCCCGAGCGGCGCGTTCGCCGCGGCCGGGAACAGCAGCGCCTCGCACAGTTCCAGCGCCTTCGCCGAGCGCATGCGCGCGAGCGCGCTGATCGCGCCGGCGCGGTGCTGGGCGCCCGCGCCGCTGGCCAAGGCCGCGACGGCGAGCGCGTCCTCGTCGCCGCCGTGCTTGCCGAGCGCGCGCACGGCGCCGGCCGCGATCGCGGCGTTGGTGTGGCCGAGCGCGCTACGGAGCGCGCGCCGCAGCCGGTCGTCGGCCTCGAGGTGCAGCGCCGTCGTCACGAGCCCGCGCAGCAGCCGCCGTTCGCGGTCCTCGGACTCGGTGCCCTTGGCGGCGAGCGCGTCGAGCACGCGGGCGCAGCGGATCTGCTGGTCGAGCACCTTGCTGCTGTCCTTCGTCGCCTGGATCTCGGTCCAGGCGCGGCCGCCGATCTCGATCAGCTGCCGCTCGGCGTCCTCGCGCACCTGCCAGCGCGCGTCCGCGAGGTTGGCGAGCAGGCGATCGATCTTGAGCTGGTACTCGCGGTGGTCGCCGTGCAGGCGCGCGGCGATCGCGGCCCGCGCTGGCGCGCCGGCGGCAAGCAGGTTGGCCACCGTGGCGTAGCGCGCTGCGAGGCCATCCCGCTGGAAGTCGCCGCAGGCGGCGACGAGGTCGCCGCTGCTCCAGTCCTGAGCGAGGGCGGCGCCGTGCAGGGCGACGGCGGCGTAGACGGCGGACAGTAGGCGGCGGAGGCGCATCGGCGGCGAGTGTACGGACCGTCGTGAACGGATGGCGACCGCGGACCGTTCGCGATTCTGCGGCGAACGGGTCGACGGCGTGGAATGGCCCCGGCCCCCTCGCCGTCGATTGCCTAGAGTCGTACCTTGGATGGGGGTCGCACACACGCGCGCGGCCACCGTCGTTTGCCGCGTCCGGCCCCCGACCCCGGGCCGTCTGTCCCCGCTGATTCCCGTGCTGCGTCCCATCGTCGCCAACCTGTTGGCCGTCGCCGCTTTGGCCGCGGTCGCCGCTGCGCAGGTCCGGATCCAGCTCGGCGCCGTCGCGCCGGGGCCGGGCACGCCGGGGCCGGAGAGCGAGGACGGCGGCGTCGCCGTCGACCTCAACGAGAACCCCAACCTCGACCCTTACCTGCGCCGCGCCAAGCAGTGCATCGAACGCGGCGACTTCGCCGCCGCCATCCATTTGCTGCAGGACGTCATCGAGGGCCGCAGCGAGGACGCCGTCACCGGCGCCGCCGGCACGACCGCCGACCCGGCGACGATCGCCCCGCTGCCAGTTCCGGCCGAGCCGGCGTCGCCGCTGCCGACCGTGCCCGTGCCACCGCTGGCGGGCCAAAAGCCGGGCAAGCAGGCCGCGCCGGCGGCGCCGCCCGCCGCGAGCGACCCGCGCCACGCAGTCTTCAGCCAGGACGGCCGCCTGTACCGGCCGGTGCGCCGGCTCTGCCACGAGTTGATCGCGCGCCTGCCCGACGACGGCCTCGTGCTCTACCGCGCCACCTACGAGGTCGCCGCCGCCGAACTGCTGCAGCAGGCGCTCGACAACGGCAGCCTGTCGGCGCTCGAGCAGGTGCAGAACCGCTTCTTCGCGACGCTGTCCGGCGGCCGCGCGCTGCTGCTGCTCGGCGACCGCCTGATGCAGGAAGGCCGCTACCGCGCCGCGATGCTCACCTTCCGCGACTTGCAGGAGATCTATCCGGCGGCGCTGCAGAAGGAGCTCGGCGTCGCGCCGGCGTGGCTGCGCTTCAAGTCGGCGGTGTGCCTGCAGCTCGCCGGCGAAGCGGCGGCCGCGCGCCGCGAAGTCGACGCGCTCGCCACCGCCGCGCCCGACGCGACGCTGCGCGTCGAGGGCGAGCTGCAGGCAGTGAAGGAGCTACCGGACGACCCGCGCTTCGCCGACGCCGCGCCGACGGCCAGCGCCAACGCTTCGACGGCGCCGTTCTTCGCCGACGTCGCCGACGGCCTCGTGCCGCTGTGGCAGCACCGCTTCCGCAACCCCGAGCCGTACAAGGACCCGAAGGCTGCCAATGGGCACACCGCCTTCTTCGACGGCAGCGCGACTGCAGCGATGCCGTTCGCGGGCCGCTACGGCCCTTCGACGCGCGTGCTGATCGCGCCCGGCGGCGCTGATGGCCTGCCGCGCGCGTTGTTCCTCGAGCACTACCGGCTGCGCGAGGCGGACGCGACCAACGGCCTGCTGCTCGCGTCGACCGACGCGGTCGACGAGCCGCCGCCGCCGCGCGATAACCAGCCGCGCGTGCGCATCGCCACCAGCGACTTCGCCCTGCTGCGTCCCGTCGACGACGGCGAGCGCTGCTATGTCGTCATCGGCCACAAGCGCGTCGGCGTCGCCAGCGCCGACGTGCTCAAGGCCAGCGAACTCGTCGCCTACCTGCGCGACGGCCTGCAGCGAGCGTGGTCGTCGGAGCAGTGGCTGGATGGCGACACTGGCCTGCGCGACGTGACCTTCCTCGCCGCGCCGACGGTTTTCGGCGAACGGCTGCTGCTGCCATCGCTGCGCCGCGGCCGCTACGCGCTCGAGTGCCTCGAGCGCCGCACCGGCAAGCCACTGTGGCACACGCAACTGCACGGCGGCGGCTCGCCGTTCTTCAAGGCGCCGGGCTGCCCGGTGGTCGTGCAGGGCGGCGCTGCGCTCGTCGCGACCAACGCCGGTTGCGTCGCCAATGTCGACGCGCTGACCGGCGAGCTGCGCTGGCTGCGCCGCTACGAGCGCCGCGACCCGCTGCGCAAGGCGGCGAAGCCGCGGCCGACCTCGCGCGACGAATTCGGCTTCGTCGGCTGGTCGGGAGCGTTCCGCCAGGATGAGCTGACCGGCTTCCAGCCGAACGACCTGATCGCGCACGGCAGCGTCGCCATCGTCGCGCCGGTCGACGGCGACATGCTGCTCGGCCTCGACATCGCGACCGGCGAGATCGCGTGGATGTTCGACGCGGCGACCCGCTACGCGCCGTTCGGCCGGCTGCGCACGCTCGTGGGTGTCGCCGGCGACAACCTGTTCGCGCTGTCCGACACCAGCCTCGTCGCGATCGGCGCGACGGGCGGCCTCGTCGAATGGGCGCGCGAGCTGCCGACGATCCGCGGGCCCAAGGCGCAGGGGCGCGGTCGCGGCGCGATCGTCGGCGACTGCGTGCTGGTGCCCAACGACCGCGAAGCGCTCGTCTTCGGCGTCGACGGCGCGCTGCGCGGTCGACTGCCGCTGCCGTCGTTCGGCGACAGCCGCGAGCCGCTCGCCGGCGCCGTGCAACTGGTCGTCGACGGCGCGTGGCTCGCGGTCGGCTTCCAGGGCGGCGTCGAGCTGTTCAGCACGCGGTCGGCGCTGCGCGCGCTCGCCGCGGCGACGGCAG
>VGZG01000008.1 GCA_016872675.1 Planctomycetota bacterium
GCGTCGATGGCGTCGGGGTCGCGTCCGGCGCGGCGCTGGCTTCCGTCGCAGGTCCGGTGGCGAGGCCGCCGCAGGCGGCGGCGAGGCGCCGGTGGGTGCGCAACCGTTCGGCGCGCGCGGCGGCGGCGCTGCGCGCGATCTCGCGGCAGGCGGCGCGCGCGTCGAGCACCTCGAGCAGCGTGCGGTTGCCGGCGGTGAACTCGGCTTCGATGGCGGCGCGCGCCGCCTCGGCTGGGTCGCGGGCGGCTTCGCCAAGCAGCGCGTCGGCGGCGCACGCGGCGTCGTGCTCGGCGTGCGCGGCGGCGACGGCGGCGGCGGCTTCCGCGCGCACGGCGTCGAGCCGCAGTTGCGCCTGCCGCGCCGCCGACTGCGCGCGCAGGATGTTGCCCTGGTTGCGGTCGAACAGCGGCAGCGCGAACTCGAGGCCAGCGCCCCACGAGTCGGCGTCGGGGAAGCCGATGGCGGCGCGCTGGCGCTGGCGCGCTATGCCGACGTTGCCGCGCAGCCACGGCCAGGCGTTGGCGACCTCGCGGCCGAGCGCCTGCTTCGCCAGCGCCAGTTCGCGGCGCGCGGCTTCGAGGTCGGGCCGGCGCGCCTCGGCGCCGGCCAGCAACTCGGCGAGCGGCGGCACGGCGGCGGTCGCGCGTTCGGCGTCGCTCGGCCACGGTTCGGCGCGGTCACCGCCGTCGACGCCGGCGAGGAAGGCGCGGAAGTGCGCGCGCGCGGCCAGCAGGGAAGCTGCCGACGCGGCGGCGTCGCGCTGCGCCAGCGCCGCGGCGGTGCGGGCGCGATCGACCTCGGGGCGCGCCACCGTGCCAGCGGCGTTGCCGGCGGCGAGCGCGTCGACGAGCGTCTGCGCCGACGCCGCGGCCTGCAGGTCGAACTCGTGCACGTCGCGCGCGCGCAGCACGGCGCAGTACGCGTCGCTGGCGGCGACCATCACGTCGTTGGCGGCGGCGGCGTAGCGGGCCAGCTCCGCGTCGACCGCGAGTTCGGCGGCGGCGATGGCGGCGCTGCGCTTGCCGAACAGCAGCGCGTCGAGCGCGAAGCCCAAGCCCAGGTCGATCTGCGGCGGGCCGCCCTGGCGCGACGTCGCGTCGAACTTCGCGCCCGGGAACGGCGCAAGCGAGTAGCTGGCGCCGAGCGAAGGATTGGGCAGCAGCTTCATGGTGACCGAGTCGCCGCGCGCCTGCATCACGTCTTCGAGCGCGCCCCGGATGCGCGGGTGCGTGGCGGCGACGGCGCGCAGCGCGTCGTCGAGGCCGACCGGGATCGGCGCTTCGAAGGCGGTGGCGTCGCCGACGAGCTTTGGCCGACCAGTCGTCAACGACGCGCCATCGTCGGCGAGCGCTGGCTGCAGCGGCAGGTCGCCGACGAACAGCGCGGGCGGCGGCGCGCCGGCGTGTTGCTCGGGCGTGCAGGCGGCGAGAGCGGCGGCGAGCACGGCGAGGCGCAGCAGGCGCAGGCGGCCGGTCGGGCAGGTCGAGGTCGGGTCGTTCACGCGGGTCGGTCGGACAGGTGGGAGCAAACGCGGCGGGGACGCGCAGCACGGCGGCTGCGACGGGCGCGCGGGCTCAGACCTGCAGACGGACGGTCGCCTGCTGGCGCAGGCGCGACGCCCACGGCGGCGGGCCGGTGGCGGCGGGGCGGGTGAACGCAGTCGCCCCGATGGCCGGGACGGCGGCGAGCGGCAACGGAGCGATCGCGAGCAGCGCCGACGCGTTGTTGCCGAGGTCGCCACCGCGCGGCGCTGGCGTGATCTCGATCGTCAGGCTGACGTGGTCGCAGTGTTCGTGCGCGGCGAGCGCCGGCGACCCGTCCGTCGGCGCGTCGGCGAGCGCTGGCATGGCCGCCTCGCAGCACGCACCCGGCGCGTGCATGAACTCGAGGTGCAGTTCGTCGCCGCCGGCCGAGCACAGCACGAAGAAGCGCGGCAGACCCAGCGCCAGCACGAGCCCGGCCAACGCCGCGAGGCGGCGGGCGAGCGTCAGGGCGCTGCGGGTCGGAAGCACGCCGGGACTGTCGGCGGGGATGCGGGATGAATCAAGCGGGGGGGGGTCGGGTAGGGCTTCGATCGTGCCGGCGTGCGTGGCGCGATCTGGGCTGCCCGGCGCGCAAGCGAAGGCAGCGGGACCGTGGGCCGCCGTCCCGTCCCCGTCGCATCGGCGGTTGGCCCTCGCGCCCCTCGTGGCCATCGCGTACGAGGCTCGCTCTGGAGATGCCCATGCGCCGACCGATCCCTGCGTTCGTTCCCGTCCTCTTCGCCTGCACGTTGTCCAGCGCGCTCGCCGTCGCCCAGGCGCCCGGCGCGCCGACCGCGGCTCCGGCCGCAGCCGCCGAGCCGGTCGACGCAGCGGCCGTCGCGTTCTTCCGCGAGGAAGGCCTGCAGCGTTCGCAGGTGATGGAGCATCTGAGCTGGCTGTGCGACGTCTACGGCCCGCGCCTGACCGGCTCGCCCAACCTGCGCAAGGCGCAGGACTGGGCGGTGCAGCAGTTCGGCGCGATGGGCTACGCGGCGACGACGGAGGCGTGGGGGCCGTTCGGTCGCAGCTGGTCGTGCCAGTCGTCGGCGATGGCGGTCGTCGGCGGCAACCCGTGGCCGGTGATCGCCTACCCCAAGGCGTGGTCGCCGAGCGTGCCGCGCACCGAGGCCGACGTGGTCTACGCCGCGGGCATGACCAAGGCGCAGCTCGAAGCGGCCGACCTCGCTGGCAAGGTCGTGCTGGTCGAGGAGCCGCGCGCCATCAGCGAAGCCTTCGATGGCTACAGCCGGCGGCTCGCTGACGTCGAGTTGCAGCGCATGGCCGACCCCAAGTCGGTCCCGCCAGCGCCGCCGGTCGAGCGCGCCGCCGCCGTGCGCAACGAGAACGACTTCCGCGTTGGCTTCCAAAGGCGCGAGGAGATCCTCGCCATCGTCCAGCAGAAGCGCCCGCTGGCGATGATCGACCGCGCCGGCAAGGGCGACTACGGGGTGGTGTTCGTGTCCGGCGCCGCCGCCGCGCCGAAGCCGGGCGCTGCGCGCGGGCGCGGCGATGTTCGCGCGGTCGGCGCCGAGGTGATTCCGCAGTTCACCATCGCCGTCGAGCACTACAACCGCATGGTGCGCCTGCTGCAGAAGGGCCTGCCGGTGCGCGTCGTCGTCGAGCTGCAGGCGACCTACCACGAACAGGACCTCGACGAGCGCAACGTGCTTGCCGACCTGAAGGGCGGCGACCCGGTTCTTGGCAGTGAGCTGGCGATGATCGGCGCGCACGTCGACAGCTGGCACGCGGGCGCTGGCACGACCGACAACGGCTGCGGCAGCGCGGTGGTGATGGAGGCAGCGCGGCTCGTCTCGGCGTGGCGCAAGAAGAGCGGCGTGGCGCCGCGGCGCACGATCCGCGCGGCCCTGTGGAGCGGCGAGGAGCAGGGCCTGCTTGGCTCGCGCGCCTACGTGAATAAGCGACTCGGCACGGCGAAGGAGCCAAAGGACGAGCACGGCAAGGTCGCCGGCTACTTCAACCTCGACAATGGCACCGGCCGCATCCGCGGCGTCTACCTACAGGGCAACGACGCCTGCGGGCCGATCTTCCGCAGCTGGCTGCAGCCGTTCGCCGACCTCGACGCGAGCACGATCACGCGCGACGACACCGGCGGCACCGACCACCTCGCGTTCCACGGCGTTGGCGTGCCGGGCTTCCAGTTCATCCAGGACCCGGTCAGCTACAGCACGCGCACGCACCACTCGAACATGGACGTTTGGGACCACGCGGTCGCCAGCGACCTGCAGCAGGCGGCGGTGATCATGGCGACGTTCGTCTGGCACACCGCGCAGCGCGAACAGCAGCTGCCGCGGCCGGCGGCGGCGGAGGCGCGCTGACGTGCGCGCGGCGTGGACGATGATCGCCGCGGCGCTGGCGCTCGCGGCCTGCCGGCTCGGCGATCCGGAGCCGACGCCGCTCACGGGCCCAGCACCGGCGGTGGTCGCCGTGTGGCCGTTCGCGGTCGGCGGCGCCGGCAGCGTCGGCGCGCGCGAGCCGCTGCTCGCCGGCCTCGATGGCGCGCTACGCAGCCGCGGCTACCGCGTCGTCACCGCGCCGGTAGCCGCCGAACTGCTGGCGGCCGCCGGGCTCGGCGCGACGTCGGATCCGGCCGCGGCCGGACCAGCGCTCGGCGCCGACGCCGTGCTGGTCTGCGAGGCGCGGTCGTTCACGGCCACCGGCGCGCGGCCGCTGCAGAGCGCCGAATGGGACCTCGGCTGGCGGCTCGTCTCGACGCGCGGCGGCGGCGAACTGTGGCGACGCGACAGCCGCGCCACCTGGTCACGGCCGCGCGACGACGGCCGGCCGCCGGGCGAGCCGCTCGACGCGCTGCCGCAGGTCGTCAACGTCGGCGCCAACCCGGTGACCTACCGCGACGCCGCCGAACTGTGCGCGTGGCTGCACCGCAGTGCGCTGCTGCACCTGCCAGTAGTCGAACGATGAACCTGCCCGTCGTGCCCTATCCTGGCCTCGCCGTCCACGCGCTGGCGGTCACGCTGCCGGCGCTGCTCGGCGAACTGCCGTCGCCGCCGTGGCTGCTCGAACTGCTGCGGGTCGGCGCGCCGGCGCCGATCGCCACCAGCGAAGCGGTCCGCACCGCCATCCGCGACGTGCTGCGCGCGCACGGCTACCGGCCGACCGGCCGCGGCAAGCCGTCCAGCGAGTACCTCCTCGCCGCCGTCGGCGACGGCCGGCTCGGTCCGATCAACGCCGCCGTCGACGCCGGCAACGTCGTGTCGCTGCACGCCGGCGTGCCGATCAGCGTCGTCGACCGCGACCTGCTGCGTGGCAGCCTGCGCGTCGACGTGCCGCCGGCGGGCAGTTCGTACGTGTTCAATCGCGGCGGCCAGACCATCGACGTCGGTGGGCTGGTGTGCCTGTTCGACGACGAGGGGCCGTGCGCCAATGCGGTGAAGGACGCGCAGCGGACGAAGACCACGCCGGAGACGAAGCGCGTGATCGCGGTGGTGTGGGGCAGCGAGCAGCCCGACCCGGCGCACGCGGTGGCGACGGCGCGGTGGCTGCGCGAGGTGTTCGAGCGGCTGGGGGCGGTGGTGGAGAGGTAGGGGCGAGGGCGTGCAGTGATCGATGGATCGCCGGAATATCGGGCTGCTCTCTCTGGCGGATTCAGAACGACTGGCGATCAGGCGCTCAGGCGAGCAGTCGCGACGGGAACGCGGCCGCGCCGAAGGGCCAGCCAAGAAGGCGCAGGACGGACACGCGGCGGCAAGCCAACCACGTCGTGGCTGGCGCTATCCCGCCATCCACTTCGCCATCTGCTCCGCTCCGCCCTTCTTGAACCCGGGCGCGAGCCGCTCCTTCAGGAACATCGCATATAGCCCCTGCACGATCTCGTGCAGCGCCAGCCAGTTGGCCGACCGGTCGGCGTTGCGATCCATGTCCGTCTCGCACTCCTCGGCGTCCTCGGGCAGCTTGACGCCGGTCAGCGTCAGGCTCGGCGCGTCCATCGTGGCGCTCCACTGGCGCGCGCCCTCGGCGAAGAGCAGACGCGCCTTGCGCAGGCGGTTGCCCTGGCGCAGGGCGGTGCGGGCCTCGGCGGTGCGCGTCGGCAGGCCGCGGCGCAGCGTCTGCTCGGTCTCGTCGTCGCTCGTCGCCGAGAACGACAGGAAGTCGTCCAGCGCGACGCCGACGACGCGGCCGCCCGGCAGCGTGAATTCGCCGCCGTCGGTCTCCCATCGCCACCAGATCCAGGTGAGGAACTCTTCGCCGAGGAAACCGTGCGTCTCGACGGCCTGGTCCTGTTGTTGCTGCTTCATGCGTCTGCCTCCCCGTCGTCGCCGGCGGCGCGCGCCGGCGACGGGCGCTTCAGCGCGCGCGCCAGTTCGCCGGCCTTCTCGGCCCGCGGCCAGCGGATTGGCTCGAGCCGTTCGAGCTCCTGCTTGAGATTCGGCGCGATCTGCGCGCGCAGGCCGCTCTGCAGCGGGTTGGCGCGTTCGAGCGGCGTGCCGAAGGTCTCGAAGAACAGCTTGCCGAAGGTCTCGCGCGCCGTCTTGCTGGTCGCGAACAACTGCACCGTCTTGCGGTCGTGGTACAGCAGCGCGTCGACCAGAGTTATGGTCGGCAGCACGCGCGGCAGCAGCTTCTCCATCAGGTCGTCCTTGAGCTCGCGCCGCTCGCGCGCGGACAGCTTCTTGCCGCGCGCCTTCTCGGCGGCGTCGCGGTGGATCTGCAGCCACTTGAGCGGCATCTTCTTCTTGTCGATGCGGAAGCGCAGCCACGTGCCAGCGCCGCCGTCGAGGTCCTCGAGGTCGAACGAGTCGCCCGTCGGATCGCCTGCCGTCACCCAGCCGGACGAGATCTCCTCGCTGGCGGCGTTCTCGATGGTGCGGAAGCGGCGGTTCTTGAGCGCGTTGGCGAACGCCTGGTCTTGCGGGTCGGTGAGCTTGCCGTCCCAGTGGAAGACGACGAAGCTGCCGCTCTTCTTGAGCGCGGCCATGGGGCAGGTCCCTGGTGGAGGTCAGCGGGCCGGCGGACGTCGGCGCGTGGGGGTGCGGGGATGCGAGCGCTCGGCGCGCCCGGGGGATGCGATCAGTCCTTCTTCTTCACCGGCGGGGTCTTCTTCGCCGCGTTCTCCTCGATCTTCGCATCGATGATCACCGGCTCCTGGTCGGTCTCCTCGGTCTTGCGCAGCAAGGCCTTCAATTCCGCGTACTGCGCTTCGAGCCGGCGCAGCTGCGCGACCGACGCCTCATCGGTCTTGCCCTGCAGCGGCATCATCAAGGCCCCGAGCTCCTTGAGCTGCTTCTTGGTCGCCTCGGTGTCGATCACCGCCGTCGGCGCGACGATCGGCGCGACCTGCGGCTTGAACATCGCCGGGACGGCGGCCATCGCCTGCTCGTCGCGGACGAGCACGTCGATCTGCCCCTGATTGATCAGCGTCTGCGCCTTGCTCATCGCCTCGGCGTCCTTCGTGTAGGGCACCTGGACGACCGTGCAGTTGCGGCGGTCGAGCTCCGGGCGCTCGCCCTTGGCTTCGCCGTCGACGACCAGCAGCGCGATGCCGTCCGGCGTGCGGAAGGGCCGCGAGCGCTTGCCAACCTCAGTCGTGAACGCGACCTGCTCGAAGCGGACGCCGAACGGCGAGTACGGCGTGACGCCCACCTTGCCGTCGGCGTCGGCGCCGCGGACGCTGCCGTGCGCCTTGACGAACTCGGCGATCGGCTTGCCCTGGTCGAGCGCCTGCGCGATCTGGCCGATCTGGTCCTCGGTCTCCGCCTGGGCCTCGTCGAACGTCGACGCGATCGCCTCGATGCGGATCAGGTCGAAGGCGGCGCGCTGCGCGCGCATCGTGTCGTCGCTGCCCGCGGGCGTCTTGGCGAGGAAGGCCGTCAGCGCGTCGAGCTCGCGCGTTGCCACCGGCCGGCCGTTGACGACCATGACCGTGCCCTCGGGGAAGTTGGCCATCTCGTCGCCGCCTGCGACGCGCGCCATGCGCGGCATCAGCGGAGCTTCGGCTCTAGCCATCGGCACGGGCGGAAGGTTGGCGCCGGCGTCGATCGCCTTGTACTGCGGCTTGCCGCGCATCAGCTTCTCGGCGAGCAACTTCTTCTGGTTGGCGGCGCGGTCCTTGGCGTAGCCGACTTCCTTCTGCAGCCGTTCCTTCTCGCGCGCCAGTTCCTCGAGTTGCGTCTGCGGCGAGTTCTGCGGCTTGTCCGGGTCATGCGTCTGCGCGACGAGGGTCGAGCCGAGGAACAGAAGGGAAACGGTCAGCAGTCGGAGTGCCATGGTGGTTGCAGGGTATCCGTCGGTGGATCGGTGGGGCATCAAATCCAGGGCTGCAGGAGGCCGCAAGGGCGGCTGCCCGGCGGCCAGGAACCGTCGGCGCCGCCAGCGCGCCGCGGGGCGTGTGCGACTGCGTGATGCGGTCCGCCGTCGCAAGGGCGCGCGTTTGCCATCGTCGAGCCGTGGCAGCAGGATGGCTCGGTGTCATGATCGGTGCGCCATGCCGTCCGCTCGCTGCCTGCTCGTCGTCGCTACCGCCGCATCCGGCGGCATCGTGACGGCGCAGGACGGCGGCCCGGCGGCGGCCGGCGGCGCGACGTCGTCGTTCCGCTACGCGATGGCCCTGGAAGCGCACGGCGCCGAGCGGCAGGACTTCAGCATCGGCGTGCAACACGCGCTGCGCGGTTTCGACCGTACTGGCGCCGAACTGCACTCCGGCGTCGCGCTCGGCGCCGTCAACCTGATCGCAGCGGAGTGGCGGCAGCCGCTCGACGGCGACGGCCGTTGGTTCTTGGCGCCGCGCGGTCTCGCCAGCCGCGCCGACCCCAATCTCGTGCTGCGCGACGGGCCCGCCGCCGAGAGCGTGCAGGAACTCGGTGTCGGCGGCGATCTCGGTCGGCGATTTGGCGACGCCTGCGACCTGCGCCTCGGCTTCGACCGCGGCTGGACCGAGATCGACGATCGGCTCGGCGCGTTGACCGCGCCGGAGCTGAGGTACGACGATGCGGCGGTGCGGTTGCGGTTCGCGGCTGACACCACCGACGCGCCGCTGTTGCCGAGCCGCGGCGGCGCGCTGCGCTGCGACCTGCGCCACGGCGATCCGGCGCTCGGTGGCGACTGGCGCTACGACCGCACCGACTTCGAGGCGGTGCGCTCGTTCGCAAGCGGGCCGTTCGTCGTCACGCCGCTGCTGCGCTGGTCGGCGACGTGGTCGGGCGACCTGCCGCCCGTGCGACAACCTGGCCTCGGCGGCTTCCTCAACCTCTCGGGCCTGCCGCGCAACAGCGACCCGGCGGCCAACGCCGCCGTCGCCGCAGTCGCTGGCCGCGTTCGCCTCGACACGTCCGAGTTGCTGCTCGACGTGCCGGTGTGGCTGGGCGGCTCGATCGAGGCCGGCGCCAGCGCCGACGACCGCTCCGAGTTGCTGCGGAACCCGCGCCTTGGCGGCAGCGTGTTCCTCAGCGTCGCCACGCCGCACGGCGCCGGCGTGCTCGGCGCCGGCTTTGCCGAGGGCGAGGGGGTTAGCGTGTTCCTCTTCGTCGGCTACGGCCGCTGACCGCCGACGAATCGCCGCTCCGCGGTGGAAATAGGGCGGCGCGGCGGCGCATTATGCGCGTCCGGCCGCCGCCCGCGCGCGACAAACATCGCGGCCATGGCAGGTTGGGCGCGCGACCGGCCACTAGCCGCCCGCGCGCGCCCGCCACGGCGAACCGACACTTCGGCCATGAATCGTTCGATCTTCGTCCTGCTCCTCGTCGTCGCTGCGCCGGGTGGCTACTTCGCTTGGAGTAGCTTCCGGCCGAAGGCGCCGACGCTGGTCGTCACCGCCAAGGCCGAGCGCACTTCGGCGCTGCGCTCGATCGTGTCGGCGACCGGCGAGATCCGCGCCAAGGAGTTCGTCGACATCCAGGCCGAGGTCGCCGGCGTCATCACCGAACTGCGCGTGCGCGAGGGCGACGCGGTCAAGCAAGGCGACGTGCTGCTGCGCCTCGACGACCTACAGCTCAGGGCCGAGGAGGAAAGCGTGCGGGCGCAGGCCGGCGCCGCCGAGGCCGATGCCCGCAACGGCGACGTCGGCGTCGCCACCGCCGAGGCCAACCTCGCCGCCGAGCGCACCGCGCTCGCCAACGCGCGCCTCGAGACCGAACAGGCGACCACCTCGCGCGACCGCGCCAAGGCGTCGTTCGAGCGCAAGAAGCTGCTGCACGAGCAGGGCCTGATCGGCAGCGAGGAGTTCGAGATCGCCGCCGCGGAGGCGCGGCTGACCGAGCAGCGGCTGTCGCTGGCGCACGCGCGCGTCACCCAGGCGGAGGCCAACGTCGCCGCGTCGATGACGCGCGTCGAGGCGGCCAAGGCGTCGCGCGACGCGGCGTCGCGCCGGCTCGACGCCGCCAAGGCAAGCGTCGCGCGCGCCGCCGACATGCTCGGCAAGACCGTGCTCAAGGCGCCGCTCGGCGGCCTGATCACCAAGCTCAACGTCGAGAAGGGCGAGCGCGCGGTGCCCGGCATCCAGAGCAACCCGATCGCCACGCTGATGACGATCGCCGACATGTCGGTGATCGAGGCCGAGATCCGCGTCGCCGAGGCCGACATCGTCGACGTCAAGCTCGGCGCGCTGGCCGAGGTCGAGGTCGACGCCATGCGCGACCGCGCGTTCGCCGGCGTCGTCACCGAGATCGGCCAGAGTCCGATTCAGGCGGCCAATGCGGGCGGTGGCGGCGGCGGCCAGAACCAGGAAGGCAAGGAGTTCAAGGTCGTGGTCCGGCTGACGTCGCCGTCGCCGGAACTGCGTCCGGGCTTCACCGCGACCGCCGAGATCACCACGGCGACACGCAGGGACCCGCTGGTCGTGCCGTTCCAGGCGCAGACTGCGCGCGAACTCGAGCACGACGCCGAGGGCCACTACGTGCCGCCGCCGGAGCCCGTCGAGGGCGAGCCCGAGAGGCAGCTGACCGCGGCCGAGCGGCAGATGCGCAAGGAGCGCAAGGGCGTGTTCGTGCGCCGTGGCGGCCGCGCGCGCTTCGTGCCGTGCGAGTTCGGCGTCATCGGCGAGACGATGGACGTCGAGGTGCTCGCCGGCCTGCAGGAAGGCGACGAGGTCGTCAGCGGCCCGTTCCAAGCGCTCCGCACGCTGAAGGAATGGGACCACATCGAGCTCGACGAGAAGCGCGGCAAGAAGAGCCAGTGAGCGCCACGCCGATGGCCGCGACTGCCGATGACATCATCCGCACCGAGGGCCTGACGCGTTCGTTCGCGATGGGGCACTCGACCGTGCAGGCGCTGCGCGGCGTCGACCTCGTGATCGGTCGCGGCGAGTACGTCGCGATCATGGGGCCGTCGGGCTCCGGCAAGTCGACGCTGATGAACCTGATCGGCTGCCTCGACACGCCGACCAGCGGCACATACCGCCTCAACGGCCAACTGGTCTCGCAGATGGGCCAGGACGAGCTGGCGCGGATTCGCAACAAGGAGATCGGCTTCGTCTTCCAGACGTTCAACCTCCTCGCCCGCGCCACCGCGGCGCGCAACGTCGAGTTGCCGCTCGTCTACGGCGGCGTGCTGCCGGCCGAGCGCCGCGTGCGCGCCGAGCAGGCGCTGCGCGAGGTCGACCTCGCCGACCGCATGGACCACTGGCCCAACCAGCTGTCCGGCGGCCAGCGCCAGCGCGTCAGCATCGCCCGCGCGCTGGTGACCCGGCCGGCGCTGCTGCTCGCCGACGAGCCAACCGGCAACCTCGACAGCAAGACCTCGCTCGAGATCATGGCGCTCTTCGACGAACTGCACCGCAAAGGCAACACCATCGTCGTCGTCACGCACGAGCGCGACATCGCCGACCACGCCCATCGCGTCGTCACCATCAAGGACGGCGTCATCGCCGGCGACGAGCGGCGGCCGCGCCGTGCGCCGGCGGCGGCCGGGGGCGCGGGCGGATGAATGCCGGCGAGGCGACGCGGCTGGCGGTGGAGTCGATCTGGGCCAACCGCCTGCGGTCGTTCCTGACCCTGCTCGGCGTGATCATCGGCATCGCCGCGATCGTCGCGACGGCGGCGGTGATCCAGGGCCTCAACGCCTACGTCAGCGAGAAGCTGTCGAACCTCGGCCAGGGCGTGTTCACCGTGCAGCGCCTGGGGTTGATCACCAACCGCCAGGAGTTCCTCGACGCCGTGCGCAAGAACCGGCGGCTGCTGCCGGCCGACGCGCGCGCGATCGTCGAGCGCTGCCCGGCGGCCGCCGAGGTCGGCTGGGAGGTGCACGCGACCGCCGACCTCAAGCGCGGCCTCGACGAGATCCGCGGCACGGACATCGGCGGCCTGACGCCCAACATCCTCGCGATCGAGCCGTACGACGTCGCCGACGGCCGCACGATCACCGAGTCGGAGGACGACGGCGCCGCGGCGGTCTGCTTCCTCGGCCACGACGTCGCCGAGCGGCTGTTCCCCGGCGTCGATCCGGTCGGCAAGGAACTGCGCGTCCGCGGCCTCGGGCTGACCGTCGTCGGGGTCGCCGACAAGAAGGGCAGCTTCCTCGGCTTCTCGCAGGACAACTTCGTCAAGGTGCCGTACCGCCTGCACCGCAAGCTGTTCGGCGGCAACCGCTCGGTCAACATCAGCGTCCGAGCCGCTGATCCCGCCGACATGGCGACGGCGATCGACGAGGTGCGCGCGGTGCTGCGCGCGCGCCATCACCTGGAGCCCGGCGACGTCGACGACTTCAGCGTGGTGACCGCCGAGGGCATCAACTCGCTGTGGCGCAACCTGACGGCGACGATCTTCAGCGTCGCGCTGTTCGTCGTCGGCATCTCGCTCGTCGTCGGCGGCATCGTGATCATGAACATCATGCTGGTCAGCGTCATCGAGCGGACGCGCGAGATCGGCGTGCGCAAGGCGGTCGGCGCGCGGCAGCGCGACATCGTCATGCAGTTTCTGATCGAGTCGACGCTGCTGTCGAGCCTCGGCGGCGTGATCGGCATCGCCATCGCCTACGCGGCGTCGGCGGCGCTCGCCGCCAATACGCCGCTGCCGGCGCGCTTCCCGCCGTGGGCGCCGGCGGTGGCGTTCGTCGTCTGCGGCGCGATTGGCGTGTTCTTCGGCATCCATCCGGCGCGCCGCGCCGCCCGCCTCGATCCGATCGAGGCGCTGCGCACGGAGTGACCATGAAGGCCCGCCTCGTCGCCGCGCTGGAGAACGTGCGCCTCGCCTGCGAGACGCTGATGCTGAACCGCTTCCGGTCGTTCCTGACCGCGCTCGGCATCTTCATCGGCGTGCTGCTGGTCGTCGCCGTCGCGTCGGTGCTCAACGGCTTCCGCCAGACGGTCGTCGATCAGGTCGAGCAGTTCGGCACCAACAACGTCTACATCTACCGGCTGCCGTTCGTGCAGCTCGGGCCGATGTCGCGCGAGATGCGCAACCGCAAGCCGCTGCGCCTCGCCGATGCCGAGGCGATCCGCCGGCATTGCCCGTCGGTCGAACTCTGCTCGCCCGACATCCAGGTGCCGACGTTCCTCAGGCGCGCGATCCACGGCCGCGAGGAGATCGACTCGCCGCGCTTGCGCGGCGTATTCCCCGACAACGTCGAGGTCGCCAACCGCGTGGTCGCCGAGGGCCGCTTCTTCACCGACCAGGAGAACGAGCACCGCATCCCGGTCGTCGTGCTCGGCTGGGCTGCGGCGGAGGCGCTGTTCCCCAACGGCGGCGCGGTTGGCAAGGAGATCCTCGTCGACGGCCGCAAGTACACGGTCGTCGGCACGCTCGAGAAGCGCAAGGAAGGGCCGTTCGGCGGCCAGAACGAGGAGGACACGCTGTTCCTCGCGCCGTACTGGACGATGCGGCGCTTCTACCCCGGCGAGGACGACCACTTCCTGGCGGCGCGCAGCGTCCCGGGCGAGCTGCCGCAGGCGATCGACGAGATCACGCAGATCCTGCGCCGGCAGCGGCGCGTGCGCTGGGACGACGACAACAACTTCGAGATCGGCACCGCCGACACGCTGATCGCCTCGTTTGACGACATTGTCTTCGCCGTGCTCGGCGTGATGTTCCTGCTGTCGACCGTCGGCTTCATGGTTGGCGGCGTTGGCGTGATGAACATCATGCTGGTGTCGGTCAAGGAACGGACGCGCGAGATCGGCCTGCGCAAGGCCGTCGGCGCGCGCCGACGCGACATCCTGCTGCAGTTCCTGGTCGAGGCGATGGTGCTGTGCGCGATCGGCGGGCTCGCCGGCCTTGTCGTCGCCGAGGGCCTGCTCGGCCTCGTTGGCCTTGTGCTGCCGCAGCTGGCGGCGGATACGCCGATGTGGGCGCGCGTGTTCGCGTTCGCCGGTTCGGCGAGCGTCGGCCTGTTCTTCGGCCTGTGGCCGGCGTGGAAGGCGGCGAGCCTCGATCCCGTGGAGGCGCTGCGTTGGGAGTAAGAGGTCGCGACCGCGCCGCCGGCCGCCGCGCGCCGGTCGTCGTCGCCGGCGCTGGCCGCTGCGTCCGTTCTCGCCGCGGCCTGTGCCGTCGCCCCCGGAGCCATGCCTCGCCACCTTGCGAACCCTGACGGTCCCGCGCGCGTCGTGGTGGCCTTCTAAAACCCCGACGTGCGCGCCGCCGCGCCGCGTTCACGTCGCCGTCAGCGTTCGCGCCCGCTCGGCCCGCCCGGGGTTCTTCTCGACGCCGATCGCGTCGAGGCCGCGCGCGTTCGCCACGGCCAGCGCGGTGCCAACACCGCAGAACGGGTCGACGAGGCACGACGGCTGCGCCATCGCGCACAGCCAGTCGACCGCGAATCGCGCCGCCGCGAGGCCCATGGCGCGCGGCCACAGCATCGCGCCGAGCTCGGGCAGCACGTCGGGCGTCGCCGCCTCGACCGGGTCGCGCAGCGCGCGGCCAAAGCCCAGCAGGTGTGCGTAGCCGACGCGGCCGAACGTCGATTGGCCAGCCGGCGCGCGGCAGACGACCTTGTGCCAGACCAGCGGCACGCCGACATCACGCGCCGCCACCTGCACGAGGAACGCCTTGTCGATCCAGCGGCCTTCGCGCTTGACGTCGGTCTGGAAGAACACGGCGGCGCCGTCGTCGGGCGTTGCGCGCAGCACGGCCGCCGCGGCGGCGACGAACCACTCCTCCCAGCCGCTGCGCGCGCCAGGCGCGAGTTCGACCGCGTCGGGCAGCGAGGTGAACACCGCGGCCCGCGCCGGCAGTGGATTGGCCGCCAACCACGCCAGCGCGTCGGCGGTGTGCACGGTGCGCAGCGGTCGGGGCGCGACGGCGGGCTCTGGCATGGCCGCAAGGCTAGCGCGCCGCAAGCGCTGGCGTCCTCGCCGCCGTCGCCGCGCCACCCGGACTCGTGCCCCGCGCGCGGAGCCGTGGGCGCGCGCTACCTTCATCGAGGGCAGCCTGAGCCATATCGCGCAGCGCGCCAGCCGCACACCACGTGGCTGTTGCCCGAGGCCGCGCGGCTCGACGACGAGCGCCAGCAGGCGGCCGACGGCGCGCTCGACCGCGTCTTGCCCGGCTGGTCGGCGCATCGCCTTTCTGCTGGGCATCGACGGCAGGCAGGGATACGAAGGGGCCACTGGCGCCCCGCATGTCCCGCAAGGTCCACCCGCTCCGCCTGATCGCCCTCGGCGTCGTCGCCGCCGCGCTGCCCGCGCAGGCGCCGACGACGCAGGACCCCAAGCCCGCCGAGCCGCCGCCGATCCCGGTCGACCTCGAGGCGGACGCGGCCGGCGCGCCGGTGCAGAGCCTCTCCATCGAGGAGGCCATGCGGCTCGGCCGCAGCGGCAACGTCGCGCTCAAGGCGGCAGCGCTGCTGCCGCAGCAAGCCCGCATGGACCTGCTGTTCAACGAGGCGGCATTCGTGCCGGAGCTGTTCGGCGGCGGCGGCATCGACCAGAGCCAGCGGCCGGGCTTCCGCAGCGCGCAGTTCGGCGGGCAGGACTTTCCCTCGGTCAGCACCCAGGCGCTCGACGCCCAGCTCGGCTGGCGCCAGCGGCTCGTGACCGGCGGCTTGTTCGAGCTCGCGTTCCAGCCGACGCGCACCGACTTCTACTCGACCAACACGACGCAGTATCAGTCGGTCTACACGGCGTCGTACCGCCAGCCGCTGCTGCGCGGCGCCTGGACCGACTACGCCACGGCGCCGATCAGCGCCGCGCGCCACCAGGCCAACCAGGCCGAGCAGCAGTACGAGCGCAGCGTGCAGGACACGCTGCTGCAGATCGTGCGCGCGTACTGGGAGCTGGTGTTCGCGCGCGAGAACTGGCGCGTGCAGCAGACCGCGCTCGCCGTCGCGGTCGAGCAGCTGCGCATCACCGACGAGCGCATCCGCGTGCAGGCGCTGGCGCCGCGCGACCGCGTCGCCGACGAGGCCGAGGTGGCCCGTCGCCGCGAGCAGCTGATCACCGCCGAGAACGCCATCCGCGCGCAGGAAGACGCGCTGCGGCAGTTGCTGTACGAGGGCGTCGACGCCGCGATGTGGAAGTCCAACCTGCGGCCGACGTCGCCGATGGTCGTCGAGCCGGCGGTCGACGGCCTCGCGTACGAGCAGCTGGTCGAGGTCGCGCTGCAGAACCGGCCGGACGTCAAGGCCGTGCGCAGCGCCGTCGCCGCCGCCGAGGTCGTCCGCTTGCAGGCCGACCGCGACACGCTGCCGGGCCTCGACCTCGTCGGCGGCTACTCGAGCGACGGCGTCAGTATCGACGACTTCCGGTCCTCGTACTACGACGCCACCGACCAGCAGTTCCCCGACTGGTCGCTGCGGCTCGAGTTCTCGGTGCCGTTCGGCAACCAGGCGGCGCGCTCGCGCGCGCTGCGGGCCAAGCTCGAGGTCGAGCGCCAGCAGCGGCTGCTGCACGCCACCACGCTCGACGTCACGCGCCAGGTGCGCGAGGCCGTGCGCAACCTGCAGACCCTCGCGCAGAGCATCCGCGCGAGCGGCGAGTCGGTGCGCCTGGCCACGGTCAACCTCGACACCGAGCGCGTCAAGCTACAGGTCGGCTCGTCGACGGCGTTCGAGGTGCAGCGCCGCAACCAGGACCTGCTCGAGGCGCGCACGCGCCTGCTGCGCAACCAGCTCGACTTCCGCGCCGCCGAGAGCGCGTTGCTGCACGCGCAGGGCCTGCTGCAGGCGGAGGGCTAGCCGACGCGGCGGTCGGACGCCGACGCGCGACTTTCCCGCTCAGCGGTTGCCGATGACGAGCTGCAGCGCGTTGCTGGTGAGCGCGGTGAACGCCGTGCGCACGAACGCGAACTGCGCGTAGAGCGCAAAGCCGGTCAGCGCCGGGTCCGCTGGCACCACGAGCGGCGCGCTGGCTGCGGTTGGACCCGTGGCCAGCACCGCCTCGAGCGCCGCCGCCGGCGATAGCGGCGTGGTCAGAATGCAGCCAGGCTCGGTCAGGCCGGGGACCGGCAGGCCGGGCTGCAGCGCCAGCAGGTCGAGCACGAACACGCCGATGCCTGGTTCGGCGGGCAGGTTCGCGGCGGTGAAGACCACGCTAGCGCTCAACGCCAGGCGGTCGCTCGCCGTCAGCGCCAGCGCCGCCGCCAGGCCGGCCGGCGCGCTCGTCACCGGCAGTTCCTGCGACAGGTCGCGCGAGCCGCTGTCGGCGACGTTGGCGCCGCCGGCGCTGCCGCGCGTGAAGCCCGCGATGCCCGTGCCCCAGCGGCAGCCGCTCATCGCGCCGTAGCGGAACTCAACGTCCTGCGTCGCCTCGAAGAACGCCGCCTGCAGGGTGTTGACCGAGTGGCCGCCGGTCGCGGCGACGGTGTTGTACTCGCCGACCTCGCGCCATGTGACGTAGGTCACGGCGTTGCCCGGGCCGCCGCTGGTGTCGGTGGCGACGTACATGCCCGACGCCGGATGGGTCGTCAGGTTGCGACCGGCGTGGAAGTCGTGCCAGAACGGCGCCATGCGCGCTGGCAGCGGCGTGGCGCCGCCGCCGAGCCACTCGGCGATCGTCGGCGAGAAGTCGCCGGTCGTGTTCGCCGCCAGCCAGACGTAGCCGTTGGCGCAGGCGCTGAGCGTCGGCGTCGAGCCGCCGGGGAAGCGGAACGGCACGCTCCAGCCCGCGGTCGTCAGCGTCGTGCTGGCGATGCCGTCGTCAGTCGTGACCGCCGCGCCAGTGGCCTTGCTCAGGTCGACCGCCGCCGTGCCGGCGGTGACGGTGTAGCGCGTCGGCGCCGCGGCGTTGTCGGGCGAGAATCGCAGGCTCTTCGCCGGCCCGCGCAGGTCGAAGTCCTCGACGCCGAAGTACTGCGCGACGTTGGGCGACTGCGCGCCGCAGCCGGCGCCGAGCGACGTCACGCTCGCGGGCAGTGCGGCGTTGGGCGCGCCGCCGGGGCCGGCGAAGTCGAGCAGCACGACCGAGGCGAAGTCGGACAGCAGGCCGGTCGCGGCGGTGGCGCTGTTCTGCGCGACGCGCCGCGCCTTGCTGATCGGCGTCGCCGAGGTCGCGAACGGCACGATCGACGTCGCGTTGGGCGCGGGCACGGCGGCGCAGCCGACTTCGACCACGAGGTTGCCCATCGTCGTCGGGTCGTAGACGAAGGCGCCGGTCGTCAGCGCCAGGTCGACGACGTAGTCGTTGGGGATCGCGCCGGACGCCGGCGCGACGGCGACGCTCGCGATCGTCTCCGTCGCGCCCGCAGCGCCGGCGACGTTGGCGGCGAACGCCTGCGCCATGGTGGCGAAGGTGATCGGCGCGCGCACGACGTCGAAGGCGTCGCCCGGCGCTGGCGCGCTCGGGAAGGCAGCGCTCACCGTGATCGTCAAGGTCGTGTTGCCGCTGACGAAGCGGCTGAGGCCGAGGTTGGCGCCGCTCGTGCCGACGAGCGTGAAGCAGCGCTGCGCGTCGGTCGTGCCCGACGCGAACTCGCTGGTCACGAGGCCGGTCGTCTGCAGGATCGTCGTCGTGCTCGCGATCGCCGAGGCCGTCACCGATCGCACCGTCGCGGCCGTCGTCGGCGACGCGCCCAGCCGCACGCTGACGTTGCTGTACACCTGCCCGCCGAGGTTCGCTTCGCCGTCCTCGGCGCGGAAGCGCAGCCGGCTGATCGCGATCGGCCCGTTCACGCCGCGGCTGGTGAACAGGCTGTTGTCGTACATCATCTGGAAGCGGAACGCCGTCGACCGCCACGTCGCCGTCGCGGTGCCGGGAGCGGCCTGCGCGAAGTCCGCGGGCAGCAGCAGTTGCTGTGCCTGCGCGAGCGCGGCGAGGGCGAGCAGGGCGGCGATGGCGCGGGCGAGGGCGTGGCGCATGGGGGAGCGGGGCGTGGGAGCGCGGCGTGCCGGCGTGAGGACGCGCGGCGGGAACGAGCGGCCACGGTACCGGCGCGGCGCAATGCGCCCAAGGGAGGCTTCGCGGCGAGGCTGCCGCCGGGCGGCAACTCGCGCCGGCGTCATCGTGCGTGGCAGGATCGCGGCGGTGACGACGCAGCCGGTCGCCGCGGTGCTCGGGCCGGAGGATCCGCGCGCGAACGGATACCGGCGGCGCGGTGGCGGCGTAAGCTGTCCGCCCGCCCAAGGCGCCGTCCCCGATGCCTCGACCCCTTCGCACCGTCCCGTTCCTGGTCCTGCTGGCCGCCGTCGCCGGCCTGCGCCCCGTCGCCGCGCAGGACGCCTTCGCCAAGGAGGAGCAGGACCTGATCAAGGCCTGCGTCAGCACGCTGTCGAACTTCGCCAGCGTCGCCAAGTCGCAGAAGGTCGGTCAGCGCGCCAAGCAGGCCTACGACCTCGTGCTGCAGTACGACCCGAACCAGTCGGGAGCGCGCAGCGAACTGGGCTTCAAGAAGGAGAAGGACCAGTGGATCGCGCTGCCGCCCGAGAAGCGCAAGAAGTGGGTCGACAAGGCCAGCTACGAGGGCCGCTTCAAGGTCATGGACGAGTGGGCCAGGACCGCGGTCAAGCTCGGCGACCAGCACAAGAAGCTCGGCCTCAAGCTGAAGACCGCCGGCAACGCCGCGCGCGCCACGTACCACCTCGAGAAGGCGGTCTACTACAACCCGATGGACAAGGAGTCGAACCTTGCCCTCGGCTACCAGGAAGGCCCCGGCTTCTTCGGCACCGACGCGCAGATCGCGATGGCGGTGAAGATGAAGGAGATCGAGAAGCGCGCGGTCGAGCTGGCGCGCAAGCAATACCCGGTGACGCAGCTGCCCGAGTCCGGCATTCCCGAAGAACTCGTGGCGCTCCGCGACGCCGCGCCGGATTGGATGAAGAAGCCCAACTTCAACATCTTCGGCGCCAAGTCGGACAACTTCACCGTCTGGACGCGCGGCACGCAGGAGATGGCCGACAACGCCGTGCAGTGGGCCGAGCGCGCCGTCGAGTTCGGCGTCTACCTGCTCGGCGAGGACATGGCGAAGAAGCTGCAGTTCCGCGAGCGCGCGATCCGCAGCTACAGCTGGCACGCCTTCCTGGCGACCGAGCGCGAGCGCGAGGTGTTCCTGCAGGCCAACCCGGCGGTGCGCGGCGGCGGCGACGCGAAGGCGGCGATGCGCTTCGCCAACAACGCGTGGCGCAGCAAGACCGGCCCGGCGGTGCTGAAGGTCGGCGGCTCGCCGCGCTACATCCAGGACAGCCTCGTCGCGTACGTCGCGTTCGACGGCTTCCTCGCCGGCCGCAACGACGGCGTCGGCCAGGGCATCGTGCACGCGATCACTTGGTACATGAAGGCCACGTCGATCTCGCGCTGGGGCGCCCTGCCGGAGGGCACGCAGGGCGACGACGCGCTGGCGCTGCCGGAGGGCACCAACTGGTGGATGCGCACCGTGCGCGACCAGGCGATGTCCAACCAGGACTGGGCGCTCGGCCAGGTGCCGCGCGAGAAGCTGTCGCGCTTCCGCAACGACTGCCGCCTCAAGACCTGGAGCCTGATGACCTGGATGATGGCGGCCTATCCGACCAAGTGGCTCGAGTTCTTCCTGGCGCTGCCGGACGCCGACAAGCAGGTGCCGACGCTCGAGCAGATCGAGGAGATCGTCGTCAAGGTGTTCGGCAAGTCGAGCGAGGCGATCGACGCCGAGTGGCGCGAGTGGGCCCGCGGCGACTCCGGCGTGGCGTTCGGCACCGGCTACGGCCCGCCGCTGCTGCCCGATCGGCCGAGCAAGGAGGAACTCGCCGCCCTCGACCGGATCAACCAGGTGCGCGGCCAGGCGATCGGCTTCGTGTTCCCCGTGTCCGGCAACATGACCGAGGGCAAGTTCGTGCCGCTGACCGAGTGCGAGATGGACGCCGAGACGTCGATCGGCACCGACCTGCACGCCAAGTACGTGATGAATCACCGCGAACTGGCCGACAAGGACGGCCCGGACATCCACGAGGAGGACCCGGCGCACGAGGACTTCTCGCGCCGCGGCCAGCAGGCCGGCAGCGGCAACATCGTGACGGTGAAGGGCCAGCGCGGCGCCGAGTTCGCGCGCGACTCGGTCGACGGCTGGATCGGCACGCCGTACCACCGCTTCCCGATGCTGCGCCACAACATCAAGCGCCTGGGCTACGCGTACCTGACGGACACGGACTTCTCGGTCGGCGTGCTCGACATGGGCTCGATGGAGGAGCCGTACGACCCGGCGACGAGCCCGAACTGGGTGGTCTGGCCGCCGCACAACCACGTCGGCGTGCCGACGGCGTTCCCGTCGTTCGAGAACCCCAACCCGCTCGAGGACCTGCCCGAGGGCCAGAACGACGTGCGCGCCTGCGGCTACACGATCAGCGTGCAGTTCAGCAACGAGATGCAGAAGGGCCTCGGTGAGGCGACGATCTCGCTGTGGGAGGCCAACAAGGGCGGCAAGCAGCCGGCGAAGAACTACTGCGCCAAGGGCCAGGAGGACTTCAACGCGTGGATGGCGCGCGGCAAGAAGGAAGTGCCGTGCCACGTCCACACGCCCAACGTCCCGCTCAACAAGAAGCAGGACCGCCGCGACGTGCTGTTCGCGCTGCCCAAGGAGCACCTCGACCCCAACAAGCACTACCAGGTTCGCTGCCTGCTGCAGGTCGGCACGGCCGACCCGCTGTGGTTCTTCTGGGAGTTCACCACCGGGTCGTCCGGCCGCGACCTCAAGCTGAAGTGATGCGGTAGGGCTGATGCGGACCGCCGGTCGCCGCCCGCCCGCGCTTGCATCGCAGGCAGGAGGGCTCCACGATCGCCGCCTTCCCAACCGCGGCCCGGACCGGGTCGCCCCAACCGATCCATGAGCAAGCGCGTCGACGAGATCCTCAGCTGGTACGAGTCCGACAACCCCGGCGTCCTGAAGAACCTGCGCTGGATGATGGACACCGGCGCCCTGGCGGGCACCGGCAAGTTCGTCATCCTGCCGGTCGACCAGGGCTTCGAGCACGGCCCGGCGCGGTCGTTCGCCAAGAACCCGGCCGGCTACGACCCGCACTACCACTTCGAACTCGCGATCGATTCGGGCTGCAACGCCTACGCCGCGCCGCTGGGCTTCCTCGAGGCCGGCGCGCGCAAGTACGCGGGTCGCATCCCGCTGATCCTCAAGCTCAACAACAGCGACTCGCTGTTCGGCCCGAAGGATCCCAAGCCCGCCGTCACCGGCTCGGTCAAGGACGCGCTGCGCCTGGGCTGCGCCGCCATCGGCTTCACGATCTACCCGGGCAGCAGCCAGCGCGACGCCATGTACATGGAGTTGCGCAAGATCAGCGAGGAGGCGAAGGAAGCCGGCCTCGCGGTCGTCGTCTGGAGCTACCCGCGCGGCACCGCGCTGAGCAAGACGGGCGAGACGGCGATCGACGTCGCCGCGTACGCCGCGCAGATCGCCGCCCAGCTCGGCGCGCACATCATCAAGGTGAAGCCGCCGACCGAGGCCCTCGAGCAGGAGGCCGCCAAGAAGGTCTACGAGAGCGAGAAGATCGCCATCGGCTCGCTGGCCGAGCGCACCCGCCACGTCGTGCAGGCCGCGTTCGGCGGCCGCCGCATCGTCATCTTCTCGGGCGGCGAGGCGAAGGGCACCGACGAGGTCCTGGCCGAGATCAAGGGCCTCGCCGACGGCGGCGCCTTCGGCTCGATCATGGGCCGCAACGCCTTCCAGCGCCCGAAGGCCGACGCGCTGAAGCTGCTGAAGAGCGTGCAGGACATCTACCGCGCGGCAAAGTGACGCGCCGATGCCGCCGCGTCGCCGCCGGCGAAGCGGCGCGCATGCGACGGCGGTAGGATGCGCGGCATGTCGTTCCGCCGCGCCCTGCCGCCGTTCCTGTTGTTGTGCGTCGCTGCCGCGCAAAGCGCTGCGCCCGTTGCTCCGGCCATCGCCGCGAGCGGGCCGCTGGCGCTGCGCGGCCGCGTCGAGACGCACGCCGGGCTGACCGTGCTGCGCACGTGGGGGAGCCCCGAAGAGCGCGGCTACGCGCACGGCCGGTTGCTCGCCGAGCGCATCGCCGCAGCCGCGCTGCCGGAGTTCGCGGCGCGCTTCGGCCGCAAGCAGCCGCTGCTGCAGCAGGCGCGCGCGATGCTGCCGCGTCTGATCGAGCTGCCCGACGACGCCCAGCGCGAGCTGGCGGCGCTGTGGCGGGGCGTCGTCGACAGCAAGGTCGCGCTGCGCATGGACGCCCTCGAGCGCGACTTCGACTTCACCGACCTGCAGATCGTCACCGCGCTCGACGTCTTCGGCATGATGGGCTGCAGCAGCTTCACCGTCTGGGGCGAGCAGGCGGTCGGCGGCGGCGTGCTGACGGCGCGCAACTTCGACTGGCCGTTCACCGGCGCGCACATGCTCGACCAGACCATCGTGCACGTAACGCACCTGGAGAACGGCCGCGCGGTCGCCGCCGTGGCTTGGCCCGGCTACCTCGGCGCCGTCACCGGCGTCAGCAGCGATGGCGCGATGGCGTCGCTGCACGTCGGCTCGGCCAAGGTCACGCTGTCGCCGCAGCCGTCGTCGTGGCCGTCGGCGATCGCCACGCGCGCGATCCTGGCGCACGGCGTCGGCGAGCCGGCGGCGACCTTCGCCAAGGCCGCCGAACTGCTCGGCTACACCAGCCCGCCGGCCGGCTTCATGACGCACCTGACGCTGCCCGTCGCGCCCAAGGACGGGCCGCCGACGCGCGTCTTCGAGACGGACGCGAGGTCGGCGGTCGCGCACGAGCACGGTGGCGGGCCGCTGGTGCTGACCAACCACTTCCGCACCCGCGCCGACGGCCGCAAGGCCAGCGGCGACAGCGTCGGCCGCGCGAAGGAACTGGCGACTGGCATCGCCGGCTGCATCGACGCCGGCGACCGCAAGGTCGACGTCGCCGAGGCGTGGACGATGCTGCAGTCGGTCGAGCGCGGCGGCAGCCACGCCTTCGGCACGCTGCACGCGCTGGTCTTCCGGCACGAGCCGTGGGTCTTCGAGCTGCGCGTCGGCGCGCTGCAGGACGGCAAGGTCGTCGCGGCGCCGTCGAGCGAACGGCGCCACGCGCTGACGCGGGCGCAGCTGTTCGCCGACGGCGAGACGCTGCCGAAGTAGCGGCGCAGCGGCGATGGCCGCGTTGGAGCCTCCGGCGCCATCGGAGGGTCGCAGCGCGGGATTTCGCGATTCCTCGCCTGCGCAAGCGGGCTACCCTTCTGCGCCTTTCCGCTCGTCCGTGCCTGCATGAATTCATTGTCGGAACGCAAGGTGCCGTGGGGGATGTTCCTCGGCATCGCCGTGTTGTCGGCGTCGCTGCTCGCCTTCCAGGTGCTGTTGACGCGTCTGTGCGCGCTGCGCCTCGCCTTCCACTTCAGCTTCCTGATCATCAGCAACAGTCTGCTTGGCATCGGCGCGTCGGGCTCGGCGCTGACCCTGCTGGAGAGGCGCTGGCGCAAGCATCCAGAAGCCTGGATCCTGGGCGCGACGGCGCTGTACGTGCTGAGCCTCGGCGCGACGTGGCAGTTCGCGCGCGCGATGCCGATGCCGGAGGCGCTGACCTTCGGCCTGTCCGGCGCCGAGGGCGCGCAGTTCCTGCAGTTCGCCGCGTTCAACCTCGGCATCACGGTGCCGTTCTTCTTCGGCGGCGCCGCCGTCGGCCTGATCCTGTCGGCGTACGCGCACCGCGTGCACGCGGTCTACGCCAGCGACCTGCTCGGCGCCGGCGCCGGCTGCCTCTTGTGCCCGGTCCTGCTCTGGCCGTTCGGCGCCGGCGGCTGCCTGTGCGCCGTCGCCGCGCTGGGCGTCGTGGCCTGCGCGTCGGTCGCGCCGGCGCGGGTCCGGCGGCTCGCCGCCGCCGTCGCGGTCGCCGCGACGATCGGCCTGCTCGCCTGGATGCCGTCGTTCGACGGCATCTTCCCGGTGCCGGGCAAGAAGTTCCTGCAGGTGACGCAGCAGCAGCGCCTCGACCTCGACAGCCCGCACCAGTTCTCGCGCTGGAGCGCCAACAGCCGCATCGACGTCATCCAGAGCCCGCTGCCCAACTGGTACGCCTACGGCGTCGGCAAGAACGACCTCGCTGCGGTGCTCGACCCGGCGAACCGCGAGAAGCTCGGCGCGCAGAAGTGGATCATGCAGGACGGCGACGCCGGCACGTTCGTGTCGGACTACACGCACGCGGCGATGGGGCGCGCGTACCTGCTGCGCACCGTCTACGCGCTGTCGGCCAAGGTGAAGGAAGGCAGCAAGCCGCGCGTGTTCGTCATCGGCGTCGGCGGCGGCCCGGACATCTGGGCGCACAAGCTCGCCGGCGCGTCGTACGTCAAGGGCATCGAGCTCAACCGCGGCGTGCTCGAGGTGCACGAGACCATCGCGGCGGAGTTCAGCAAGGGCCTGCGCGAGGACCCCAACGTCGAGTTGGTGTGCGACGAGGGCCGCTCGGCGCTGATGCGCGAGACCGACCGCTACGACATCATCCAGATGACCGGCATCGACACGTGGACGTCGCTCGCGTCGGGCGCCTACGTGCTGGCCGAGAACTACCTCTACACCGTTGAGGCGGTGCGGCAGATGTACAGCCGGCTGCAGGATGGCGGCATCCTGCAGATCACGCGCATGGGCGCCAACATGGAGAAGCTGCGCCTGCTCGCCAATGTGCATCAGGCGTTCGCCGACATGGGCGTCGGCGACATCGCGCCGTCGGTCGCGGTGGTCAACTCGCCGGTCGACGGCCTGACGTCCGTGTTGGTCAAGCGCGGCGCCTTCGCCGAGGCCGAGGTCGCGCGGCTCGAGGCCTTCCTGGCCGTGACCGGGCACGAGAAGGAGTACCTGCCGCTGCGGCCGTCGTCGGGCAGCATCGTCGAGCGCTTCGTCGGCGAGAAGGACAAGGCGGCGTTCATCCGCGACTTCCCGCGGCGCATCACGCCGACCACCGACGACCAGCCGTACTTCTTCAACTTCACGCGCTGGGACACGCCGACCGACGAGCAGAAGAAGCTGCTCGCCGAGGCCACCGAGGTCTCGCAGGGCAACCCGCTGTTCCTCTGGGGGCAGCTGGCCTTCTCGACCATCGTCGCGACGCTGCTGATCGTGCTGCCCTTGGCGTTCCGCCGCGGCGAGGGCAAGGGCCGCCACGTCGGCCGCTTCCTCGTCTACTTCGCCGGCATCGGCGTCGGCTTCATCTTCTTGGAGATCGCGATGATCCAGAAGCTGACGCTGCTGCTCGGCCAGCCGCTGTACTCGATCGTCGTCACGCTGCTGGCGATCCTCGTGTTCACCGGCGTCGGCAGCTGGCTGTCGGCGCGCTGGCTGCGCGGCGGCGTCGCGCGGGCGCGCATGATCCCGCTCGGCATCGCGGCGGTGACCGTCGCCATCGTGCTGTTTGGCACCGATCTCACCGACGCGGCGATCGGCGCCAGCCTGCCGGTGCGCGCCATGGTCGCCGCCGGCATGGTCGTGCCGCTGGCGTTGCTGCTCGGCATGCCGTTCGCGCACGGCGTCACGTTGGTGCAGCGCAGCAGCCCGGCCTTCGTGCCCTGGGCGTGGGCAGTCAACGGCTCGGCCACGGTCGTCGGCTCGGTGGTGACCGTCATCGTGTCGATGAACTTCGGCTTCCACGCTGTGCTGCTGGTCGCCGTCGCGATCTACGCGGTCGCGTTCCTGGCGGTCGACAAGCTGGCGCGCGCACCGGACTGACCGCGCGGACGCCCGACTGCTTTGGTGGGGCGGCCATGCGCCGGGCCGCCGTCGTCGCGCTCGTCCTCACCGCCTGGCTGCCACCGGCTCGCTGCTGCGTGGCCAGGCGCCGTCGGGCGACAAGACGTTCGAGAAGAAGTTGGCGCCGGTCACGCTCCACTATCCGGTCCTCTACGACGAGATGCCGCTGCCGCCGACCGAGCAGGTGACGATCGCGAAGTTCCTGCGCAAGGCTCAGACCGAGGAATTGCAGCGCCTCGACGAGCGCGGAAGGCCGGCGCGCCGACAGTTCGGTCAAGACGTGGCGGTTTCCTCCCGCTAGCCTCTACGCCCGCCAATGGTGATGCGCAGCAACCCCGATCCGTCCCGCGGCCTTGGCTGGGATGTCTTCCTGGCCGGCTTCGTGCCGGGCCTGATGCAGTTCCACCTCGGGCAGAAGTCGCGCGCCATCCTGGCCCTGGTCAGTTGCCTTGCCCTCTTTTTCGCCGGCTGGGTGATGGTCGGCGAACGCCTGTTCTACTGGGCGCTGGTCACGCCCGACGAGTCGGGCTCGCCGGCGCTGCGCTTCGCCGCCCGCTACGGCTTGCTGTTGACGCTGCCCGAGTTGCTCAACCTGCCTGGCAACGCGATCGGCGCGCTGCTGGCCTGGGATGGTTCGCCGTCCGGCGAACGGTTGTGGCGCCTGCCGCGCGCGATGGAGCACCTCGGCGGCTTCCTGACCGCCGCGTCGGGCATGCTGGCGGCGTTCTGGTCGGCCGCAGGCCACTGGGACCTGCGCCGGCGCCGCGACGGCGGCGACGACGCGCCCGCGCCGATCGCCAACCCCGCGCTTTGCGCCGGCCTGTCGTGGCTCGTGCCCGGCCTCGGCCACGCCCGCGCCGGCCAAAAGGACAAGGGCCTGCTGCTCGGCGCCGCCGTGCTCGCCGTGTTCGCGCTCGGCCTGCTGGTCTCGCACGGCCACGCCTGCGACCGCGCCACCGCCTCGGTGTGGTGGATCGGCCAGAACCTCTGCGGCGGCGGCTCGTTGTTCGCCGCACTGATCACCGGCCCGTTGCACATGGAATCAGCGCCCGAGCACCTGTCGCTCGGCGTGGTGCTCTGCACGGTGAGTGGCCTGATGAACCTCGTCGTCATGGTCGACGCATTCAGCGTCGCCGAGCGCTCGGTGTTTCCGGTCAAGTTGTCGGAGGCGACCTCGTGAGCCTGCTGTTCCGCTGCGCGGTCTACGCGATCGTGCTCTTCCTCGTCGCCATCGTCGTCGTCGGCCAGCGCCATGCGACTGCCAAGGACACGCTGCGCGCGGCGCTGCCACGCACCGGCCGCTGGACCCTGTGGTCGGCAGCTCTGGTCGGCGTGATGTTCGCGCTCGAGGCGGCGTTCATCGGCTGGTGAGTCCTTCGCCCCGGCGCCACAGATCGCCGGGCAATCGCTGCAACGCGCCGCGATGTTCGAGCGCGAACAGGGCCCGTAGGAAAGCCGCCCGCGGCAGCGCGCACTCGCGCGCCAGCAGGTCGGTCGGTCGCGGCCCGCGCGCGAGAGCCTGCAGCAACCGCTCCTCCTCGGCGCTCGCCGCGAAGCGCAGCGCCTCGTCCGGTGTGGCGCCAGCGCGCAGGCCGAGCCCCTGCAGCAGCGCCTCGGCGCTCTCCAGCACCAGCGCGCCTTCGGTAAGCAGCCGGTGGCAGCCCTGGCTGCGTTCGCTCCGCCACGGCCCAGGCAGCGCGTAGACGTCGGCGCCGAGCTGCGCGCTGCTGCGCGCGGTGTGCAGTGCCCCGGACGCGAGGCTCGCTTCGACGACGACGACGGCGTTCACGCCCATGGCGAGGATACGGTTGCGGCGCACGAAGTGCCCGCGGCGGGCGCGATGGCCCGGCGGCAGTTCGCTCAGCAGGCAGCCGCCGGTGGCGACGATGCGCGCGGCGAGATCTTCGTGCTCGGGCGGGTAGATCGCGTCGAGCCCACCGGCCAGCACGGCGACGGTCGGCGCGCCAGCGGCGACGCAGGCTTCGTGGGCGATGGCGTCGACGCCGCGGGCGAGGCCGCTCCACAAGATCGCGCCGGCGCGCGCCAGGGCGGCGGCGAGTTCGCGCGCAGCGTCGACGCCGTACGGGGTGGGCGTGCGGCTGCCGACGAATGCCACCGCTGGCGAGCGATGGATCGCGGTGATGTCGCCGCGGACGAACAGGCACAGCGGCCGCAGCGGCGCCTGCCGCATCGCCGCCGGCAACTCGTCGGGCGCGAGCAACTGCTGGCCGGCGGCGGCGGTGGCGGCGAGCACAGCGGCGGCCTCGGCAGCGAGATCGGGCGCGCGCAGGCGACGAGCTACCCGCGGCGGCACTGCCGGCGGCGACGGCGGCGCCGCCAGCACGGCCGCAGGGTCGAGATCGGGCTGCAGCAGGGCTGCGACCGGGGCTTCGTCCAGGCCTTCAGCGAGGGCCAACATCACGTAGCGTTGGTGCATCGCTGCCCTCGTGACCCGACGTCGGCTGACGGTGGCGTCGTTGCAGCTTTGGGATGGCGTTGCGGTGGCGCGCGTTCACCGGCGGGGCAAGATGCCCGCATGCCCCTCGGCGACGACCTGCCGCAGTTCCAGCCGCTGGCGTCGGCGCACGTCACCGTCGCTGGCGGCGCAATGTTCCGCAGCCTTGTGCTCGCCGTCGATGGTGAGCGCGCGCGCATGCGCCTGGAGCCGCCGCAGCCGGCCGACCTCGCGCCGCCCGGCGTGGGCGTCCAGGTCGCCGTCGAGGACGGCATGTACATGGTGCGTTTCCTCGGCCTCGTCTGCGACGAGCGCCAGGGCGCCGCAGGCGAACTGTGGGTGACGATGCCCACCCAACGCAGCGGCTTCGAGGCGCTGCGGCGGCGCGCGCTGCTGCGCCGCAACCTCGCCTGCCAGGTGGTCGTCACTCGTTCGGTCGGCGGTCAGTTGGAGATCGCGCGCGGGATCACGGTCGACATCGGCGGCGGCGGCATCCGCATGCGTACCGAGGCGGCCCTGCCGGTCGGCGAAGTCGTCAACATGCGTCTGTCGCTCGATTCGAAGGAACTGCCGGTGAAGGCGGTGGCGAAGGTGCTCGATTGCGTCCTCGTCGACGCGCGGAATAGCCCGTGCCCCGTCGACCAGGGCCTTGGCTACGAGTCGCGACTGGTGTTCACCGCGATCGACACAACGGCGCAGCAGCGCATCATCCAGCGCTGCTTCGCGCAGCAGGTCGAGCGCCGCCAGCGCGGCCTCGGCCGCAGCTGACGCTTCGGCGCCCTGGAAACGACGACGGGCGGCCCGCAGGCCGCCCGTCTGTCGCGTCGGCGTCAGCGCGCCGCCGTCACTTGTTCTTGTCGCCGCCGCCCTTCACCGGCTCGGGCTTGGGCGCGACGGGCAGCTCGATCAACTCGAACTTCATCTCGTCGTCGACTGCCGTCGCCTTGATGGTGTACGGCTTGTCGAACTCGCTGCGCAGGAGTTGCTCGGACAGCGGGTCCTCGAGGTGCTTCTCGATGCCGCGCTTGAGCGGCCGCGCGCCGAAGTCCTCGTGGAAGGACTTCTTGATCAGCCAGTCGACCACCGACTGGTCGACCTCGAGCACGTGGCCCTTCTGCTTGACGCGCTTGCTCACCTTGGCGAGCTCGTTCTCGACGATGCGCTGCATGTCGTCGCGGCCGAGTTGGTTGAAGATGACGATCTCGTCGAGGCGGTTGATGAACTCGGGGCGGAAGTGGCGCTCCACTTCGCCCATGATCATGGTCTTCATCTTGTCGGCGCCGCCCTCCTTGCCCGACTTGCCAAAACCCAGCCCGGTGCTGTTCTTGATCAGGTTGGCGCCGATGTTCGACGTCATGATCAGGATCACGTTGCGGAAGTCGATGTGCCGCCCGAACGAGTCGGTCAGCCGGCCTTCCTCCATGATCTGCAGCAGCATGTTGAAGATGTCCGGGTGCGCCTTCTCGATTTCGTCGAGCAGCACGACCGAGTAGGGACGCCGGCGGACCTTCTCCGTCAGCTGGCCGCCTTCCTCGTAGCCGACGAAGCCCGGAGGCGCGCCGACGAGGCGGGAAGCGTTGTGCTTCTCCATGTACTCGGACATGTCGATCTGGATGATCGCGTCCTCGCTGCCGAACATGAACTTGGCGAGGCACTTGGACAGCCAGGTCTTGCCGACGCCGGACGGGCCGAGGAACACGAAGCTGCCCATCGGGCGGTTGGGATCCTTGAGGCCGGCGCGCGAGCGGCGGACAGCCTTGGCGATCGAGCCGATGGCGCGCTCCTGGTGGATGACGTCCTTGCCCAGCTCCTTCTCCATGTTGATCAGGCGCTGCGCCTCCGCCTGGTCGAGGCGGTTGAGCGGGATGCCCGTCATCTTGGAGACGGTCTCGGCGATCACTTCTTCGTCGACGAGGCCGCCGGATTCGCGCGAGTTCTCGCGGTCGCGCCAATCGCGCTGGATCTCCTCCTTCTTCTTGCCGAGCTTGAACGCCTGGTCGCGCAGGTCGGCCGCGCGCTCGAAGTCCTGGCCGGCGACCGCCTCCTCCTTTTCCTTGTTGAGGCGGGCGATCTCGACGTCCATGTCGCGCAGGTCGGGCGGCGAGGTCATCGACTTGATGCGGATGCGCGCGCCGGCTTCGTCGATGACGTCGATCGCCTTGTCCGGCAGGAAGCGGCCGGAGATGTAGCGGGTCGACAGCTCAACAGCCGACTTCAGCGCGTCGTCGGTGTAGGTGACGCGGTGGTGGGCCTCGTACTTGTCGCGCAGCCCCCTCAGGATCTCGACCGTCTGCTCGGGGCTTGGCGGCTCGACGGTGACGGTCTGGAAGCGGCGCTCGAGCGCGCCGTCCTTCTCGATGTACTTGCGGTATTCGTCGAGCGTGGTGGCGCCGATGCACTGCACCTCGCCGCGCGACAGCGCCGGCTTGAGCACGTTGCTGGCGTCGATCGCGCCCTCGGCGCCGCCGGCGCCGACCAGCGTGTGCAACTCGTCGATGAACAGGATGACGTCCTTGGCGCGGCGCACCTCGGTCATCACCGCCTTGATGCGCTCCTCGAACTGACCGCGGTACTTGGTGCCGGCGACCATCATCGCGAGGTCGAGCACGACGAGGCGCTTGCGGCGCAGGATCTCGGGCACGGTGCCCTTGACGATGCGTTGCGCCAGGCCTTCGACGATCGCTGTCTTGCCGACGCCAGCTTCGCCGAGCAGCACCGGGTTGTTCTTGGTGCGGCGCGACAGGATCTGCACGACGCGCTCGATCTCCTGGTCGCGGCCGATGACCGGGTCGAGCTTGCTGCCGTCGCGAGCGAGCTCGGTCAGGTCGCGGCCGAACGAGTCCAAAGCCGGGGTCTTGCTCTTGCCGCCCGACGGCGTGTTGCCGGTCGCCGGCGACGAACTCGAGGACTCACTGCGCTCGCCGCGGCCGCCGCTCGACTCGCCTGAGCTCTCGTTCTCGTCGTCGCCGCCGCTGTTGCTGCCCTCCGAGGCGCCGAGGAACTCCAGCACCTCTTCGCGGACCTCGTCGAGCTTGACGCCGAGGTTCATCAGCACCTGCGCGGCGATGCCCTCGTTCTCGCGGATCAGGCCGAGCAGCAAGTGCTCCGTCCCGATGTAGTTGTGGCTCAGCTGGCTGGCCTCTTCCAACGACAGTTCGAGCACCTTCTTGGCCCGCGGCGTGAACGGCAGCTGGCCCATGGTCACCATCGAGGGGCCGGTCTTGACGATCTTCTCGACCTCGTGGCGGATCTTCTCGAGGTCGATCGTCATGTTCTTGAGCACGTTGGCCGCGACACCGCTGCCCTCCTGGACGAGGCCAAGCAGGATGTGCTCGGTTCCGATGTACTCGTGGTTGAACTTCATCGCCTCCTGGCGGGCGAAGCTCATGACCTTCTTGGCGCGATCGGTGAAGCGGTCGAACATGCGCGTAAGTCCTCGGTGTGGCGAAGCGTCCGATCGTTAGATCGGCACGAGGGGGTATAGGATTTACATCACTTACAGTTCCAGTCCGCCGTACGTCCGCAGCCACTTTTTCGGCGTTGGAACTGCCGGAAGGAAGGGGCCTATGGAGGCAGGCTCAAGGCGGTGGCCGGCAGGGTCGGGGCGCGGTCGGTCGGGGCGCTCGGCCCGGCGCCGTCGGGCGGGCGCCCGGGCGGACGTTGGCCAGCGACCCGCTCAGCGGCTCAGGCCGAGGACCTCGCGCAGCAACTGGGCCCGGCGCTGGTCGCGCTCCTCGGGCCGCAGCAGTTCGCGGGTGTGGCGCTGCAGGTGGCCCGGCTGCGACAGCAGCAGGGCGCGGTTGACCGCCGGAATGTCGAAGCCCTCGGCCAGCCCTTCCTCACGGCCAAAGCGCAGCGCCGACAGGCAGCCGAGCGCCTCTTCGCTGGTCAGGATCTGCGCTCGCTCGATCGTGCCGAGCGCGCGCTGCACGCGGTCGAGGGTGCGGACGCGGGCCGAGCCGCGCAGCAGCGCGGTGCGCACCTCGCGCTCCCACTGCACGATGCGGCCGACGGCGAGCAGCACATCGGCCTGGATCTGCTGTTCGTCGCGGCCGAGCGTGACCTGGTTGCTGACCTGGTAGAAGTCGCCGAGCGCGCGGCTGCCTTCGCCGTACAGCCCGCGCACCGCGAGGTGGATCTTCTGCGCGGTGTTGGTGGCCTTGTCGATGTCCTCCGACCAGACGAGGCCCGGCAGGTGCAGCATCACCGACAGGCGCATGCCGGTGCCGGTGTTGGTCGGGCAGCTGGTCAGGAAGCCGAACTCCTCCGACCACGCGACCGGCAGCCGCTGCAGCAGCGCGTCGTCGAGCCGCTCGGCCCGCCGCCACGCGGCTTCGGTCTGCAGGCCCGAGGCGAACACCTGGATGCGCAGGTGGTCTTCCTCATTGATCATCACAGCGACGCTCTCGTCGGCGTCGACGGCGACGCCGCTCGGCCGCTTGCTGCCGGCGAGCTCGCGGCTGATCAGGTGGCGCTCGACGAGCACCGAGCGTTCGAGTTCGTCGATCGACTCGAGGTCGAGCAGTTGCAGCGGCTCGGGCAGGCCGCTCTGGCGCAGCCGGCCGGTGATGAAATCGTACAGTTGGCGCGACGGCGCGTCGTCGAGGCGCGGCGCAAACGGAAAGCCCTGCAGGTTGCGCGCCAATCGCACGCGCGTGCAGATGGCGATGTCGTGCTCTGGGCCGGTGGCCGCCAGCCAGGTGCCGGACTTCCACTCGGGGGACTTGTCGCCTTTGCGGGACTTGCTCACGGCGCGTGCGGGTTCGGCGGTATCAGTCGGCGGGGTCAGGTGATCAGGTGGCGGCGCCGCGTTCGAGCTTGCGCAGCTCGTCGCGCAGGCGGGCGGCTTCTTCGTAGCGTTCGCCGCGGACCGCGTCCTCGAGGCGGCGGCGCACGTCGGTCAGCGAGCGGCCGTCGATCGGCGCCGGCGGCGTGCCGATGACGGCGGGCAGACGGCCGGTGTGCAACTGCGCTTCGTGGATGCGCTGCAGCAGCGGCATCAGCTCGGCGCGGAAGGCGTCGTAGCAGCGCGGGCAGCCCAGCCGCCCCTTGCTGCGGAAGTCGACGACCGAGAGGCCGCAGCCCGGACAGCTGTCGAGGTGGGTGTGCGCGACCGCCTTGCGCGGTTGCTTCAGGCCGCCGAGCAGGTCCTCGAGGATCTCCGGCGAGAACTTCGGCGCCTTGGGCGCGCCGACGCCGAGCTGTTCGGCGCAGGCCTGACAGACATGCTGGGAGCCGGTGACGGCGCCTTCGGTCAGGTCCATGACGACGATCGTCGCGATCGCCTTTTGGCATGCGTCACAGTAGTTCATCGCAGTGTCGCGCAGTCTAGCCATCCGCCGCGCCGACCGCACGGCCGCCGACGAGCGCGTGGAACTCGAGAGCGCGGGCGCGGAAGTTCGGGTACTGGTCGAAGGAGGCGAAGCCGGGGCTCCACAGCACCGCGTCGCCGGGCGCGGCGGCGGCGAGCGCCTGCGCGAACGCCGCCGGCACGCGCGCGGCGGTCGTCGTCGGCACGCGGCCGGCGATCGCCGCGGCGAGCGGCTCGGCGGCGGCGCCGAACAGGTGGGCCGAGGCGACGTGGGGGACGACCGCGTCGGCGACGGCGCGGTAGTCGCCGTCCTTGCTCTTGCCGCCGCCGAGCCAGTGCACGCGGCCGCGCAGCGCCTGCAGCGCCGAGCGCGTCGACTCGACCTCGGTCGAGACGCCGTTGTCGTAGATGCGCACGCCGTCGCGCGTCGCCAGCAACTGCAGGCGGAACGGCAGCGGCTTGGCGGTCGCCATCGCCATGCCGATGCCGTGCGGCGTGCCGCCGACCATGCGCGCGGCGAGGCTGGCGGCCATCACGTTCTCGACCTGGAAGGCGCCGAGCAGCTGCAGCGCGTCCTCGTGCACGATGCGCGCGGCCGGACCGTCGCCGGTGCGCAGCGCGATCCAGCCGTCCAGCACGCCAGCGCCGTGCGGCCCTGGCGAGCCGGCCGCGAAGCGCAGCCGCAGCGGCGCGGCGGTGGCGTAGGCCTGCGCCACCGCGTCATCGGCGGCGTGCACGACGAAGTGCGTCGCTGCCGGACCGAGCCGGCCCTTGGCGGCGTGGTAGGCGGCGAGCGTGCCGTGGCGGTCGACGTGGTCCTTCAGCACGCGCGTGAACACGGCGCCGTGCACGCGCGCCGTCGGCGCCATGCGCTCGAGCTGGAAGCTGCTGATCTCCAGCACCGCGATCTGGTCGGACCGCCACTTCGCCTCGTCGGCGAGCAGGCTGTGGCCGATGTTGCCGCCGAGCAGCGCGTCGACGCCGCTGTGGACCAGCGCTTGGTGCAGCAGCGTCGACGTCGTCGACTTGCCGTTGGTGCCGGTGACCGCGACGACGCGGCCTGGGTAGCCGGCGAGGAACAGGTCCGCTTCCTGCGTGAGCGCGAGTCCGCGGGCGTGCGCCGCCGTCAGCAGCGGGTTCTGGTCAGGCACGCCGGGGTTGGCGACGAACAGATCAACGCCGTCGAGCAGCGCCTCGTCCTCGCGGCCGAGCTGCCAGTCGAGCCCGGGCAGGCCAGCGAGGCTGTCGCGCACCGCCTGTAGGTCGTCGCCAGCGCTCTTGTCGGCGATCCGCACGGCAAGGCCGTGCTGGGCGAGGTAGCGGACCGCTTCGCGGCCGCCGCCAAAGCGCCCGAGGCCGTGCACGAGCGCCCGCTTGCGACCGTGCAGTAGCGGGTTGCGCGAGCTCATCGGCTCGCCCTTGCGGCGCGCGCGCGCGCCGCCAGTCCGGCGAGCTCGACGTTGACGATTTCGTCCTCGCCGCGAGGATCGGGCGCAGCGGCGTCGACGCGCACCGCCGCTGTCTGGTCGGGTCGGCCGGACAGCGCGCGCACGATCAGCTCGATCGGCAGATCGAACGGGAACAGCCAAAGCGGCGCTGGCGGCGGCACCGCGACCATGCCGCGAGTCGGCCGGTTGCTCCAGTCGGCGCGGCCGTCGACGTCGCGCGGCAGCGCGTCCCAGACCGTCGTGCCGTAGTAGCGATATGGCCTCTCACCGGCGGCGGCGGCGCGGCCGTCGAGGAACAGCGGGTGGCCGCTTTGCTCGTCGAGGCGCAGCGACGGGCCGGTGCACGCGGCGAGCGCGCAGAACAAGCCGCTGAGCAGGGCTTCGGGTCGCAGGATTTGGGGCGCCATGGTGCACGGAGCCGCCCTCGCCTGACCGGCGCGGGAACCCAGTTCCTCGCGCGAGGAAACTGGCGGAGAGGGGGGGATTCGAACCCCCGGTACCGTTTCCGGTACATCACCTTAGCAAGGTGACGCAATCGGCCACTCTGCCACCTCTCCGGCGGCGGGCGAGGAGTTAACCCCCCGCCTCGGCATGGCGCAACAGTGTTTCGTGTGGCGAGGGCGGCTGGCTCGAGCCGTCGCGACCGACAGCAAGCGGCGCGGGTTGCCGTCACGCGCTCGCGGGCCGCGGTCCATGCCGACGCCGCGAACCTGGGACCAAGGCGTCGACCACTCGATACGGCAAGGTTGACCAGCAGGCGCGGCACGTCCGTCATGCTGCCGACCTGCTGGCGCTAGTTCCTGCAGCCCGGCGTCGCCGCCGGCCCCGATGGCGCCACCGCGTGGGCCGGCGACTGGCAGGGCCGCGGGCGTCGCTTCGCCGTCGGCGGCAAGCGGAAGGCCTTGCCGACGGCCGCGCCGCTGCCGGCGCGGCCGTGAGCGGGCGGTCCGTCAGCCGCCGAGCACGCGCCAGAGGAACTCGAAGCTGAGCGCGCTCATGAACGCCGCCTGCTTGTTGTCCGCCGCGCCGCCGTGGCCGCCCTCGATGTTCTCGTAGTAGAGGACGTCGTGGCCCTGCTCCTGCATGCGCGCGAACATCTTGCGCGCGTGGCCGGGGTGCACGCGGTCGTCGCGCGTCGAGGTGGTGAACAGCACGCGCGGGTACTTCACCCCCGGCCTGACGTTCTGGTACGGCGACCAGCGCTGCAGATACGCCCACTCCGTGGGCACGTCCGGGTTGCCGTACTCGCCCATCCAGGACGCGCCGGCGAGGAGCTTGTGGTAGCGCTTCATGTCGAGCAGCGGCACCTGGCAGACGACGGCGGCGAACAACTCGGGGTAGAGCGTCGTCATGTTGCCCATCAGCAGGCCGCCGTTGCTGCCGCCCTGGATGCCGAGCTTCTGCGGCGACGTGATCTTCTGCGCGATCAGATCGCGCGCGACCGCGGCGAAGTCCTCGTAGCACTTCATGCGGTTCTGCTTGAGCGCCGCCTGGTGCCAGCGCGGGCCGTATTCGCCGCCGCCGCGGATGTTGGCGACCGCGTACACGCCGCCCTGCTGCAGCCACGACGCGCCGACCGAGGCGCCGTAGCCCGGCGTCAGCGACACCTCGAAGCCGCCGTAGCCGTACAGCAGCGTCGGGTTGCCGCCGTCGCGCGCGAGGTCGTGGCGCGCGACGAGGAAGTACGGGATGCGCGTGCCGTCGGCCGAGGTGGCGAAGCGCTGCTCGACGCGCAGGCCGCTGGCGTCGAAGAACTTCGGCAGGCTCTTCCACTGCGCCGCCGCGCCCTTGCCGACCGTGCCCTGCCAGAGGCTGGTGGGCGTCAGGTAGTCGGTGATCGTCAGCCAGTAGTCGTCGCCGTCCTCGTCGTCGACCGGCGTCGCGCTCACCGCGCCGAACTCCGGCAGCCCGGGCAGCGGCGCGCTGGACCACTTGCCGTCGGCGAACGTCCACGCGGTGACGCGCGACTTGACGTCCTCCAGCGTGCTGACGAGCAGGTGGCTCTTCGTGCCCGACCAGCCGCTCAGCGACGTCGTCGGGCTCGGCGCGAACAGCACGTCGAAGGCGCGCTTGCCGGCGACGAAGTCGTCGAACCGGCAGGCGAGCAGCGAGCCGCCCTTGAAGGTGGCGCCGCCGACCGTCCAGTCGTCGCGCAGCTCGATCAGCAGCCACTCGCGGTGCACGCCGGCGTTGGCGCTGTCGGGCTTGGCGAGCTTCGTCGCCACGCCGTCGCGCAGCCAGTGCAGTTCGTTGGTGTAGAACGTCAGCCCGCGGAAGACGAAGTCGCGCTCGAAGCCCTTGGTCTGGTCGCGGAAGGCGAAGCAGTAGATCTCGTCGGGCTTGCCCTCGCCGACGACGGTCGCCTGCGCCAGCTCTGTGCCGCGCTGCCAGCGCTTGACGATGCGCGGGTAGCCGGAAGTCGTCAGCGAACCCGGACCGAAGTCGGTGGCGACGAAGATCGCGTCGCGCCCGTGCCAGCCGACCGTGCTCTTCGCCTCGGGCAGCGTGAAGCCGTCGGCGACGAACTGCTTCGTGGTCACGTCGAACTCGCGCACCACGGTGGCGTCGGCGCCGCCGCGTGAGAGCGACAGCAGCACGCGGTCGCGGTCGGGCAGCAGCCAGCTCGCGCCCTTCCACACCCAGTTCTCGCCTTCCTGCTTGCCGAGCGCGTCGAGGTCGAGCACGACCTCCCAGGCCGGCTGGTCCTTGCGGTACTCGTCGGCGGTGGTGCGCCGCCACAACCCGCGCGGGTTGTGCGCGTCCTGCCACAGGTTGTAGAGGTGCGGGCCCTGCTTGCCGACGTAGGGGATGCGTTCCTTGCTGTCGAGGATCGCCAGGATGCGCGCCTGCGTCTTGGCGAACGACGGCGACCCGGTCAGCTGCTTCGTGCTGACCTCGTTCTGCGCGCGCACCCAGGCGAGCGCTCGGTCGCCGCCGACGTCTTCGAGCCACAGGTACGGGTCGTCGGCGCTCGCTGGCGCAGCAACTTGCGGGTCGGTCATCGGCGTGCAGGCAAAGGGGAGAACGGCGAAGGTCGCGGCGAGCAGGCGCCGCAGGATCGGGGTCGGGTTCATGGCCACACCGCGACGGTAGCGCGCCGCCGACGGTGGCCGCAATGTGCAGGACGAGACGCGAGCAAAGCCGCGCACGCTCCGGTACAGTGCGCCGCGCGGTTAGGGCATGCTGCGGATTCCCATCGAAGCAGCGCCGGCGTTGTCGACGCCGGCGTGGGTCGACGTCGACCTCGACGCCGTCGCGCACAACGTGCGTGCGTTCCGTCGTCTGCTGCCTGCGGGCTGCCGCCTGATCGCCGTCGTCAAGGCCAACGCCTATGGCCACGGCATAGTCGCCTGCGCGCGCACGGCGCTGCAGCACGGCGCTTCGGAGCTCGCGGTCGCCAACGTGCACGAAGGCGCGCAATTGCGCGACGCCGGCGTCATCGCGCCGATCCTCATTGCCGGCCCGACGGCGCCGGCCGAAGCGGGGCTCGTCGTGCAGCATGGCCTGACGGCGACGGTTGCGACCGTTGAACTGGCGCACGCGCTGGCGGCGGCGACGCGGCGCTACCTGCCGGTGCATGTCGAGGTCGACACCGGCATGGGCCGGCACGGTGTCGCGCCGCACGCGCTCAACCCATTCGTCGAGCGCCTTGTGCAGCGCGGCAAGCTGGCGGTCGCCGGCGTCTACACGCACTTCGCCGCCACGACGGTCGAACAGACGGCGGCGATGCAGGCGCAACTGGCTGCGTTCCACGCCGCCGTCGACGGCTGCCGGGCGCTGCGCGGCGCGCGGCGGCACGTCAGCAACACGCTCGGCACGCTCGCCGTGCCGCAGGCGCGGCTCGAGGCCGTGCGCGTCGGTGGCGGCCTGTACGGCTTCGATCCGTTCCACGGCGCGCGCGTGCGCGGCCCACTCGACCTGCGCCCGGCGCTGGCGCTGAAGGCGCGGCTCGTCGGCCTGCGCGATCTGCCGACCGGCGCGCCGGTCGGCTACGGCAGCGCGTTCACCTGCGCGCGGCCGAGCCGCGTGGGTCTCGTGCCGCTCGGCTACGCCGACGGCCTGCCGCGCGCGCGGTGGGCCGACGCGCCGGTGCTGGTTCGCGGCGTGCGCGCGCCGATCGTCGGCGCGGTCAGCATGAACCAGACCGTCGTCGACGTGACCGACGTGCCGGGCGCCGCGCTCGGCGACGAGGTCGTGTGGCTCGGCGCGCAGGGCGGCGAGCGCATCGTCGCCGAGGAGCGCGTCGAGCCGGGTGGTTCGGCCTATGAAGTGACGACGCTGCTGCGCGCGTCGCTGCCGCGGCGCTATCTGGCGGCGGCCGGCGCGAACGAGGCGCGCGAGGGCCGCAGCGGGCGCGGCGCGGCGATGGGCGACGGCGCCGCCGCTGCGGGCGGCTGAGCGGCGCATTCGCTCCACGCTGGCAGTCCGCCGCCGAGGGAAACGTCCCGCACGGCCCGCGAAGGTGGAACCCACCAGGCGCCCCGGGCACAAGAAGCTGCACGCTTATGGCTGCTTCCTTCCGGACCTGACCAGGTTCACGCCGCCCCCTTGCTCGGGACCCGGCGGACCCCACCTTCGCGAACCGTGCGAGAACTGGCGGAGAGGGGGGGATTCGAACCCCCGGCAACCTTGTGGGCTGCACTCGCTTTCCAAGCGAGCTCCTTAAGCCGCTCGGTCACCTCTCCACGCAGCCGCTTGCTCGCGCCGGACCGGGGTCCGAGGCGCCTGGGCGGAGAATGGGCGGGACGTTGTAGCGAGCTCGCCGCGCGCGTACAATCGGCGAGCCGATTCGTTGCCGTCGGCATCGCCGCGCCGCCCGCGCGCGGCAGCTCGCCATGCGAACGATCGTGCTGTCCTGCGTGTGCGCGTCGGCCGTGGCCGTGGCGCCGGTCTGCGCCCAGGCGGTCCTGACCGTCGGTCCTGGCGCCTTCGCGTCGATCCCGGCGGCGCTGGCCGTCGCGTCGCCGGGGGCCGTCGTCGCGATCGCACCCGGCACGTACCCGGCGTTCGCGTGCAGCGTCGGCGTGACGCTGCGGCCGACCGGCCCGGGCGCTGTGGTCATCGACCTCGTCAGCGGCAACCCGTTTCCGCCCGTCGGCACGCCGATGCAGTTCGCCGCGCCCGCCGGGCAGACGATCCACATCGTCGGCCTGACGTTCCAGTTCCCCGCCGCGGGGACGTTCGCCAGCGCGCATCCGGAGCTCTTCGTCGCGTCCGACGCGGTGTTCGAAGACTGCACGATCGCCGCGTCGCAGGGCTTCGCCAACGGCAGCCTGCGCGTCGGCTCGGGGGCCGTCGTGCACCTGCAGAACGTCACGTCGCAGGGGCCGACGCTGCGCGTCGAGGGGCGCGCGACCGCGAGCCAGTGCGCGTTCACCGGTGCGTGGGTGCTCGGCTTCCCGCTGGCGGCGGCGTGGGTCACCGGGTCGCTGCACGCTAGCCACAGTGTGTTCCTCGGCGGATCGAGCAGCACGCAAGCCGGCGGCGCTGGCGTCGACGTGTCGGCCGCGGGCCAGTTGTTCGCGACCGACGGCACGATCGAGCGCGGTGCTGGCATCGGCGCGTCGTGCGCGGTCGGTGGCGCCGGCGTGGCGCGGCTCGTGCGCATCGCTTCGAACACGCCGGCATGCCTGCCGGCGCCAGCGCCGTCGGGCCTCGGCGCGCAGCGCGCGGGCCCGGTGGTCCGCGGCGGCACGTTCGCCGTCGGCTACCGCGCCGGACCGATCGTGCCCGTCGGCGTGCACCTCAGCCACGCGATCGCGTCGACGCCGTTGCCGTTCACGTCGCAGCCGTGGGGCGCGCCGCTCGGCGGCTCGTTCGAGGTCGCGTTCGGGCTGACCGACGCCAGCGGCCAGGCGACGTTCGCGTTCGCCATCCCCAACCTCGCCGCGCTCGTCGGCTTGCCGGTGTGGCTGCACGGCTGGTCGGGTTGGGCGTTCCCGCTCGAGGTCGCGCCACCGGTCGGCGGCCTGGTGCGCTGACGGCGGGCCCTTGCGGCTTCCCCGCCGCCCCGCGCGCCGGCACACTCCGTCCCATGGCGGCAGCGCGCGACAAGGAACAGCCCGGCGACGCGACCTACCAGGTCGTCGCGCGCCGGTTCCGGCCGACCTCGTTCCAGCAGATGGTCGGCCAGGACGAGGTCCTGCAGTCGCTGCGCGTGGCGCTGCAGCAGGGCCGCGTGCCGCACGCGTTCCTGTTCTCCGGCAGCCGCGGCGTCGGCAAGACGACCTCGGCGCGCATCCTGGCGCGCTGCCTCAACTGTGCGAAGGGCCCGACGCCGGAGCCGTGCGGCACGTGCGCGACCTGCGTCTCGATCCTCGATGGCAGCAACCCCGACGTGCTCGAGATCGACGCCGCCAGCAACAATCTCGTCGACGATGTGCGGCGGCTGCGCGAGACGGTCGGCTTCGCGACCATGCAGTCGCGCTATCGCGTCGTCATCCTCGACGAGGCGCACATGATGACGAAGAACGCGTTCAACGCGTTCTTGAAGACGCTGGAGGAACCGCCGCCCGGCGTGGTGTTCGTGCTGGCGACCACCGAGCTGCACAAGGTGCCCGACACGATCCGCTCGCGCTGCCAGGTGCTGCTGTTCAAGCGCGTCGGCGAGGACGACCTCAAGCGGCGGCTCGGCGCGATCGCCGCCGCCGAGAAGGTGGCGGTGCCCGACGACGTGCTCGCCGAGATCGCCATGTCGGTGCGCGGCGGCGTGCGCGACGCCGAGACGGCGCTCGAACGCGTGCTGCCGCTGGCGCGCGAACTCGGCGCGAAGTTCGACCTCGCCGCCTACCGCGCGCTGGTCGCGCGCGTCGGCCTCGACGCGGTCGTCGAAGTGGTCGAACGCCTGCTCGCCGGCGACGCCAAGGCCGGCGTGCACTTCGCCCGCACGCTGCAGGAGCAGGGCGCCGACGAACGCGAGGCGCTCGGCGAGATCGTCGAGGCGCTGCGCTGGCTGCTGCTGCTCCGCATCGACGGCGCCGACACCGGGCTCGTGCCGGTCTCCGGCGCGCTGCGCGAACGGCTGCAGGCGATGGCCGCGGCGACCGACGACAAGCGGCTCGACGCGATGGTGGGCGCTGGCCTGCTCGGCCGCGAGCGGCTGCGCCGGCTCGAAGACCGTGGCGTCGTGTTCGAGGTCGCGATGGTGCGCATGGCCGAAGCCGGCGCGCTGCCATCGCTCGGCGACCTCGTCGCCGAGCTGCGCGCCGGCGGCGTCGCCGCGCCGGCCACCGCGCCAAAGCCGCTGTCCGGCGCCGGCGCGCGCCCGCCGGCCGGCGGGCCACCGGCGTCCGCACGCGCCGCCGCGCCGTCGTCGCCGAAGCCGGGCGCGCCGCTGCCGCCGGCCGCTGCCGGCGACCTCAAGGGCCGCGTGCTCGGAGCGCTCAAGGACAAGCCGCTGCTCGCCGGCACGCTGGAGCAGTGCGCGTTCCAGGGGCCGGACGCCGACGGTCGCGTCGTCGTCACGCTGCAGACCGAGCGCAAGATGTACCACGACCGCTTGGCGTCGACGGCGGTCCAGCAGGACCTCGTGCGCGCCATGCAGGACGCCGCCGGCCGGCCGCTGAAGGTCGAGTGGCGGCTGCCGACGCATGGCAACGGCGGCGTCGCTGCGCCGTCGCCGAAGGTCGATCCGGGCGACGCCACCAAGCGCGTGATGGGCGCCTTCAAGGGTCGCGTCGTGCAGGTCAACCCCGAGGATCGTGCGGCGAAGCCGAAGGACCCGGAGGCGCCGGCGAACGACGGCGGCAGCGATGCGCCGCCATGGGACGGCGGCGGCAACCTGCAGGAGTGAGCGCCGCGGGGCTGGCGGCGTGATTCGCCAACCGTTGCTCCCCGCGTAGCGCCGGCGACCCAGCGCCTGCTGCGGCGGCGTGTGGAACGTCCATGGAGCCGGCGCCGCGGGGCTGGCGGCGTGATTCGCCAACCGTTGCTCCCCGCGTAGCGCCGGCGACCCAGCGCCTGCTGCGGCGGCGTGTGGAACGTCCATGGAGCCGGCGCCGCGGGGCTGGCGGCGTGATTCGCCAACCGTTGCTCCCCGCGTAGCGCCGGCGACCCAGCAATCAGTTCAGGCCGATGACCTGCACGATTGCGTTGCTCGACGACGTGATCAGGTCGGCTGCGCCGAACAGGCCGCCGAGCGTGACGAACTGCGCGTGGATCGTCGTGCCGGAGAAGCCTGGCGGAACGGCCAGTGGCACGGTGCCGACCGCGGTCGACGCCGGCAGCACGAAGAGCTCCCACAGCGTCGCGCCGGTCGTCGTGCTGAGCATGCAGCCCGGCGCGGTGATCGTCGGGATCTGCAGGCCGGGGCGGCTCGACGCGAGGTCGATCAACTGCGCGCCGAGGAGCGTGCCGGCCGGCACGTTCGTCGCGTTCCACGTTGCGGTCTGGCCGGGGTAGAGGCGGCCACCGTACTGCGCGCCGCCGGCGTTCGGCGTGGTCAGCGCGACCTGCCCGATGTTGCCGACGCCGCCCTCGGGTTGCGTGCTGAACGGCGCCTCGAGCGACAGGTCGCGGTTCTGTGGATCGGCGGCGTTGACGCCGGCGAGGCCGCCGATGCGTCCTGGCGAGAAGCCGACCATCGCGGCGTAGCAGTTGACGGTCACCGTCGACGCGCCGACGTAGGTCGGCGTGCTGCCGTAGCGGTACTGCACGAGGCCGTTCTCGAAGAGGACCATCTGGAGGGTCCAGCGCGCATGCCCGTTGACGCCCGTGCCGCCGACGATGTTGAACGGCGCGACGTCGAGCCAGGTGACGTAGCAGATGTTGTTGCCAGCGCCGCCGGTCGAGTCGACCAGCACGTGCAGGCCGGCGTTCGGGTTGAGGCCGACGTTGCGCTGCATGTTGAGGTCGCTCCAGAGGATCGCCAGACGCCCGCCGCTGTAGAGCGGCGCGGTAGTGCCGGTGACCGGATCGCCGAGCAGGCGCGCGGCCACGGCGGCGAAGGCGCTGTCGGTCATCGCGCCATCCAGCCACACGAAGCCGTTCGTGCTCGGCACGATCGTCGTCGTCGCGCCGCCCGGGAACGGGAAGCTGAAGCCGAGCGGGAAGTTGACGACGCCGTCGTCGAGGATGGAGTTCGGCGAGACGTTGACCTTGGTCAGGTCCGGAGCGGGGGCGCCGGAGGTGATGGTGTAGGTCGTCGGAGCGGAGCTGTTGTCCGGGATCAGCGTCAGGCCAGCGCCGAGGTCGAACCGCTGGCCGTTGACGAAGCCCTGGTAGAAGCTCGACGCGCTGCCGCCGCAGGCGCCGCCGTAGAATTCGTTGCTCGCCGCGACCACCGTCGTGTAGCCGCCCGGCCCGAGGAACTCGACGCCGATCACCAGCGGGTTGGCGTTGAGCGTGCCGGTCGCAGCGCCCGCAGCCGTCGCTGTCAGGCCCTGGCCGCGGATCTGCGCCAGCGTGCCGGTGGTGTTCTGCATGGCGATGAGGCCGAGCGGCGGCGCGTTGGCCGGCGCCGTCGGGACGTTGACGTCGATCAGCAGGTTGGGCTCGGCGCCGAGCGGGTTGAACTGCGCGACGATGCCCATCGCGACGAGGTCGAGTTCGATGTTCCAGTTGTTGGGCATCGTGCCGGCCGCCGGCGCGACGGTGACGTTGGTCGTGCCGACTGCGCCCATCGTCGTCGTGCTCGGCGCGGCGGGCGCGAGGTTGGCCGCGAACGTCGTGCTCAGTGCGCCGGCGGCGAGCGTCGTCGAGCCGACCTGCACGGTGACGCCGTTGTAGACCTGGCCGCCGAGGTTGGTCTCCGCGTCCTCGCCGCGGAACTTGATCTTGGTGATCGTGATCGGGCCGGTGACGCCCGAGTTGCCGGTGAAGTGGCTGCCGTTGTAGACGATCTGGAAGCGGCTGGGACCGGCGGCGCGCCACCAGACGCCGGAGCCGGTGTTGCCGAGTTGGCTAGGGTTCTCCGACAGGTAGTGGTTGTCGGGCAGCGTCAACTGCTGGGTCTGCGCGACGAGGCCGCTGGCGGCGAGCGCCAGCGCGAAGGCGACGAGGGGGTGGGAGTGGGGCATGGCGATTGGCGCGATCGGGAATGGCCGCGGCAACCATGCGGCGGCAGCACCGCACGTTAGCCGATCCCGCTGGCGCCGGCAGGGGCGGTGCGCCCATCGGCGGCGGCGTCCCGGCGCCTTATTCGGGCCGGCGAATCCGACGTCGTGTATTGACCATCCCGTCGGGCACAGAGCACCATTGGATCGCGGACTCGGAGGTACCCATGCGCCACCAACTCAGTGCTCTGCTTGCCCTCACCGTCACATCGGCCGCGGTGGCCCAGTCGTTGGTGAACTACGAGAGCGGCCCGATCCACCCGATGCGGATGTCGCCTGATGGCACGCGGCTGTTCGTCGCCGACACGGTCGGCGGCCGCCTGGGCGTGTTCGACCTGCGCGACCCGACGCAGCCGTTCCTGCTGGCCGAGATCCCGGTCGGCATGGACCCGGTGTCGGTGCAGCCGCGCACGCGCGACGAGGTGTGGGTGACCAACCTGCTGTCGGACAGCGTCAGCATCGTCAGCATCCCCGAGCGCCGCGTGATCGACACGCTGCGCGTCGTCGACGAGCCGAGCGACGTCGTGTTCGCCGCCGGCAAGGCCTTCGTCAGCGCGGCGACGACTGACCAGATCCAGGTGTTCGACGCGACGACGCGCGCCAGCCTCGGCACGGTCCCGATCTTCGGCAAGGACCCGCGCGCGCTCGCGGTCAGCCCCGACGGCACGCGCGTTTACGCCGTGGTGCACCGTTCCGGCAACGGCACGACGATCCTGCCGTTCGGCGTGCAGGCGCCGCCGGCGCCGACCAACCCGTTGCTGCCGGCGGCGCCGGCGCAGGGCATCATCGTGCGCGCCAACGACCCGGCGTGGGCGAGCCAGATCCCGTACACGCTGCCGGACAACGACGTCGCGCAGATCAACACGGCGACGCTGGCGGTGACGCGCTACTTCCCCGGCGTCGGCACGACCAACACCGCGATCGCGGTGCACCCGACGAGCGGCGACCTGTGGGTGACCAACATCGAGGCGCGCAACCTCGTGCGCTTCGAGCCCAATCTGCGCGGCCACACCGTCGACAGCCGGGTGACGAAGATCACCACCGGCGCCACGCCGGTGGTCACGCCGATCGACCTCAACCCGGGCGTCAACTACAGCCAGTTGCCGAACACGGCGGCGATGGGCACGGCGCTGGCCGAGCCGTTCGGCGTCGCCATCGACGCGACGGCGGGCCTCGTCTACGTCGCCGCGCACGGCACCGACCGCATCGGCGTGCTCAACCTCGCCGGCGCCGTGCAGGCGCGCATCGAGATCGGCGTCACGCCGGGCAGCACGGTCAACACGCGGCAGAAGCGCGGCCCGCGGGCGCTGGCGCTGCACCCGAGCCAGCCGCGGCTGTACGTGCTCAACCGGCTGACCGACACGCTGAGCGTCGTCGACACCGGCACGCGCACGGTGCTGTCCGAGCGGCCGATCGCGACGTTCGACCCGATGCCGCTGGCGACGCGCGAGGGCCGCAAGTTCCTCTACGACGCCAAGCTGTCGGGCAACGGCACCATGTCGTGCGCGTCCTGCCACATCGACGGCGACATCGACGGCATCGCCTGGGACCTCGGCGACCCGAACGGCGTGATGGAGGCGGCGCCGGCCAACCAGCCGCTGCCGTTCATCGGCCTCGTGCCGTTCCACCCGATGAAGGGTCCGATGACCACGCAGACGCTGCGCGGCATGCAGGGCACCGGCCTGCTGCACTGGCGCGGCGACAAGGCCAACTTCCAGGCGTTCAACGGCGCGTTCGCGTCGCTGATGGGCGGCGCGCTGCTGCCGGCGGCGGACATAACCAGCTACACGCAGTTCGCGATGGCGATCAAGCACCCGCCGAACCCCAACCAGCTGCTCGACCGCACGCGCCGCACGGCGCCGGCCGGCAACAACGAGGAAGCGGGGTTCGTCGCCTACAACCAGCCGACGTCCGCGCTGCTCAGCTGCAACACCTGCCACGCGCTGCCGAGCGGCACCAACGGCTTCGTCATCAACGCCAACATCCTGCAGGAGCCGCAGCAGATGAAGGTGCCGCAGCTGCGCAACATGTACCGCAAGGGCGGCTTCAACCGCACGGCGGGCCCGCAGAAGAGCGGCTTCGGCTTCGTGCACGACGGTTCGCTCGACACCCTGACGAACTTCTTCGCGCAGCCGGTGTTCAACCCGTGGCCGGCGGCCACGAAGGACGACATCGTCACCTTCCTCAACGTGTTCGACACTGGCACGGCGCCGCTGGTCGGCTACCAGTTCCAGCTGACGCAGGCCAACGCGGCGGCGGCGGCGACGACGAACGCCTTCGCGCTGACCACGACGCGCGCGGCGGCCGGTGACTGCGAAGTCACCGCGCACGGCCGCGTCGATGGCCGCATGGTCGGCCTGCTGTACGACGCGATCGCGGCGACGTGGCGCGCGGACGCCGCCGGCGTCGGGCCGTTCACGCAGGCGCAGCTGGTCAGCAAGGCGCAGGCCGGCAACGCCGCGCTGGCGTTCACCTGCGTGACGCCGGGCCAGGGCAACCGCGTCGCGCTCGACCGCGACGGCGACGGCACGCTGAACGGCGACGAAGGCCTGCTGGCCTACGGCGCTGCGAGTCCGGGCTGCGCTGGCCCGTCGACGCTGGGTGGCAACAGCGAGCCGAAGGTCGGCAACGCCGCGTACGGCTTCGTCATGGGCAACGCGCAGGCCAGCACGGTCGGCGTGATGGCGCTGGCGCTCGGCCAGTCGTCGCTGCCGGTGATCGGCATCAATGTGCTGGTCGACCCGGCGACGGCGGTGACGCTCGGCATCACGGCCGACGGCTTCGGCCAAGGCGTGATGCCGTGGAGCATCCCGCCGAGCGCGTCGAACGTCGGCCTGCAGATCTTCACGCAGGCGCTGTGGCTCGACCTGTGCGGCAGCCAGCTGTGGGCGAGCAGCCCCGGCTTGCGCGTGACGATCCGGCCGTGAACGGCGGATGCCGCGCTGGCGCTGGCCGCGCGGCGCCGCAGTGATCGCGCGGCGGCGTCGCGACGGAAGCGCAGCGGCCGGTGGCGGGGGCGGCCCCGCGCCGGCATGATCGCCGCCGAGGTACACACGACATGGGACCCGGATTCGGCGACATGCAGAGCCTGCTCAAGCAGGCGCAGGACATGCAGCGGCGCATGGCCGACGCGACGCGCTCGCTCGGCGAGCGCGTCCTGGAGGGCTCGGCCGGCGGCGGCGCCGTCAAGGCCTACGTCAACGGCAACCAGGAACTGCAGGCGGTCAAGATCCAGAAGGCCGCCGTCGATCCGGGTGATGTCGACTCGCTGGAGGACCTCGTCACCGCCGCCGTTCGGCAGGCGCTGCAGGCGGCCAAGGAACTGCGCGAACGCGAGATGGGCAAGGTCACTGGCGGCCTCAATCTACCGGGCCTGGGCCTCTGACCGCGGCTCGCCCGCCCACACAGAGATGGCGCACCGCGACCGCACGATCGAGGCGCTGATCACGCGCCTCAACCGCCTGCCCGGCGTCGGCCCGAAGACCGCCGAGCGGTTGGCGTACCACTTGCTGCGCGTCGAGGCCGATGAGGCCCTGCAGCTAGCGAAGGCGATCGAGGAAGTGCGCGCGGCAGTCAAGTCGTGCAGCCAGTGCGGTCAGCTCGACGCCTGCGATCCGTGCAGCATCTGCAGCGACCCGGCGCGCGATCGGAGCATGCTGCTCGTCGTCGAGGATCCGCGCGAGGTCGCGCGTTTCGAGGACGTCGGCTATCAGGGTCTCTACCACGTGCTGCAGGGGCGCCTGTCGCAGCTCGAGGGCGTGCGGCCTGAGGACCTGACGGTGGCCTTGCTGCTGCAGCGGGCCCGTTCCGGCACGTTCGCCGAGATCTGCCTCGCGACCAATCCGGACCTCGAAGGCGAAGGCACCGCGCGCGTGCTCGCCGAGCAGCTCGCCGGCACCGGCGTGAAGGTCACGCGGCTCGCGCGCGGCCTGCCGGCCGGCGGGTCGATCGCGCAGGTCTCGGCCTCGATCCTCGCCGACGCGATTGAGGGCCGGCGCCCGCTGTCGTGACGCCGGTTCGCGAGCCGCTGCCGATCGACGACGCGCTGCCCGCCGTGCTGGCGGCGTTCCGGCGTGCGACCGCCGTGCTGCTGATGGCGCCGCCGGGCTCGGGCAAGACCACGCGCGTGCCGCCGGCGCTGCTCGACGCGCTCGGCGAGCGCGGCGGCCAGGTCGTCGTGCTCGAGCCGCGCCGGCTCGCCGCGCGCGCCGCCGCCGTGCGCGTGGCGCAGGAGACCGGCACGGCGCTCGGCGACCTCGTCGGCTACCAAGTGCGCGGCGACAGCAAGGTGTCCGGCCGCACGCGCGTGCGCTTCGTCACCGAGGGCGTGCTGGTGCGCCAGCTGGTGCAGGATCCGTTCCTGGAGGGCGTCGCCGCGGTCTGTCTCGACGAGTTCCACGAACGCCACCTCGAAGGCGACCTGGCGCTGGCGATGCTCGCCGAGGCGCGCGCCACCGTGCGCCAGGATCTGAAGCTCTGCGTGATGTCGGCGACGCTCGATCCTGCGCCGCTGCGCGCGTTCCTCGCCGGCGCCGAGGTGGTGGAGGCCGACGGCCGGTTGCACCCGGTGCGCGTCGAGCGGTTGGAGCGCAGCGCGCCCGATGCGCTCGAGGTCACCGTGCGCAACCTGGTCGAGAAGGCGCTCGACGAGACCCCCGGCGACGTGCTGGTGTTCCTGCCGGGCGCCGGCGAGATCGCTCGCTGCGAGGACGCGCTCGCCAACCTCGCGCGCAGGCGCGATGTGCTGGTGTTGCCGCTGCACGGCCGCCTCGAGCCCGCCGACCAGGACTTCGCCATCCGGCCACAGCGCCAGCGCAAGGTCGTGCTGTCGACCAACGTCGCTGAAAGCTCGCTGACCATCGCCGGTGTCACCGCCGTCGTCGACACCGGGCTTGCGCGCGAGCTGCGCTTCGACCGCGGCCGCGGCGTCGACGTGCTGCAGCTCGAACGCATCAGCCTCGCGTCGGCGACGCAGCGCGCCGGCCGCGCTGGCCGCACCGGCCCAGGCGTCTGCTATCGCGCGTGGACCGCGCCCGAGGAACGTGGCATGCCGGCGCGCGCGCTGCCCGACGTGCAGCGCATCGACCTGTGCGGGCCAGCGCTGCTGGTGCGCGCCTTCGCCGGCCGCGATCCGCGGCAGTTCGGCTGGTTCGAGGCGCCGCCGGCCGACGCGCTCGCCGCCGCCGACAATTTGCTGCGCGAACTCGGCGCCATCGATGCCGCCAGCGGCGCGTTGACGCGGTTCGGCCAGGCGCTGCTGGCGCTGCCGCTGCATCCGCGCCTTGGCGCCGTCGTGCTCGCCGGCCGCGAACTCGGCTGTGCTGTCGCCGCCGCGACCGCGGCGACGCTGCTCGCCGACGTCGACCAGCTCGGCCGCGGCGACGGCGCCGACTTGCACGTCGCGGTCGACGCCTTCCTGCTGGCCGAGGAGCGCGGTTTTTCCGAGCACCTCTGCCGCGAGGTCGGCCTCTCGGCGTGGCAGGCGCGCACCGTCAAGACGGCGCGCGACCGCCTGCTCGCCGGCCGCCGCGACGACGGCCGGGACACGACGTCGCTCGGCCGCTGCCTGCTCGCCGGCTTCCCCGATCGCGTCGCCGTGCGCAGCGAGGGCGGCGAACCCCGCACGGCGACGATGGTCGGCGGTCGCGGGCTCGTGCTGCCTGCCGCGGCCGACGGCCAGGAACTAGTGGTGGCGTTGCGGCTGCACGAAGCCGGCCGCCAGCAGCGGTCGAAGGTCGTGCTGTTCGCCGGACTCGCGCCCGCCGACCTGCAGGCCGCCGCCGGCGCGCTCGCCACCGTCGTCGTCGCCGAACTCGACGAAGCCAACGGTCGTGTTGTCGCCGTGCGCGAGCAGCGCTATCGCGACCTGCCGCTGCGCTCGGCGCGCGGCGGCGAGCTGCCGGCGGGCGCGGCCGCCGAGAAGCTGCTGCCCGTGTTCGCGCGCGATCCGTGGCGTTGGCTCGGCGAACAGAAGGACCTGCGCCGCTTGCTGGCGCGCTTGCGTTGGCTCGCCGTGCGCCAGCCGGACCTCGCGCTACCGCCGTTCGACGACGCCGCCGTCGCCGCGGCGGCGCTGCAACTGCTCGGCGATCGCACGGACCTGCGCGCGCTGCGCGACGCCCAGGTCGGTGAACTGCTGTTGGCGCAACTGACGTCGCCGCAGCGACGCGCGCTGCACCAGGGCGCGCCCGATCGCATCGAGCTGCCGTCGGGCCGGGACGCCATCGTCGACTACGACGCGCCGGCCGGACCGACGATCGCCGCCCGACTGCAGGAGTTCTTCGGCTTGCGCGCGGTCGGCGCTCTCGCCGGCGGCCGTGTGCCGGTGGTGCTCGAACTGCTGGCGCCGAACCATCGGCCAGTGCAGGTGACCACCGACCTGCCGAGCTTCTGGGCCAACGTCTATCCGCAGGTGCGCCGCGAACTGTCGCGGCGCTACCCGCGCCACAGCTGGCCCGAAGACCCGCTGGCGGCCAATCCGGAAGCGCGGCCGCAGCGCCGTCGGCCGAGCTGACGGCGTCGGCTCGGGTCGCTCCGGGGCCGCTCGCTGACTGCCGGCGCGCGGTCTGCCCGCGGACGGCTGGCGTGGCGCCAGCCGCGCACCGATGCGGTCGCCCGGACTGCCGCCGTCGCCGCCGCTTGCGCTGGCTGTGTCGATTTCCGCGACACCGTCGCCCCCGGCTCAAGCTCGCTGCCGCGAACGGCCGAAATCCCGCTGGGAGCGACTGTTCGACATGTCCCTCGAATTCCGACTTGGCCAGCGACAGGAGCAGCGCCTAGCGCTGCTGCCGCAGATGCTGCAGTCGATCGAGGTGCTGCAACTCGCCACGGCCGAACTGCTGGCGAAGGTCGAGGCCGAACTGCAGCAGAACGAGACGCTCGAAGCATTGCCGCCCGCCGCGGTCGAACCGCCGCCGGTTGTGCCGCCGCGCGCCGCGGCCGATGACGAGCGCTTCGACTGGCGCCGCGGCGGCGCCGCCGATGGCGAGGACGGCAAGTCGGCGTTCCTGGCCAACGTGCCGGCGCGGGCGGAGACGCTGCACGATGCCGTGCGCGGCCAGCTCGCCTTCCGCGGCGTGCCGGCGCTGCTCGCTGACGCCGTCGCGATGCTGGTCGACCACCTCGACGAGCGCGGCCTGCTGCCGGCGACCGACGACGAACTCGCCGCGCGCCTCGACCTGCCCGTGGACCTGATCGCGCAAGCGCGCGCGCAACTGCAGCAACTTGAGCCGCGCGGCCTCGGCGCGCCGGATCCCGTGGCCGCGATGCTGCTGCAAGCGCACGCCGACCCGGACCTGCCGACCATCGAGCGCATCCTGCGCGAGCACCTCGCCGACCTCGCGCGCAACAAGGTGCCCGACGTCGCGCGTGCGCTGGCGCTCTCGGTCGACGAACTCGACGACTTGCTTGCCCGCATCCGCGTGCTCAACCCGCGCCCGGCCGCCGGCTTCGCCGACGCCGCCGCGCCCGGGCTGCACGCCGATGCCTACGCATGGTTGCACGACGGCGAGGTCCACGTCGCGCTCGACGACGCGTCGTTGCCCGACCTACAGGTCAACGCCGAGTACGCGGCGTTGGCGCGGGCCAAGGCCACGGCGCCCGAGGTGCGCGCGTACCTGCGGCCGAAGCTGCGCTCGGCGCGTGACCTGATCGAGGCGGTGGCGCAGCGGCAGGCGACGCTGCTGCGCGTCATCGACGCGATCATGCGCGAACAGCGTGGCTTCCTGCAGCAGGGCCGCGCCGCGATCAAGCCGCTGCGTATGGCTGACGTAGCCGCCGGGCTCGGCCTGCACTCGTCGACAATCAGTCGCGCCATCGCCGGCAAACACGTGCAGACTGATCGCGGCGTGTTCCGCCTGCGCGACTTCTTCGACGGCGGCCGCGCCGACGAAGCTGGCGCCGCCGCGCCGGGCCAGGGTCGCATGGCCATCGCGCAGCAGATCGCCGAACTGGTCGCGGCCGAGGACAAGTCGGCGCCGCTGTCGGACGACGAACTCGTCGCCCGGCTGCAGGCGCGCGGCGTGCAATGCGCCCGGCGCACGGTGACCAAGCACCGCAAGGAACTCGGCATTCCGTCGAGCTACCTGCGCCGGCGATACGGAGGCCAGCCATGACGCAGTACGACCCGTTCTCCTGCGGCGCCGCGCCGATGAGCCAGAAGGGCGCCCTGCCGACGACGCCCGCCGACACCCTGTTCGCTGAGACGCCGTCGTCGCCAGTGCCGACGTCGCGCAAGGCAGCCAAGGCGCCCGCGCGCAGCGCTGGCGACGCCGATTGGGCGCCGGTCGCCGATGACGGTTTCGCCGCCATGCTGACGTTGGGCGCGATGCCGCAGCAAGCGACGGCCAACGCGCTCGCGTTTGGCGCCGACGCGCTCGGCGAGGTCGCGCCAGTCGCGTCGGCCGCGCCAAACAAGGCGCCGACGCCGCCGCACGGCGCCCGCGCGCCGAAGGGGCCGATCAAGCCGAAGGAGGCGCTGCCGCGCCGCCTGACCGAGCTGCTGCCGGCGCCGCCGAAGAGCGTTTCCGCGGCGGGCGCCGCGATGGCGATGGCGTTCGCCGCCGCTGGCCTCGCGTGGTCGTCTTGGCTGTTCTTCGCCGCCGGCAACCCGATCCTCGCGGCGATCGTCGCCGCCGCCGCCCTCGTCGGCGGCGCGATGGTGTGGCTGCTGCTGCGGCGATGATCGGCCGCGGCGCGGTCGCGCTATGGTGCGCGCCGTGCCGACCTACCTGCTGACGATCGCCTACCACGGCACGGCCTTCCACGGCTGGCAATGGCAGGACGGCTACCGCACCGTGCAGCAGGCGCTGCAGGAAGCGTTCGCGGCGATCGGTTGCCCCGACACGCACGTCGAGGGCGCTGGTCGCACCGACGCCGGCGTGCACGCGCTCGGCCAGTGCGCGCACGCGACGATCGCGCGCGACTTCGCGCCGGAGCGGTTGCTGCTGGCGCTCAACGCCAACCTGCCCGACGACGTCGCCGTGCAGCGCGTCGTGCGCGCGCCCGATGGCTTCCACGCGCGCTTCCACGCTCGTGGCAAGCGCTACGCCTACCGCTGCGTGACCGCGCCCGTGCGGCCGGCGATCGGCCGCGACCTGTACCACTGGGTCCGCCGCCCGGTTGACGTCACCGCCATGCGGCAGGCGGCGCAGTGTCTCGTCGGCCGCCACGACTTCGCGTCGTTCGCCAGCAATCCCGGCTACGCGCGCAAGCGCGGCACCGTGCGCACGCTGCACCACGCGCACCTCGTGCAAAGGCCGGCCGGCTTCGACTTCGTCGTGCAGGGCGGCGGCTTCCTCTACAACATGGTGCGCAACGTCGTCGGCACGCTGCTGGAGGTCGGCTACGGCAATCGCCCGCCGGCGTGGTTCGCCGAGGTCCTGGCCGCGCGCGCTCGCCGCGCTGGCGGCCCGACCGCGCCGCCGCAGGGCCTCTACCTGCTGCGCGTGCTGTACGCCGACGACCTGTCGCCTGCAGGCGACGAACCAGGGGTCGCCGGCGCCGAAGCCGGCGGCGACGACGGCTGAACCGGCACCGCGGGTTCTCCCGCAGCTTCGGTGCGAGCGCTCAGGCATTCGCCGTGGCTCTGCAATACTGTGTGCCCAGAGCCGCATCGTCGGCCGCTCCGTACTGCGCATGAACCAGCTCCGCCCCGCCCTGTCCCTGCTCCTGCTGCTCGTGCCCGCGCTGGCCCAGGAGACCCGCGCGCTGCCGCGCGTCGCCGAAGACCTGTTGCCGGCGTCGACCTACGCGACGTGGCGTTTCGGCGGGCTGGCGGCCTGCCGCGCCGCCGCAAGCGCGCAGCCGCTGACCGCGCTGATCGAGTCGACGCTGGCCACGCTGCCGGCCGACGTGAAGGAGTCGCGCATCGACGCGCCGCTCGACTTCGCCGCCAACGAGTTCGCCTCGCAACTCGATGATCAGGGCGTCAAGGTCGGTCCGCTGCGCGCCGCGCTCGGCCAGCCGATGACGCTGGCGCTCGGCCGGCTGGCGCTCGAAGGCATGGGCCCGTCGGTCGCGCTCGTCGTCGACATTGGCGACCAGCGTCGCGCGATCAACCAGATCGTGCAGTTCGCCGCACAGAGCATCGCCGCTGACGCCGGCGGCGCCGACACGCGCGAGGAGACGATCGGCGGCTTCACGTTCCACGCAATGACGCCGGACGACGGCCCGTCGCTGTTCGCTGGCGCGATCGGCAGCCTGTACGTGATCAGCAACAGCCGCGGCTTCCTCGCCGAGATGGCCGACGTCGCCGCCGGGAAGAAGCGGTCGCTGGCGCAGGCGACGCCGCTCGGCGGCCTGCGCGCGCGCCTCGGGGCGCCCGCGGCGATCGAGGCGTTCGTGCACGTGGCGCGCCTATGGGACGCGATCGCGCCGCACCTGCCGTACGAGTGGGACGCGCTCGCCGACCTGCTCGGACTCGGCGCCATCGACGCGGTCTACGGCGGCTACGCGCCGACGGCCGAGGGCGGCGCCGACCTCGTGCACCTCGGCCTGCGCGGCAGCGGCAAGGGTCTGCTGAAGGCGATGGTCAGCGCGCCAGTCGACTTGTCGTTTGCGCAGGCATGCTCGCCGAACACCGTGCTGTTCGCGGCCGGCAGCTTCGACAGCGGCGCGCTGGTCGACGCCGGCAGCCGCCTGCTGCAGGCGCTGCCCCCGGTGTGGCAGGATCGCATGCGCGGCGGCCTCGAGCTGATGACGCTCGCCTTCGACGACGAAGCCGACGCCGAGGCGATGGCGCGCGCGTTCGGGCCGCAGGTCGGGCTGGCGATCAGCCTGGAGAAGGGCGCGGTGCCCAAGCCCGAGCTGGTCGTGCGCGTCGGCGTGCGCGACGCCGCGCGCGTCGCTGCGCTGTTGCGCCAGTTCGAGGCCGATTCGGCGCGCGACCAGGGCGCGGAATGGAAGGTCCGCAAGGTCGACGGCAAGGAGATCCGCTACACGATCGCCAAGGCCGAAGGCGCGCCGTTGCAGCTCAGCCCGTGCTACGCGCTCGTCGACGGCGGCCTGTGGCTCGCCAGCGACGTGATGGCGCTGGTGCGGACGCTGCGCCCGGCGGAGGACGCGCCGCCGCTCGCCGCCGAGCCGGACGTGCAGCAACTCGCCGGCGCGCTGGACGGCGCCAGCGGCGTCTTGCACTGGCGGCTGCACAAGCTCATCGAGTTGGGCTGGGTCGCCGTCGAAGCCAACGTCGCCGCTGCGCTCGACGCGCAGAAGGACGAACTCGGCTTCGGCAGCGAGGCGCTGCCCGACGCCGAGGCGCTGGCGCAGGCGTTTGGTGCGACCAGCTGGCTCTTGCGCGTTGGCGACGATGGCGTGACCGTGCGCGGCCGCGGCCAGATGACCTTCGGCTCGCTGTGCGGCGTGCTCGGCCTCGCGCTGGATGGTTTCCTGGCGCGCGCTAGCAAGCCAGCGAAACCGCGCTGAGCCGCTGCCGCGCCACGCGCGCGGCGGTCAGATGTGCGCCAACGCCAGCTTGAGCGGCGGCTTGCCGTCGAACGACGGGAAGTCGCCGTCGATCGGCACGCGTTCGAGCGCGCGCAGCGGCCGGCCGGCCTTCTCGGCGCACCGGCGCAGCGCGTCGTGCCAGCCGGCCTCGTCAACCGTCGGCACGTGGTTGGTCGCCAGCACGGCGCCGCCGTCGGCGAGCGCCAGCAGCGCTGGCTTGAACAGCGACTGGTAGTCGCGCACGACGTCGATCGTGCCGAACGGCGTCTTGGCGAAGCGCGGCGGGTCGAGCACGACGAGGTCGAACGGCTCGTGTTCGACGCGCGCATACGGCAGGTTCTTGCCGCGGCGCTGCACCGGCAGCTTCGCGAGCTGGCGCAGCACCGGCAGGCAGTCGGCGCGCAGGAAGGCGCAGCGGTCGGCCAGCCCGTTCGCGGCGGCGTTGTCGGCGCCGACGTCGAGCGCGCTCTGCGCGAAGTCGACGTTGAGCGCGCGGCTGGCGCCACCGGCGGCCGCGGCGACGCCGACGCCGCAGGTGTAGGCGAACAGATTGAGCACGCGCTTGCCGGTGGCGCGTTGTTGCACGAGCGCGCGGCCGCTGCGGAAGTCGAGGAAGAGCCACGGATCCTGGCCGCGGTGCCGGGCGCGGAAGCGGCAGCGCAGGCCGCGCTCGCACGCGACGTGCTCGGCGAGCGCGGCCTCGCTCGGCGCATGCGCGACGAAGTCCGGCGGCGGCGCCGCGCCGCGGTGGTTGCACGCGATCGGCAGGTCGAGCCCGAGCGCATCGTTGGCGGCGCGCTGGAGTTCATCGACAGCGTGCGCCGCGAGCGGCGCGCGGAACGTCTGCACCAGCAGGCAGCCGCCGTAGCGGTCGACGCTGACGCCCGGCGCGTCCTCGGCGACGCCGTGCAGCAGCCGCACACAATCGGTGCCTTCGGCCTGCAGGCGTGCGAGCAGCGCGGCGCGGGCGTCGATGGCGGCGAGCAGTCGGTCGCGGAGCGTCATGGCGGGGGAGCGGAGCGCCGCATCATGGCCATCGTCGCGCGCGACGCCAGCCGAGGCTTGCGCCCGCCGTCGCGTTCGCCGACGGTGCGCCCATGCCGACCGACAAGGAACTCGAACGCCTGCGCAAGACGCTCCGCCACAAGCTCGATGGCGCCGCCGGCGAGGTGACGATCGCCGCCGACGACCTGCGCACGGTGCTCGGCGAACTCGGTCGGCTGCACCAGAGCAACGAGCGCCTGCGCCGGCAGAACCGCCGCATCCGACTCAAGCTGCAGCGCGCCGGCCTCGTCGACGACGACGGCGCCGCGGACGGTTCCGACGGCGGCGACGGCTCGACCGACGGCGACGTCTGAGGCGCGGGTCGGTTTGCCGGCGCGCGCGCGGCGGCGTACTGTTACCATGACCATCGCACGGAGGCGTTCGTGAGCAAGTTGCCGCTGCTTAGGCTGATCATCGCGCTGCTGTTCGCCGCCGCTGCCGCCGCCCAGAACCGGGTGCTGATCCCCGAGAAGATCGAGCGCGCGACCGTCGCCGCCGACGATGGCATGCAGCGCTGGGCGGAGTGGAAGCCCGGCAAGTGCCCCAACTGCGAAGGCAAGAAGAAGGTCAAGTGCGGCACCTGCGAGCGCTTCGCCGAAGACGCCACGAACTGCATCGAGTGCAAGCGCAACGAGAAGAAGGAAGCCGACTGCCGCATGTGCGTCGGCACGGGCGAACTCGCCGATCCGCTCGACAAGGTGTCGTGCCCCGGGTGCCTCGGCGCGGGCTTCTTCCTGTGCACGATCTGCTCCGGCGGCGGTCGGTTGAGGATCGGCGACGCCAAGAAGTTCGGCGACTGCGTCGGCTGCCGCGGCGCTGGCGGCTGGAAGTGCGGGGCGTGCAACGGCGCCCGCCTCGTGGAGCCGGCCGCGCTCAAGCCATCGCTCCGTGAAGCCGCGCCGAAGGACCTCGCCAAGGCGGCGACGGTTACCGACGCGGCGCTCAAGGAGCTCGAGGCCGTCACGCCGACAGGCGGCGACAAGGCGCGCAAGGAAGTGAAGGCGCTGGTCAAGGCCTTCGACGCCGCCGGCGCCGTGCACCCGGCGATGAAGCGCCTCGGCAAGCCGTTCGAGGACTACATGGGCAAGATCTACGCCGGCAAGCAGTTCCAGGGCTCGGCGGAGAACGAGGCGGAGACGATGAGCGCGGTGAAGGCGTCGGCCGAGTACTACCTCAAGCACCAGAAGCGCATGCTGGAGCTGGCGCAGAAACGCGCCGAGGCCAACGCCAAGGTCGCCGGCGAGCAGAAGGCCAAGTAGGCGCGACCCGCCGCGGCGCGCGTGGCGGGCCGAAGGCGCGCCGCCTACGCTGCGCGGATGCGTTCGCGTCCGTCGCTGGTCCTGCTCGCCCTGTCCGTCGTCGCCGCCGTCCTGCCCGCGCAGGGCGACGTGCAGCCGACGCTGCTCGCGCCGCGCGCCGACGAGCCGGAGTCGCCGGCGCGCCGCGCCGGCCCGGCGGGCCTCGTCGCCAAGGTCCGGCCGGCGGTGGTGTGGGTCGCTGTCGAGGTCGACGGCGCGCGCGGCAAGTTCACCGTCGAGCGCGCCAGCACCGGCGTCGTCGCCGATGGCTCGGGCCTCGTGCTGACGCTGGCACGGCTGGTGAAGGAAGCCGTCGGCGCCGACGACAAGCGCATGCTCGTGCAACTCGACGACGCCGGTAACACGCAACTGCCGGCGACGATCGTGCGCCTCGACGAGCGCTCGGGCCTCGCGCTGCTGCGCGTGCAGCCGCCGACCGCCGACCTGCAGGCCGCCGCGTTCGGCCCCGATTCGCCGGCTGCCGGCGAGCCGTTGGTCGTCGTCGCGCGGCCGGACGGCAAGGAGATGCTCGCCTTCGGCGGCACCGCGAGTCCGGCGCAGGCCGGCGTGCTGCTCGGCGGCGTGCCCTTCGCCGCCGGCGACCTGTTCCTGACCGACTCGCGCAACGACGAACGGTGCGACGGCGCCCCCGTGTTCGACGCGGCGGGCCGGTGCGTCGGCCTGTACGACGCCGAGCACGTCCGCCGCGACGTGCAGGATCCGACGCTCGACGACCTGCGCAAGCCGAGCTTCGGCGTCGCGCGGGCGGCGCGCGTGCTGCGCGGCGCATTCGCGGCGGAGTTCGCCAGTGCGAAGAACGCCTCGCTGCAGCGGCCAGCGTCCGGCGCCGCGCACGCGCAAGTTGCCGCGGTCGCCAACGCGGCCAAGGCGGTGGTCGGGGTGTGGTGCGGCGACGGCGACTGGCCGGCGCTCGGCGGCGACGATCCGGGCGCGGTGCGCCGGCGCGACGGCCTCGGCTCGGGCGTCGTGCTGACGCCGCAAGGCCTCGTGGTCGCCAACGCGCACGTCGTGCGCGGCGGCAGCCCGCGCGTGCGCCTCGCCGACGGCCGCGCCTTCCCGGCCAAGGTCGTGAAGACCGCAGCCAACCCCAACCTGGCGCTGCTGCAGGCGGAGTTGCCAGCCGGCACGACGTTGCCGGCCGCAGCCGCCAACGGCGATGGCGACGTCGTGCTCGGCGAAGGCGTGCTCGCGATCGGCAACCCGCTCGGCGGCCGTCCGATCGTCTCCGCCGGCGTGGTGTCGGCGCTGCGCAGCAACGGCGATCGCATCCAGGCCGACGCCAAGCTCGGCGCGCAGAACGGCGGCGGCGCGGTGGTCGACGCCAACGGCCGCCTGCTCGGCATCGGCGACGCCGGCGCGAGCGATCCGCTGGAGACGGCGTTCGCGCTGCGCGGCGACCGCGTGTCGACCGAGACCGACCTGTCGACGTTCGTGGCGATCGCGCGCGTGCGCAAGGCCTTCGCCGCCGAGCTCGGCGCGCTGCCGGCAGCGGCGTCGTCGGACGCCGACCGCGCGCGGCGAGCGAGCCGGCTGACCGCGATGGTCGAGAAGGTCCGCGGCGCGATGCTCAACCTCTACGTCGCCGAGAACGTCGCCAAGCAGAAGGAGGACGACCTGTTCCCACCGGAGCCGGTCTGGCTGGTCCGCAGCCTCGGCTCGGGCGTGGTGATCTCGCCCGACGGCCTCGCGATCAGCAACTGGCACGTCGTCGACGACGCCACCAACCCCGACGGCTCGATGGTCGCCGACCGCCGCGTCACCGCGCGCGTGTTCGGCGGCAAGGAGCACGTCGTCAAGGTGCTCAGCATCTCGCGCGAGGACGATCTGTCGCTGCTGCAGCTGGAGCTGGCGCCGGGCGAACGGCTGACGCCGGTCGAGCTCGGCAGTTCGGCCGCGCTCGCGGTCGGCGAGGAGGTCGCGGCGATCGGCAATCCGCTCGGCCAGGCCAACACCATCACCGCCGGCATCGTCACCGCCAAGGGCCAGGAGCTGCGGGTCAAACGCCGCTGGGCCAAGCTCGAGCACCTGATCGAGAGCGACGCCACGATCAACGGCGGCAACAGCGGCGGCGCGCTGCTCGACCGCAACGGCCGGCTGGTCGGGATCAACAGCGCCGGCGGCGGCGTGTTCAACAACAAGGGCTACGCCATCGATGTCGACCATGTGCGCAAGCAACTGCTCGGCCTGCTGCTCTCGGCCTACAAGCTGCGCAGCCCCGACCTCGGCCTGCGCGTCGTCGACGAGGACGGCCGCACGCTGGTGTTCGACGTCGATCCGCGCGGCCCGGCGGCCGCGGCCGGCGTGAAGTCCGGCGATCGGATCACTGCGCTCGGCGGCACGGCGATCGCGTGGGGGCCGGGCTTCGCGCTGACGCTGCTGCGCCTGCCGGCCGAGCAGCCGGCCAAACTCGAACTCGAGCGCGCCGGCGCCAAGGTCGCCGTCGACGTGGCGCCGATGGCGCCCGAGCGCTGGGCGGTCGTGCGGCAGTCGGGCCTGCTGGTGCGCGACTTCGCCTTCGCCGACGACCCCGACCGCGTGCGCGCCGCGGCGATCGCGCTGCACCGCGAGTTCACCGGCGACCGCAACGGCGAGCCGCAGTCGATTCCGCTGCAGGTGGTCGCCGTCGACAAGGTCATCCTGGGTGAGCAGCCTGATGGCGTCGACATCGCGGCGGGTGACTTCCTGCTCGCCTGTGAGTTCGTCACCGACAAGGGCGACGCCGTGCGCAAGGACATCGGCAGCGTCGCGGCGCTGCGCGACCTGTGGAACGACCGCGAACTCGGCGACTACGACCGCCAGCAGGCGCGCTGGAAGTGCTGGGTTGCGCGCGGCGCCGCGGTGCGCATCGTCGAGTTGCGCGCCAACCGGCTGTTCTGGTGAGCCGCCAGACGCTGCGGGCGCGCCGGCGACGCGGCGGTCACTTCGCCGCGAAGGCGCCCTTCAGCGCAATCTGCTTGTCGCCGCCCACCCAGCTCCATTGGAAGCTGATCTTGCCCTTGGGCAGCGGGTCGAGCGGCCAGAACGTCGCCATGCCCGGCGCCGTCGTCGTGCGGATTTCGCCGTCGTCGTAGACGAGTTTGCCTTCGATCGGATCGCCCTTCGGGCCGACGACCGTGCAGGTCAGCGAGCCGCGCACGCCGATGCCGCCGGTGCTGCCAAAGTGCAGCGTCAGTGGGAAGCCGATCGTCTTCTTGCCCTCGCGGCCGTTGGCCTTCAGCACCGCCGCGGCCTCGGGGCCGAGCTCGGCGACCGGCACCTCGCCGTCGAAGATGAGGCCGGTGTCGTTGCGCGACGGGAAGCAGTCGGCGCCGGTGTTGGCGGCGCTGGGTTGGCCGATGCCGCTGGTGGCGTTGACCACCAGCACGTCGCCGTCGAGGAACATGCCGATCGTCAGGATCGTGTTGTTCATCAGCGCGTCGCGGTAGCCCGGCCAGTAGGTCCAGCGCTCGAAGATCTTCTTGGCGTTGCCGATCGATGCGTTGGGCTGCACCAGCGCCATCTGCGCGAACAGGCTGCCGACGTAGCTGCCGCCGAGGTCGACGGTCTGCGTGTGCATCGAGGCCGGGTCGCGCAGGTCCTTGTTCTTCTTGAGGTACTCGGCGTGCTCCTTGCACCGGGCCGAGAAGTTGGCCGACCACGTCACCGGCGTCTTGCCGTTGGCCTTGCGCGCCTCGTTGAAGGCGACGATCCACTTGTCGACGCCCTTGCTGCTCGCCGACAGCGGCGGGGTGTTGTTCTGGATCGCCTTCAGCACTGGCGACGCGCCGGTCCAGAAGTCTTCCCACTCCTTGTCGAGCTGGGGGATGGTGACGTCCTTGTGCGCCTCGCCGAAGGCCTTCTCGAACTCGGCCGGCTGCTTGACGCGGCGCTTCTGCAGGTCGAGGGCGATCGCATCCATCGTGCGCAGCATCTGCGGGTCGCGGCGCATCAGGTAGTCGCAGAACGACCACGCCTTGATGCGTTCCTCGTTGCTGAAGTTGGACGCGTCGCAGAACGGCAGCTTGTTGGCGGGCACGCCGCCGGTGCTCTTCCAGGCCAGCTCGAGGCTCAGGTTCTTCCAGACGTCGAAGTCCGGCGAGCTGAACTCGCGGTCCTCCTCGCTCGCCGCCGTGCCCTGCTGTTTCTTCAGGTCGACCGAGAACAGGCGGTTGTTGTTGAAGATCATGCCGACGAACGTGTGGCCGATGCCTTCGACGAAGCCGTCGGAGCCGAAGCCGGCGCAGCCGCGCGCGACGTTGCGCACGCAGCTGTCGAACAGCGTCTGCTTGCCGTTGGTCGATGCGATGGCGGTGTTGCCGATGCCGCTCGTCGACGTGTGCTCCAGCTTCCACTCGAGGTCCGGCACCTTGTTGGCGCGCAGGATCTGCTGGTAGGTCTCCTTCTTGTCGAAGCAGGCCCAGTCCTGCGGCCACTTCTCGACCTCCAGCGGCCACGGGAACGCCACCTGGCAGACCCGCAGCGCGCGTTCGGCCCAGCGCAGCGCGTCCTTGAGGTTCTCGAACTCCTCCTTGTCGCCGTGCAGCAGGAAGTGCTCCGACGACACGGTGACGTACGGCACCTGCGCCTGCAGCAGCGGCGCGCACTCGACGCCCGGCTTCTCCTCGACCGGGTAGTCGATCTTGGACTGCTCCTCGACGGCCTTCTCGATCGCCTTGCTGCGGTCGTAGAGCGTCTTCTCCAGCTCGGTGCCGCTGATGGCGCCGACCTCGACGTGGTTGAGCGCCGCCTGCGCCTGCTCGTCCTTGTCGATCCAGCGCAGCACCATCGCCCAGTGCTTGTCGGCGCGCGCCTTGTCGCCGGCCTTGGCGAGTTTCTCGGCGATGGCGCGGTGCTGGTTGGCGAGGTCCTTCTTCAGCGCCTCCCACTGCTTGCTCAGCGACTGGCCATCGGCGCCAGCGCCGGTGTCCGTCGTCGGGTAGGGGCGCTTGGGATCGGGGTTCCAGCTGGCGCCCATCTTGACGTAGCCGAGCGACGTCCACGCCTCGGCGTTGTCCGGCTCGTACAGCTTGATGAGCTGCATCCAGACCTGCTTGGCGACGCGCGGGAAGCCCTCCTTGGAGGCCTTCTTGGCGAAGTTGTTCATCGCCTTGGCCTGACGGGCGTTGAGTTCGGCGTCACCGCCCTGGGCGGGGACGGCCGCGAGCAGCGTCAGCGCGGCGAGCGCGGCGGCGAAGGATCGGGATGGACCGGCGGGAACGGGCGTGGACATCGCGGCCGGCAGCGTAGCGGCGGCGACGGCCGCGCGCAGCCGGCTCGCCGGGCGGAGTGCCCTCGCCGTTGTCCCGGCGCGGCCCGGACGCCATGCTGCTCGCCCCCGAAACCCGGCCGTGGCGCGCCCGGCCCCAACGAGAACGACATGAGCAAGGTCTACGACATCGGAGTCCTCCCCGGCGACGGCATCGGCGAAGAGGTCGTGCGCGAGGCGCTGAAGGTGCTCGACGCGATCCAGTCGGTGCACGGTTTCAGCACCAAGCGGGAGCACCTGCCCTACGGCGCCGAGCACTTCCTGAAGACGGGCGAGACGATGCCGGACGTCGCCTTCGACCGCATCCGCCAGATGCACGCCGTGCTGTTCGGCGCCATTGGCGACCCGCGCATCGAGGTCGGCAAGCTCGAGTTCGCGATCATCGCCGGCATGCGGCACAAGCTCGACCTGTACGTCAACCTGCGCCCGGTCAAGCTGTACCACGAGTCGATGTGCCCGCTGAAGGGCAAGACCCCGGCCGACATCGACATCGTCTTCCTGCGCGAGAACACCGAGGACGCCTACGCCGGCATCCACGGCACGACCAAGAAGGACACCGACTTCGAGATCGCGCTGCAGCAGATGGTCTACACGGCCCGCGGCACCGAGCGCATCATCCGCCACGCCTTCGAGACGGCCGTGAAGCGCGGCCCGAAGCCGGGCAAGGCGAAGCCGCAGGTCACGCTGATCGACAAGGCCAACGCCGTGCGCGCGCAGGACATCTGGACGCGCATCTTCGCCAAGGTCGCCAAGGAGTATCCGGGCGTCGCCACCGACCACGCGTACATCGACGCGGCGTGCATGTGGATGATCAAGAACCCGGACTGGTTCGACGTCTGCGTCACGACCAACCTGTTCGGCGACATCATCACCGACCTCGGCGCCATGCTGATCGGCGGCATGGGCATCGCCTCGTCGGGCAACATCCACCCCGGCAAAGTGTCGATGTTCGAGGGCATCCACGGCAGCGCGCCGAAGTACAAGGGCACCGACAAGGCGAGCCCGCTCGCGACCATCCTGTCGATGGGCCTGATGCTCGACCACATCGGCCAGCCGGCGGCGGCGAAGGAATTGGAGGCGACGGTCGCCAGCCTGATCCAGACCGGCCGCATCCGCAGCCTCAAGGCCGGCGAGCACAAGTGCAGCGAACTCGGCACGATGGTGCGCGACGAGTTCCTCGCCCGCGCCAAGGCGCGCGGCTAACGGCAGGTCGGCGCGCCGAAGGCGAGCGCCGCCAGTGGCCGCACAGCGCCTGCGGCTCGTCGACGGGTAGTTGACGCCGATGGCATGGTCGCAAAGCGGCACGCTTGCGGATCGTCCTTATGCTAGACTTGCGCGTCGGGGCACCCGCATGGTCTGGCGACCCCGCTGTCGCCCTATGCCACACATTTTCGCCGCCTTGCTCCGCGCCGTCTTCGTGCTTGCGCTGGTTGCCGTCGCCGCTCGAGCACAGGGCTATCCGACGCACCTGCCGCCGGCCTGGGCCCAGGCCTTCGCTGTGCAGTCCGGCACGCTGCAGAGCCTTGCGCTGCCCGCGACGCCGGTCGGCAACGTCGCGGTGCCCGTGGTGATGGGCGGCGTGCCGATCCTGATCGAACTCGCGCCGTTCGACGTGCGCTCGCCGGGCTTCCAGTTGTGGACGCGCCACGGCGACCAGCTCACCGAGGTCGTGCCGTCGCCGGCGGCGGCGACCTGGCGCGGCGCGATTGCCGGCGAGGTCGGCAGCGCCGTCGCCGCGACGATCGTCGCCGGCGGCCTCAAGGCCTACGTCCGGCGCGGCAACGGCGAGGTGTGGGTCGTGCAGCCGCTGCGCGACGTGATGCCCGCCGCGGCGGCGACGACGCACGCGGTCTTCCGCGGCGCCGACACGCTGCCGCAGCCCGGCCACTGCGGCGTCACCCAGGCGCCGGTCGCCGTGCCGGCCGGCGGCGGCAGCGGCGACATCGTCTACGTCTGCGATCTGGCGCTGGAGGCGGACTACCCGCTGTACCAGGCCAACGGCAGCAGCCTGACCAACACGCAGAACGACGTGCTTGGCGTGATCAACGCCGTCGACCTGATCTACCGCAACGACGTGCAGATCGACTTCGCGGTCACTCAACTCGTCGTCAACTCGGCGCCGGATCCGTACACGACCAGCGTCGCCAACACGCTGCTGACGCAGTTCCAGCAGCGTTGGACGACGACCTACGCGGCGGTGCCGCGCGACATCGCGCACCTGATGACCGGCCGCAACGTCGGCCAGGCCAGCGGCGGCACGATCGGCCTGGCGTACGTCGGCTCGGTCTGCAGCTTCACCTACGGCTACGGCCTGTCGCAGACGCGCTGGACCACGAACTTCGCGCTGCGGGTCGCGGTGACGGCGCACGAGATCGGCCACAACTTCAACGCCGCGCACTGCGACGGCCAGACCGGCTGCGCGATCATGTGCAGCAGCGCTGGCGGCTGCACCGGCGTGGTCAACACGTTCAGCGCCTACGAGCGCGCGCAGATCGTCGCCTTCCGCGCGACGGCGCCCTGCCTGACGGCGCAGCCGACCACGCCGCAGATCACGTCGACAACGCCGAACAGCTTCCTGACCGTCAACCCGCCGCTGATCACGCTCAACGGCACGGGCTTCTACGGCGTCAACCTCGTCACGATCGGCGGTTTGCCGGTTACGACCGGCATCACGGTGGTCAGCGACACGCAGATGCGCTTCACGCCGCCGATTGGCGTGCCGCTCGGCCCGCAACTGCTGTCGGTGACCAACTCGGCCGGCACCAGCAATGTGCAGTTGGTCAGCGTCAATCCAGCCAACCCTTGCCTGCTGTTCGTGCCGTCGGCGACGTACGGCGGCGCGACGCTGGCGTGGCGCATGGGCGGCTGGGCGGCCGACCCGGCGCTGCTCGGCGTCAGCATCGTCAATTCGACGTCGCCGTTCCTTGGCCAGCAGTTGATGGACGGCTTCCTGACGCTGTGGAGCGGCGTGCTCGACAGCCGCGGCTTGGCCAACTTCTCGGTGGTCGTGCCGCCGGGATTGCTCACCGGCTTCACGATCTACTCGCAGTTGCTCGACATCGATCCGGCGACCAACACGCTGCGCAGCGTGTCGACCCTGCCGAGCACGTGGATCGTCTTCTAGTTCGAGCGACTCTGCCGCAGCACGCCGGATTGCACGGCCAGGCATCCCGCGCGCAGGTTGCCTCCCTAGGCCGGCGGCGGGTCGGTCGGTAGGCGCCAGCGCGCCTCGGCGGGGGCGCCGTCAGCCACCCGGTCGGCAGGGGGCGGCGGCAGGGCCGCGGCGGCACCGGGCGCCGCTTGGGCGGGCGGCTGCGCTCGGTACGATGGTCGTTTCATGCGCCCCCTGGTGGGCGTCCGGGGGCAATCTGGTGGGAGACCATTCCTTTACGTGGGGGATCGGACCCCTTCGCGTAACCTATCCTCGTCGCTGGTCCGACCCAGGTCGTTCCGGACCCGGAATCGGCAGCGCGCGCACCGCCTTCCCACGATGACCATGAAGATCCGCATTGCCTCCCTCCTCCTCGCCCTCGCCCTGCCGCTAACCGCCCAGGACGCCGGCAATTCGGCCGACCTTGACGGCATGTTCTACAAGGCCTTCTACCTGGAGAAGGGCCAGCGCGACTTCGCCGGCGCAATGGCGCTGTACGAGCAGTTCCTGACCAAGGCCCCGGAGCACAAGTTCGCCGCCGAGGCCGCCAAGCAGCAGTTCCGCCTGCTCGACGCAACTGGCAAGACGAAGGAGCGCGACGCCTTCAAGGCCAAGTACCAGAAGCTGCTTGGCGCGGTCGCCGCGGCCTCGGCCCCGACGCCGGCGGCGCAAGAGCGTCCGGCGCGCGGCGGCGAGGGCGGCGAGCGCCCGGCCCGCGGCGAAGGCGGCCGGCCGGACATGGCGGCGCGCATGGCCGAGGTGGAGAAGCAACTCGCTGCGGCGAAGGAAGCCGGCAACGCCGACGAGGTGAAGCGCCTGGAGCAGCAGATCGAGCGCATGAAGTCGATGGGCAACCGCGGCCAGGGCGGCCCCGGTGGCGCCGGCGGCCGCGGCGGCCGCGGCGGCCTGACGGGCGCGCTCATGGGCGGCAAGCCCGTCGCGGAGATGAGCGACGAGGAGATCGGCCAGCTCAAGAGCGGCATCGAGCAGTCGAGCCAGATGATCGAGAGGCAGCGCGAGCGCAGCCCCGAGACGGCCGACAAGATGGAGAAGGGCGTTGCTGACCTGAAGAAGGCGCTCGACGCCGGCGACAAGGCGGCGGCGCAGAAGGCACTCGATGGGCTCAAGGTCATGCTGCAGAGCCAGCGCGGCGGTCGCGGCGGTGAAGCCGGTGGTCGCGGCGGTGAAGCCGGCGGTCGCGGCGGTGAAGCCGGCGGTCGCGGCGGTGAAGCCGGCGGTCGCGGCGGTGAAGCCGGCGGTCGCGGCGGTAACGGTGGCGGCGGCGGCGGCAACTGAGCC
>VGZG01000009.1 GCA_016872675.1 Planctomycetota bacterium
CGGCACCGGCCGCGGCCCGCGGCAGACGCCCGGCAAGGGCGGTCGCGGCGGCTACCTCGCCTGCGTGAGCGGCTGCTACACCGGCAGCGGCTACAACAGCAGCGGCGGCGGCTCGGGCGGCGGCGGCGGCACCATGGCGACGCAAGGCGACCCGAACTATCGCGGCACGACGCCGACGAACATCCAGCCCAACGTCCCGCCGACGGCCAACACGAGTTTCCAGCAGGTGCGCGGCTTCGGCGGCACCGGCTGCAGCGGCGGCAGCGGCACGCGCACGGGCTTCCTCAACGGCGGCGAGCCGGGCGACCTGCTGTTCGTCGACTCGCGCCTCGACAACAACTTCTGGGGCACCGGCATCAACCTCGCTGGCCCCAACGGCAGCACACTGCGCATCACCGGCGAATTGTCGACTCCGGTTGGCGGCGGCGGCGGCGGCGGCGGCGGCGACACGGCCAGCACGTTCGACTGCTCGCTGACCGGCAACCAGCCGGCCAACGACTACAGCGCCGGCGGCGGCGGCGGCGGCGGCGGCGTGCTGATCGTCAAGGCGCTCGAGGAGATCACCATCACGGCCAGCGGCCAGATCAACGCCAACGGCGGCGGCGGCGGCGGCGGTGAGCAGGTCGGCTCGTGCGGCGAGGCCGGCGGCGGCGGCGGCGGCGCTGGCGGCATGGTCATCCTGATGTCGGCCAAGTCGATCGTCATCGAGGCGCACGGCAGCACGACGGTCACTCCGCCGCGCTTCCTGTACGGCGCGCCGACCACCGGCGCGGTCTTCCAGGGCAACGACTACAGCTTCGCCATCTCGGCCGACGGCGGCGTCTGTACGACCGGCGGCTTCGGCTCGGTGAACATCGCGAACAAGTACCCTGCGGTGGGCCAGCCGCCGCTGGCCGGCACGACGATCGACGGCGAGCCGCTCGGCGGCTTCGGCGGCATGGGCATCGTGCAGCTGATGGTGCCGCCCGGCACGTCGGCGACGACCACCGACGGCACCAACACGATCCTGGACGACAACATCGTCTTCAAGCTGCCAAACACAGCCACCATCATCACGGGCGCGGGCAAGCGCCAATTGCTGGCGTGGCGCGGCTTCCCGAACTCAGCGGGCGTGTTCGTCGACGACGCCGGCAATCCGACCAACATCGGCCAAAACGAGGGCGACATCCGCCCATCGCCGACGCTGCTGCCGTGCCCGTTCAGCGGCCGCTCCCGCGCGCGCTCGACGTGGATCGACACCGGCGCCAGCCAGCGCCGCCCGCTCGCGACCGTCGACGACCTGCCGCGGGGCATCCTGGCCACCGGCACCGCGGTCGTCGGCCCGAAGTATGAGTTCGGCGGCATCGCGACGTCGGGCACGCAGCCCGGCTACGCCGACTACATCCCGCTCGGCAACTCGGGCGTGCGCATCAACTACCCGGTCACGGTGACCCCCACGCCGATCGCCTCGCTGGCGAGCGGCGCGAGCTACCTCGGCGAGCCGGCGTACCGCGTGACGATCAACAGCACGTCGTTCGGCCAAGCCAACCGCTACGTCCAGTACGAAGCCGAGCTGCTGAACGGCTCCAGCGCGTTGCTGGCGAGCTTCCCCATCCTCACCCACACCGCGAACGAGTTGCTGGTCAAGGCTGGGACGACGCAGTTGCCGACGCAGGCGAGCCAGGTGCAGATCCGCGCCAAGTTCTTCAAGGTAGTCACCAACACCGCCGAAGGCCTCGGCTCGGTCTACCTGCCGGGTGGCACCGGCTCGCCGGTGCCGATCGCCAACGTGCGCATCGGCTTCGCGTTCCACCGCGATCCGGATCCGGCCAACATCCTCAACGGCCGCTTCCCGTCGACGAGCGAGAACGACTTCCTGTTCAACCTCGAGGATCCGGCGTTCCAGGCCTGGATCGCGACCAACGGCGCGCCGCGCTACGTGAAGTGGGACGTGCTGTTCGACATGCAGTTCAAGCCGGGCTTGAGCCAGCCGCCGTCGCTGGGCACGACGACGCCGCGCCCCGAGCTGCACTTCCTGCGCATCCCGTTCCGGTTCTGATTTCTGGGGCGCCGCGCGACGCGGGGACTCACGCCGCGAAGGGAACGCAGCCAGCCCCGCTTCGCGGCGCCTGAGGTCGCACCGCGCAGCCACGGGGAATGGGCTGGCGCCGCGCGACGCGGGGACTCACGCCGCGAAGGGAACGCAGCCAGCCCCGCTTCGCGGCGCCTGAGGTCGCACCGCGCAGCCACGGGGAATGGGCTGGCGCCGCGCGACGCGGGGACTCACGCCGCGAAGGGAACGCAGCCAGCCCCGCTTCGCGGCGCCTGAGGTCGCACCGCGCAGCCGCAGGGAACGGGCTGGCGCCGCGCAGGGGAGGGACCAGCAACGCGCGGCTGACGCGTGGCGGCCGCGGGGCTATCGTCCCCGCCCCCATCCGATGCCCGTCCAACTCGCGCCAACTCCCGATCACGTCCCGTTGCCGACCGGCTTCCGCGCCGGCGGATTGCACTGCGGGCTGAAGAAGAACCAGCAGTTCGACCTGGGCCTGCTGCTCGCCGACGAACCGGTGCCGGCCGCGGCGATCTACACGCAGAACCAGCTGGTCGGCGCGCACATCGCGGTCTGCCGTGAGCACCTGGCCAAGGGCGGCGGATTGGTGCGCGCCGTCCTGGTGAACGCGCGTAACGCCAACTGCGCGACCGGCCAGCAGGGCATCGAGGACGCGCGCATGTGCTGCCGTGAGTTGGCGCAGCGCCTGGGCTGCCCGACCGAGCAGGTGCTGATGGCCAGCACCGGCCCGATCGGCGCGCCGCTGCCGAAGGACCGCATCATCACGCATCTCGACGAACTGCTGGCGCGGGCCTCGCGCGACGGCGCGATGGACTTCGCCCGCGCGATCATGACGACGGACACGTATCCGAAGGCGCTGTACGCCGCCGGCGCCGCGCACTCGGCGACGGGCTTCTGCAAGGGCTCGGGCATGATCCACCCCAACATGGCGACGATGCTGGGCTTCCTGCTCACTGACGGCCGCATCGCCGACGCCGCCGCGACCGAAGCGCTGCTGCGCCGCGTCGCCGACCGCAGCTTCCACCGGGTCACGGTCGACGGCGACACGTCGCCAAACGACACGCTGTTCCTGCTCGCCAGCGCCAAAGGCAAGGCCGACGGCCTCGAGGCGACGGTCACTGACCTGGGCCAGCAACTTGCCCGCATGCTGGCCGCCGACGGCGAGGGCGCCACTCGCCTTTGCACGATCGAAGTCCGCGGCGCGCGCAGCGAAGCCGAGGCAACGCACGTCGGCCGCGTCATCGCGACGAGCCCGCTGGTAAAGACGGCCGTCGCCGGCCGCGACCCCAACTGGGGCCGCATCCTGTCAGCGGCCGGACGCGCCGGCGTGGCGTTTCCCGCCGAGAAGGCGCGCGTCTGGGTCGGCGCCGCCGACGTCTACAGCGGCGGCAAACCGCACCCCGAGAACGAGCCCCAGGCGCACCGCCACCTCGCCGACGACACGCTGATCGTGCTCGGCGTCGACCTCGCCGTCGGGGACGCCGCGGCCGACGTCTGGACCTGCGACTTCACCAGGGACTACGTGCAGATCAACGCCGACTACCGCAGTTGATCCCGGCGCGCGCTCACGGCCGCTCGCGGCGGTAGACGCGCGGCGGCTCGGCGCCCTTGGCGCGCCACCACTCGCGATGGTCGCCAGCGTCTTTCGGCAGGCCAGCGACGTAGCCGATCGCGGCGTCCGGCACGCTGTCGCAGTACGGCAGGTACGGCTTGAGGTCGAGCACGGGCGTGCCGTCGAGCAGGTCGTGGTCGGCGATGTGGATGCGCCGCTTGTCGATGCGGACGAGGCGCACGCACGACAGGCCGATGGGGTTCGGCCGCTGCGGCGCGCGCGTGGCGAGCACGCCGCGCTTGTGCGTGTCGCGCGGCGGCACGACCTGCGAACGGAAGCCGCGCGCCAGGTGGAACCAGGACAGCACCCAGAGGTGGCTGAAGCCGGCGAGGTCCTGCAGCGCGTTCTGCAGGCCCTGGCGGATCTCGATCACGCCTTCGCCGCCGCGGCCCAGGCCGCTCTGCCGCGGCGCGTCGTGATGCACGCGCTGCGCGGCGCGCACGTAGCCGATCGGCGGCAGCGGCGCGTCGGCCGGGTCGCCGCTCATCGGCCGCTGCGTCGCGCCGCCGCCGGCTTGGGGATCTTGACCTTCGTGCCGGGCTTGAGGCGACGCGACTCGGCCTCGCTCCAACCGTTGAGCTCGAGGATCTCGCGGAAGCGGTTGCCGTCGCCGAGGTGCTTGCGCGCGAGGTGGATCAGCGTCTGCCCCTGGCCAAGCGTCACCGTCGTGTAGGCCGGCTCGTCGCTCGGCTTCGACGGCGCGTCGTCGGGCGCGGGCTGCGGCGCTGGCTGCGGCACTGGCTGCTGATCGGGCGCGGGCGTCGGCTTGCGGCCGGCGGCGTCGTCCGGTTGCGGCGCCAGCGGCGGCGCCGGCTCGTCGAGGAGCGGGATCGGCGGCGCCGGCTGGATGCCGGCCTTCGCCAAGGCGCCGCGCAGCGACGCCTGGTTGCCGCCGAGTTCGAGCACCATCGTGCCGTCGCCGCCGGCCGGCAGGGACGCCGACTTGCCGCACGCGCTGACGACGGCAACCGCGCTTGCCGCGACGAGGCCCAGGATCCGCATGGCGGCATCTTGCCACACCGGGCCGGCGCATCAACGGCGCAGCCCGGCCTTGCCTCGTCCCAGCGGCCGCCGCATCGTGCGCCGTGCGATGACCGCCCTCCGCAGCCTCCTGCTGACCTGCCTGCCCAAGGTGGCGCTGTCGCGCGCCTGCGGACTCGTGTGCAGCCTGCCGCTGCCGTGCGCCCTGCGGCCGCGGCTCTACGGCTGGTTCGCGCGCCGGTACGGCGCCGACCTCGCCGAGGCCGACGGCGCGCTGGCCGGCTTCCGCAGCATGCAGGAGTTCTTCCGGCGACCGCTGAAAGCAGGCGCCCGTCCGATCGCCGCCGCGCCGCTGGTCTGGCCGTGCGACGGCCGGGTGGTCACCGTCGGCGGTCTCGCCGGCGGCCGTATCGAGCAGGTGAAGGGCCGCGACTACGCGCTCGCCGACCTGCTCGGCGACGCCGACTTTGCCGCGCAGTTCACCGGTGGCTGTCAGGCGACCGTGTACCTGGCGCCCGGCGACTACCACCGCGTGCACGCGCCGTTCGCCGCCGAGATCGACAGCGTGACCGCGATCCCCGGCACGCTCTTCCCGGTGAATCCGCCGGCGGTGCGCAGCGTGCGCGACCTGTTCGCGCGCAACAGCCGGCATGTCTTCCGCTGCCGCCTCGCCGGCGGCGTGTCCGCGGCCGTCGTGATGGTCGGCGCCTACAACGTTGGCGACACGCTAGTCAGCGTGGCGCGCGGACCGGTGCGCGCCGGCGACGAGCTCGGCCGCTTCGGCTTCGGCTCCACGGCGATCGTCGTCGTCGGCCGCGACGGGCCGGCATTCGCCGCCGCCGCGCCAGAGACGCGCGTCCGCATGGGCGCGCGCGCCGACGGCTGATCAGGCGCTCGCGGTGCGGAGGGCAACCTTGGCGTCCGCCGCGGCGCGGCCCTTGGTCCGCGTCGCGAGGTGGTGCAGCGCCTCGGCGGCGAAGCGCTGCTCGGGGCCGACCGCGCTGCGGAAGTGCGCGGCGATCTTGAACAGCAGGTCCGCCGTGATCGCCGGCTCCTTGCGCAACCGGTCGAGCAACGGATAGTCGCTGCGCAGCAGCGCGGCAAAGAAGCCCATGCCCGAGTTGCCGGGCGGCGCACTCTCGTCGGCCGGACGCGCGATGTCGTGCAGCAGCTTGGTGACGCCGAGTTGGTAGCGAACCTCGTTGTCATTCGGGGCGACGGCGGTGAGCCGCGCCAGCACGTGCAGCGCCTCGGCGAGCTTGTGCACGCGACGGGCGCGCACGCAGCGCTCTACCAGCACCGCGGCCAACTTGGCGCCGCCGGCAGCAAACACCACGTCGAACAGCAGGTCGGCGACCTTCGGGTTCGCGCTCAGCAGCCTCATCGCCTTCTCGGCGAGATCGCGCACGAACTTCGGCGCCAGCAGCGGCGCTTGGCGCACCAGGATCACGGTGGCAGCAGCGGCGAGGTTCGCGTCCCTGCCAAAGGCGACGAGGCGGACCAGCTGCTCGCTTGCCTGGCGGTTGTGCGACAGCGCGTCGGCCGCAGCGTCGCGAAACCGCGGATCGTCGTGGTCGAGCAGCTTGATCGCCGTCTTGGCGAAATCGGCGCCGCCGGCGGTCCGCAGCATGCGCAGCGCGAACAAGCGCTGTTCCGGCGCACGCGCCGTCAACAGACGCTTGAGCACCGGCGCGAGGCCCTCGGGCAGTTCCGGCAACGCGGCGAGAACGTCGCGGACGGCGTCGTGAACGCCCTTCTGCGCCTGGTCCTCAAGGAGGTCCATCATCGCGCGCACCTGCGGCGCGCCGAGCTTGGCGCCGTGCAGAGCGCGGAACGCCGCCGACCGAATCGCTGGGGCGGTCGCGTCGCCGGTGAGGGCGAGGATCGCCGCACGGCTGCCGTCGCGATCGAGCGCGGCGAGAATGCCGAGCATCTGCACGTGGCATGCCTCGGCCAACGGCTCCGACAGCGCCTTGGTCAGCGTCGCCACCAGCGGCTTCTGCACCGCCTGTGGCAGCTTCTCGCAGACGGCGAGCAGCGCGCGGCCAGCGTGCTCGGCTAGCTCCGGTGTGCGCAGCGCCTGGATAAACACCGCCGCGGCTTCCTTGTGCGGGTGCTTGGCAAGCAGCGCCACGATGCGCTTCTGCGCCGCAAGCCCGGCATCGGCGTAACTGGCGGCGACCATCGCTTGCGCCGGCGCGCCGAGTTCGGCCACCCAGTGCGCGGCATGGTCGCCGAGCGGATCGCTCTCGATCGCAGCGCGCGCGATGAGGCCGATCGCCTCTTCGGTGGCCAGTTTGGCCAACGCGTCGAGGCAGAACCGCGCGAGCACCGGCGAGCGCTTCATGCCCTGCGCCAGCGCGCGCACAACGATCGGGTCCTTAACGTGCAGTTCGCCGAGTACCTGGGCCGCGGCCACCTGCAACTCCGGCTTGCCGTTCTCCAGCAGCCCAACAATCAACTTGTGCGTATCGTTCATGCCGTTCGTATGCACAGGGCGGCTTCGCGGGTCGGGCATTGGCACCCGATGACGAAGCGAACGGAATTGCAGTATGGCATGAGCGGCCGGATGCCGCCACCTGCATGCCGATACCGGCGGCCTCTACGGCCGGCTAGCAATGCCTTGCCCGCTAGCGCAAACCCTTGCAAAATAGAGTTCTATCCCATTCCACAATGCGGCTCCTCTTCGTCACCCCCTTCGTACCGGGCCGCCAGGCGCAGCATGGCGGCGGAGCGTACGTCGGGCAGGTGCTCGCGGGCTTGGCGCCGCTCGCCGAAGTCGGCCTCGTCGCATTGCAGCAACCAGACGATCCCGGCGCCCCGCACGGCACGCCAATGGCGTGGCTTGGGCTGGCGGCACGCCGGCGGCGGCGCGGTGGGCTCGGCGGCGCGCTCGACTCGGCGGCAATGGCATGGCGTTGGCGGCATACGCCGCTGGTCGCCGCCAAGCACTGGGAACCGCGCCTGCTGGCCGTGTTGGCGCGGGCGCTGACTGAGTTCCGCCCAGACGTCGCCTTCGTCGAGATGGCGCAGATGGCGCAGTACCTGCCGGCCCTGGCCGGCGTGCCGACAGTGCTCACTGACCACGAAGCTGGTTGCCCCGCGAACACGCGCACGGGCCTCGGCCAGTTCGGCGACGCGCGCGACCGGCGGCTGTGGCGCCAGCACGTGCTACTGCACTACCCGCGGGCCGACGCCGTGCAGGCAGTGACAGCCGAGGACGCAACGACGCTGAGCGCGCTGCTCTTGCGCGCTGTGCGCGTCCGCCCGGTCGCGTGTGACGCGCCGGCGACGCCGGCCGACGTTGCCAAGGCGCCGCCGCGCGCGCTGTTCCTCGGCGACTACCGCCATCAGCCCAATCCCGAGGCGGCTGCGCGACTGGCGCGCGCGGTGCTGCCGCGTATCCGCGCGGTGTTGCCGATGGCCGAACTTTGGCTCGCCGGCGCGCACAGCGAGCGCGTCGCCGACCTAGGCATGTTGCCAGGCGTGCGCGTCGTCGGTTACGTGGCCGACCTCGCCCACCTGTTCGCGCAGGTGCGCATGGCCCTCGTGCCGGTGTGGTCCGGCGGCGGCTTCCGCATGAAAGCCCTGACGGCGCTCGCGCACGGCACGCCGCTGGTCACCAACGAACTCGGCGGCCGCGGTGTCGCGGCGCCGGCCGCCGCGGTGGCGCGCAGCGAAACCGACGAAGGCCTCGCGACGGCAGCGATCCGCTGGCTCGGCGACGCCGCCGCGGCAGGCGCGGCGGGCCGGGCGGCGCACGCCTACGCGCAGGCAACGCTGTCGCCGCGCGCGATCGCCGTCGACCAACTGGCGCTGGCGCGCGAACTGGTCGCGGCGCGCAGCCGCGTCACGACTTGACGGCGGCGGCGGCCGGCGCGGCGACGCGCACGACCGGCTTCTTCTTGCGCAGGCGCAACTTGCGCAGCGTCTCCTGCAAGAACGACTCGAACTTCGTAGTCTCCTTGCCGCGCACGAAGTTCCACGCAATGCGGAACCAGCGCGACGGCCGCAGCAGCAGGCTGCGGAAGTAGAAGGCGCGCACGACGCGGTACTTCCACCTGGTCAGTTCCTTGGCGGTGAAGTGGTCGTTGTACTTGCGATCCTCGCTGAGAAACGTGTTGTGCACATAGATCGGCAGCTTCAGGAAGGCGTCGTCGTAGACGATCTTGCCTTCCTTCTCGAGCTGGCGCGTGATCTCGGTGTTCGGTAGCGGGAAGAAGAAGCCCGCCGACACGTCGTCGATGCCCGCCTCGCCGAGCTTGGCGGCGAGGCGCACGGTCGCTTCCATGTCTTCCTTCTCGTCGGTCGGATAGGCGAGCACGAAGAAGGCGCCGACGTTGAGACCGGCCTTCACCGACGCCCGGACGGCGCGGAAGAGCTTCTCGTCGGTCAGCATCTTCTTCATGTGCTTGCGCGTGCGCTCGCTGCCCGACTCGGGCGCGAAGTTCAGCGACTTGCAGCCGCTGCGCACGAGCAGGCGCGCAACCTCCTCGTCGATGATCTCGCTGCGCGTCCCGGCCGGCAGCTGCCACGTGAACTTGAGCCCACGGCGCTCGACCTCGCTGCAGAACTCGACTACCCAATCCCTCTTGAGGATCGCGGTCAGGTCCTGGAACGGGAAGTTGCTGGCGCCGTACGTCTTGACGTAGCTCTCGATCTCGTCGAGCACGTCCTTGGGCTCGCGCGCGTACCAGCGCGTCGTCCACATGTTGGGCGAGCTGCAGTACGTGCATTGGTACGGGCAGCCGCGCGTCGCCAGGATCGGCACCGTCTTGCCGTAGTAGATGCCGCTGACGAGGCGATTGCTCGAGTACGCCTCGACGTCGAAGTACTCCCACGCCGGCCACGGGATCTCGTCGACGTTCTGGATGCGGTCGCGGCGCGGGTTGTTCTGGATCTTGCCCTCGGCGTCGCGAAACGCGATGCCTGGGATGACCGTGTGGTCGAGGCCGAGCTCGAGCGCGCGGAACAACGCCACCGCGGTCTCCTCGCCTTCGCCCAACACCAGGAAGTCGATCGGGGCCTGCTGCATCGACAGCTCGGGCACGGCCGTGAAGTGCTCGCCGCCGCAGACGATCGCCACCTTCGGGAAGGCGGCGCGCAGCTTCTGGAGCAACTCGCGCACGATCGGCCAGCTGTAGCTCCACATGCTGGTGACGCCGATCGCCTTCGTGTCGGCAGGAATGCGCGCGATGATCTCCTCGGGCGTGAGGCCAAGACGCCAGATGTCGCCATCGGGGATCATCTGCTCGGGCGCGGCGCCGAGTGCGTCGACGACGTGGATGTCGTGCTTGTCGTTGCGCAAGACAGCCGCGATGTACGCAAGGCCGAGCGGCAGGCTCGGACGGAGCGCGGTGAGGCCGTTCTTGTTGATGTAGACCGGCGGGTGGATCAGCGTGACCTTCATCGGCGGCTTCGGGGCAGACTCAGGCGGAGGGCGAACTATAGCCCGCCCGTCCAGCCATGGGGGTGGATCCCATATCAACGACGATCGCGGGAAGCGGTTACTGCTCGCGTGCGGTCGATGGCAAGGCTCGTGACTTGGTGTCCCGAAACCGGGCGATCGTTGCCCCCCGCCGCCCGGCCGGGATGCTGGCGGCATGACCGTCTGCGACCACCTCGTCGTCGGCGCTGGCGTGCACGGCTTGTGCACCGCCTTTTGGCTGGTCCAACGCCGTGCCGGCCGGATCGTCGTCTGTGATCAATTCGAACCTGGCCACGCCCGCGGCAGCTCGCACGGCGAGACCCGGATCACCCGCTCCTCGTACGACGACCCGACCTTCGTCGCCATGGCGCAGGAGGCCCACCGCGATTGCTGGCCGGCGCTCGAGGCTGCCCTCGGCCGACCGCTGCGCCTCGCCACCCCCGGGGTGTTCTTCGGTCCGGCCGAAGGGCCGTTCGCCAGCTACGCGGGTGCGACGCTCGGCAGCGGCGCTGCCGTCGAGGCGCTGGACGTCGCCACCGCGCGCGCGAAGTTCCCATTGCTGCGCTTCGCCGACGACGACGGTGTGCTGCTCGACCACACCGCCGCCGTGGTGCTCGCTGCGGCGATGCTGCGAGGGCTGGCCGCGTGGCTGACGGAGCATGGGGTCGACATGCGCTGGAACACGCCGGTGAGCGCGCTCGCGGTCGCGGCCGGCGGCGTGGTCGCGACGACGCCGACCGGGACCGTCCACGCGCGCACCGCGACGCTCGCGACGGGGCCCTGGACCGGGCGGCTGCGCGCAGCCGCCGCAGGTCGGCTCGCGGTGCAACCGCAGGAAATCGGCTACTTCGCCGCCGCGAACCCGGCCGCCGCGACTCCTGGCGTCTTTCCGGTATGGGCCCGGATCGGCCGCACCGCCGAGGACTTCCACTACGGCCTGCCCGACGTCGGCAGAGGCCTCAAGCTGGCCTTGCACCGCACCACCGGCCCCGCAGTCGATCCCGACGCCGTGCTGCCGCCGGTCGATGAGCCGGCGCTGCGGGCGCTGGCCGCCGCGCGCTTCGCCGCGCCGACGCAGCTGCGGCGCAGCGAGCGCTGCCTCTACACCATGGCCGACGGCCACGCTCTGCGCGTCCAGCGCGCAGCCGACGCGCCGGTCGTGACCATCGCCGCCTGCAGCGGCCACGCCTTCAAGTTCGGCCCCCTGCTCGGCCGCCGCGCCGCCGACCTCGCGTTGGCGACCTGACCGCCGGTCCGTCGTTGCGCTGGACCGCGGCGACGGCGATCGTGTGCAGTATGAACCCGGCGCAGATCGCGCGCATGCTCGCTGGCTTCGCGACGTTCTTCACGATCGCGCAGCTGCCGCCGCTCGTCGTCGCGCTGCAGGAGCCGAACGACGGGCGCTTCGCCACAGCCGCCGGCTTCCTGGCCAGCATCGCGCTCGGCGCCGTCGTCGCGCTGCTGCTGCGCCTGGGCAGCCGCGGCGACCATGGCGCGATCTTCCGTAAGGAAGCGATCGCCGTCGCCGGTTTGTCGTGGGTGCTCGCCGGTCTCCTCGGCGCCGTGCCGTTCCAATGGTCTGGCCTGCTGCCGTCCGCCGCGGACGCGGTGTTCGAGACGGTCAGCGGCCTGACGACGACCGGCGCTTCCGTGCTGGGCACCGGCGCCAACCCGCCGGTGCTCGAAGCGCCGCCGAGCCTGCTGCTGTGGCGCGCGCTGCTGCAGTGGATCGGCGGCATCGGCATCATCCTGGTGTTCGTCGCGCTGCTGCCAGCCATGGGCGTGACGGGCAAGAATCTACTGACGTCGGAGTCGGTCGGCGTGGCGACGCAGTCGTTCCAGCCGCGCGCAATCGAGAAGGCGCGCGTCATCGGACTGATCTACGCCGCGCTGACGGCCGGGTGCGCGATGCTGCTCGTCTGGGTCGGCGGCTTCAGCTGGTTCGAAGCCATCTGCCACGCGTTCTCCGCGCTGGCGACGGGTGGCTTCTCGACGCGCGAGTCGATCGCCGCATTCGACAGCCTCGGCGGTGAGATCGTGCTCACGGTGGCGATGTTCCTCGCCGGCGGCTCCTTCGCCTTCCTCGCCGCCCATTGGCGCGGCGGCTGGCAGACGGTGCGCCATCTCGCGCGCTCGGGCGAGTTCCGCATGTACACGCTCTCGACCGCGGTCGTGGTCGGAGTCTGCACGCTGGCGCTCTGCCGCGCCGGCATGCCGTTTGGCCCGGCGCTGCGGCAGGCGTCGTTCAACGGCGTCAGCGTGCTGACCTCGACCGGCTACGCGACGAGTGACTTCCAGGCTTGGCCGACGATGGCGTTGCTCGTGCTGTTCAGCGCCATGTTGGTCGGCGGCTGCTCCGGGTCGACCGCCGGTGGCATGAAACAGGTCCGCCTGCTCGTGATCCTCAAGCTGCTGGGCTACACGATCCGGCAGTTCGTGCGGCCGAAGATCGTCGAACGCATCAAGATCGACAACGAGCCGCTGCCCGCGATCGTGATCTCGTCGGCGCTGGCGATCGCGCTGATGTGGCTGCTGACGATCTGCGCTGGCGCCTTCGTGCTGTCGTTCGACGAGCGGTTCAGCTTCATCGGCGCGCTTTCCGCCAGCGCGACCATGGTCTGCAACTGCGGCCCGGCGTTCTCGACCGTTGATCCGGCGACGATCGCGCAGGCGCTGACGCCGGGCGGCGTCGCGGCGACGCTGGCCGGCGAGCCCAACTTCGGCCCATTCGGCGGCTACGGCGGCCTGTCGGCCTGGACCAAGGCGGTGATGACCGCGCAGATGCTGCTCGGCCGCCTCGAGCTGCTGACGCTGCTGGCGCTGTTCAGCCCGAACTTCTGGCGCCGCTGACGCCCGCGGCGCCGACGGGCGGCGCCGGCCACGCGCCGCTCAATCGCCGCCGAGGACGACCTTCTCGCGACGTTTCCAGGACACCTTGATCGGCACCTCGGGGCAGTCAAACGCCTCGCGCAACTGCTGCACCAGGAAGCGCTCGTACTGGCCGCGGAATAGCCGCGGCTCGTTGACGAAGATCAGCACCTGCAAGGGCTCGGTGCCGACCTGCGTGCCGTAGAACATCTTCGGGAAGTGACCGCCGGCGCTTGGCAGCTGGCGGTCGCGAGCATCCTGCAGCACGCGGTTCAGGCGCGCCGTCGGTATCTCGACCTTGGTCTGGTCGCGCAATTCGAACAGCAGTTCGAGCATGCCGTCGACATTCATGCCGTCCTTCGCCGACATGAACACGACCGGAGCGTGGTCGAGGCCCGGCAACTGCTGCTTGATGTAGGCGTCCCACTTCTTCAGGTCGAGCTCAGGCGCGAGGTCGACCTTGTTGCCGACGAGGATGACCGGCTTGTAGTGCTCGACGCAGTACGCGGCGAGGCTCTTGTCGACCTGACTGATCGGCTCGCGCACGTCGAACATGTGCACGCAGACATGGCTGCGGCGGATGCTGTCGTTGCTGCGCGAGTGCGCGAACAGTTCGATCGCGTGCTCTAGGCTCTTCTTCTTGCGCACGCCGGCGGTGTCGATCGCCAGCAGCTTCTTGCCGTCGAACTCGAACGCCACGTCGACGGCGTCGCGGGTCGTTCCCGGGATCTCCGAGACGATCACGCGCTCCTCGCCGGCGAGCTGGTTGAGCAGCGTCGACTTGCCGGAGTTGCGCTTGCCGACGATCGCGAAGCGCAGCACGTCGCCCTCAGCGGCGTCCTCCTCGTCGACCTTGGGCGGCAAGTGCGCGAGGATCGCCTCGAGCAGCACGCTGGCGCCGAAGCCTTCCTTGGCGCTGACCGAAATCGGGTCGCCGAAGCCAAGCCGCTGCCATTCAGGCAGCGCGATCTCTTCGTGATGCGCCTCGACCTTGTTGGCCACCAGCAACACGGTCTTGCCGAGCGGGCGCAGCCGGCGCGCGACCATGTCGTCGCCGGGCACCTTGCCCTCCTTGCCGTCGACGACGAACACCACCACGTCCGCGGTCGCCAGCGCGACCTCGATCTGCGACTCGATGTGGTCCTTGAGCTGCTCCTCGTCGACGAGGCCAAGACCGCCGGTGTCGACCAACTCGAACGAGCGGTCGCCGGAGCGAACGGCGACCGCGACCCGGTCGCGGGTGACACCGGCAGTCGGCTCGACGATCGAGACGCGGCGCCCGCATAGCCGGTTGAGCAGGCTCGACTTGCCGACGTTCGGACGGCCGACGATGGTGACGCGGGGGATGGCCACAGGAAGGGGGCGAAGAGGATACGGAACGGCGGCGGTGGCGCCAGCCGCGACGCCGGATCCCTTGGGGCGCCCGCATGGCGACGATCCCCCCATCCGCACAACTGCACCGGTGGGCTACGCACACGTCGCAGCGTCCGGAACGAATGGCGTTCGCAGCGGAATTCTATCGTGGGAACGCCAATTGCGGGACATCCCCTGCGGTTCAAGTCGGACCGGCACGACGCTGATCAACCGCGGCGATGGTCCGACCACCCGATCGGAGACCCAAGACGATGCTGGCATACAGGACGGCGATCATTCCCTCCCCCAACAAGGTCCCGAACGCCGCGATGACGACGCCGCTGGTGCGCGTCATCGAGGATGACACGCTCATCCGAAGCCAGTTCGCCCGCCTCGACGGCGCGCGCGGCTTCGCGGTGGCCACCTTCGGCGCCGCCGGCGACTTCCTCAAGGACTGCGACGACCACCGGCCCGGCTGCCTCGTCATCGACCTCGTGCTGCCCGACATGTCGGGAATCGACCTGCTGAAGGAACTCGCGCAACGGGGGTGCAAGCTGCCGGTCGTTTTCATGAGCGGCATGGCGAAGGTCTCCGAGGCGGTCAAGGCGATCCAGCTCGGCAGCATCGACTTCCTCGAGAAGCCATTCGCGATGGCGCAGATGGTCGACGCCGTGCAGAAGGCGGTCGCGCTCGACCGCCAGCGCCGCGAGGCCAGCCACGGCCGCGACGAGATCCGCCGCCGCTTCGCGTCGCTGACGCCGCGCGAGACGGAGGTCATGGACCTGATCGTGCAGGGCGCCGCCAACAAGGGAGTCGCCGCGCGCCTGGGCCTCAGCTCAAAGACCGTCGAGGCCCACCGCGCCAACGTGATGCGCAAGACGCGCGCCAACTCGCTGGCGGAGCTGGTCCGTATGCACATCGCCGCCAAGGAGTGACGCGCCGGAAGGGCGCGGATGGCGCGCGCCCCAGGCCCGCGATCGCGCCGCACGCGCCCGGGGACCCAAGGCCGCTGAGGGCCGCCTTGGGACTTCGAGGCCGTCCAGGGGCTCAGTACAGCAGCGTTGCGAGCCGACGCCGGTAGTCGTCGAGCATCTCGTCGTCTTCGCCGACCAGCGTGAAGCAAGCAAGCATCGCCTTGCGCGCAAGGCCCTGGCGGAAGCCCTTGTCGGCCGCCACCGACGCCAGCAATGCGTCGAGCGCCGCGGGCACTTCGCCTTCGGCCAGCGCCGCACGCGCGCCGAGCAGTCGTTCCGCCGCCGTCCCGCCCTCGGCGAGCGCGGCCTCGAGCCAGTCGGCGCCGCCGAGCAGTCGCTGCACCGAGACGAAGCGATCGTCCTCCTCCGGAAAGCCCTCGGCCGCCGCGCGCAACGCCATGGCGTCGCCGGCGGCAAAGGCTTCGCGAGCGCGCTCGAAGCGGGCCGCCGGGCTGTCGGGGTCGACCGGTGGCGGCGGCGGCGCCGGCGCAGCGGCCGCCGCTTCCGGCAGCACGATCGGTTCGATGCCGTTGCGCTGCAGGAAGCGCCGCAGCTCCGCCTCCGGCAAGACCCCCTGGAACGCATCGACCGGCCGGCCGCCGTCGACCAGCACGACGAACGGGATGCCCTGCACCTGGAAGGCGTAGGCGAGATCCTGTTCCTTGTCGGCGTCGACCTTGCCAAGCACGAAGGCGCCGTGGTGCTCGGCGGCGAGCTGCTCAAGCATCGGGCCGAGTTGCCGGCACGGGCCGCACCAGGTGGCCCAGAAGTCGAGCAGGACGGGACGGGTCATCGATTGCTCGACGACATCCTTCTGGAAGTTGGCGGCGGTGATGTCGCGGACGTGGCTTGCGGCCATGGCGCCGTCTGTAGGTGGCGGAGGCCCGCCGGTCAACGCATCGCCGACTTGTCGTTACGCCGCCGCCACACTGCCCTCCCGGCAACGCGATCGCGGCGGCCCCCGGCGCCTGGCACGGCATTTGGACATGCCGCATGCCGGCCCGGAGCCGTGCGGTCCGCGTCGGGCCACACGCGAATCTGGCGACCCGCTCCGGGCCGGCGATTCCCTGCGCGCGGCCGCCTCAGCGCACCCGCGGCCGGCGACGGCGCCAAGCCAGAAACCGGGCTTTCCGTCCCGGGCAGATTGGCCGGCTGCGCGCCGGAGTTACGCTATGCACCGCGGTCCCTGCCACCGCCGCCCCACGCTCGCGATGCTCCGCGCCTTCCTCTCGCCGTTCGCCATCGCGACGCTCGCCGCCGCCGCCGTCTGCCAGACCGAACCGGCGCCAGCGCCCGGCGGCCTCGACGGTCTCGCCGCGCGCGTCGACGCCGCCCACCGCCCCGACGGCCCGACGCCGGCGGTCACGGCACTGAAGGGAGCCGTCGAGCTGCATTACGTCGCGCGCGACGCCGAGCAGCGCGGCCAGGTCGACCTCGACCTGCGCTACCTCGAATGGACGCGGCCGGGCGGCACGAAGGTCGTCCCGCTGCTGCGCTACGAGGTGAAGCAGGCCGGCGCGCCGGTGGTGCGCGGTCGCGACCGCAACGGGCCGTGGCAACTGGTCAAGGGCGAGCCGCGCGACCTGCTCGCCGCTGACGCCGCCCAGGACCTCGCCGAGCACGAGCGCCGGCAGACCCTCGTGCGCCAGTTGCTGCGCTTCCTCGCCCCGGGCGACGTGCTGCGCACGCTGCAGCAGGCCGGGCCGATCACGCGCGAGGACCTCGAAGTCGCGCGCGCCACCAGGGTCGCCTGCGTCACGGTTACGGGCACGCTGCCGGCGTTTCCCTTGCTGCGCCAAGGCGGCGACGACGCGCCAGCGCAGTTGAAGGTCTGGATCGACGCTGCCACGAACCGCTTGCTCGCGGTCGACGCCGCGCCGATGCAGGACGGCAAGCCTGACGTCGCCGACGGCGAACGCGTGCGGCTGACCGACCTGCGCGCCCGCGACGGCCTGCTGGTCCCGGGCGAGGTCCTGCACCTGTTCACGGGCGCCGACGGCAAGTACGCGCTACAGACGCGCGCGGTCATCACGACGCTGCAACTGCGCCCGGAGTTGAAGGCCGAGGACTTCGACCGCAGCCGCGGCTGACGCCGACGGCGCGTCAGCAGCGGCGGCGGAAGTAGCGCTCCAGCTCCGGCCCGGTGAACGTCAACACCGTCGGCCGTCCGTGCGGACAGTTGTGCGGGTGCTCCAGCCGCGCTGCGTCGACGAGCAGTTGTTGGATCTCGGCGTCGTTCAGTCGGTCGCCGCTCATCACCGCCGACCGGCACGCCATCGAGTGGAAGCGGTCGGCGAGCGCTTCTCGCACCGGCGCCATGCCGGCGGTCTCGTCGCCAACGACGAGCGAGCGGACCAGCTTCCTGGCGTCGAGCCGCGCCAGCACGGTCGGCACCGCGTGCACGGCGATCGCCCCGGGGCCGAAGGGCGCGACGTGCAGTCCCTCCTGCTGCAGGGCCTCCTGCGCCGCCTCGAACCAAGCCAGTTCGGCCGGTGTCACCTCCACCACCGTCGGCACGAGCAGCCGCTGGCTCTGCACCGCACGCGCCGCGTGCTGCTGCCGCAGTTGCTCGTACATGACGCGTTCGTGCAGCGCATGCTGGTCGACGACCATGAGGCCGTCCTGGCCCTCAAGCAGCAGATAGAGGTCCATCACCTGCAGGTAGCGACCGGTGACGCGCTGGAACGGGTTGAGCCGCGACACGACAGGAGGCGTCGACGCGGCGGCGCCGCGCGCGAATGCCGGCGCTGGAGCGGCCACGGGCTCGCGCACGACGTATGGCTCGGCGCCCGCAGCCGACGGCGGCGGCGGGGGCAGCACGGCGTCGCCGAACAGCGACGGCGGCAGCTGCGGGAACCCGCTGCGCGCGCGTGGCATGTCCGGCGCGATCACCACGCCGCCGGCGGCCATCGGCAGGCCGAGCCGCCCCAGCAGCGCCGCGCGCACGGTCTCGTGCAACCGCCCTGCGACCATGCGAGCCTCGACGAAGCGCACTTCCGCCTTGCGCGGGTGGATGTTGACGTCGACCTGATCAGGCGGCAGCGCGACCTGTAGCGCGTAGATCGGGAATCGCCCGCCCATCAGGTACTCGCGGAACGCCTGCCGCACGGCGTGCAGCGAACTGCTCTCGCGCGCGAGGCGTCCGTTGACGAACATCAATTCCAGTTTGCCGTCGCGGCGCGCGAGGTCGGGCTCGGCGACGAGGCCTTCGACCTTCATGCCGTCGAACGCGCGCGACACCGGCAGCAGGCCCTTGGCCAGTTCCTCGCCAAAGCAGCGCGCGAAGCGCTGCGCCAGCGACTCGTCGCGCGGCAGGCGCAGGATCTCGCGGTCGTCGCCAACGAGCGTGAAGTCGACGTCGAGCCGCGCCAGCGACAGCTCGGCGATCAGCTCCTGGATGCGCGCGCGTTCGGCCGAAGCCGACTTGAGGAAGCGCCGCCGCGCCGGCACGTTGAAGAACAGGTCGCGCACCTCCATGCGCGTGCCGGCCGGAGCGCCGCATGGCTGCGGCGACGTCTCGACACCGCCCTCGCAGCGCACTTCCCAACCTTCCTGTGCATCGTGGCGGCGCGACAGGATGCGGCAGCGCGCGACGGCGCCGATCGACGCCAGCGCCTCGCCGCGAAAGCCGAGGCTGCCGATGTGATCGAGGTCGGCGACGCCCTGGAGCTTGCTGGTGGCGTGGCTGGCGAATGCGAGCGGCAGGTCCTCGGGCAGGAAGCCGTCGCCGTCGTCGATGACGACGATCGCCTCGGCGCCGCCGGCGCGCAGCTCGACGCGGATACGCCGAGCGCCGGCGTCGAGCGCGTTCTCGACCAGTTCCTTGACGACCGACGACGGCCGCTCGACGACCTCGCCGGCGGCGATTTGATTGACGACCTCGGGCGGCAACTTGCGGATCACAGGCCCAGGTCCTCCGCGCTCGGGATCGGCGCGCCGTCGAACCACTGCGCCAGGAAGCGCTCCATCAGCGCGTCCGCGTCCTCACCAGTGAGGCGCGACTGCCGCTGGCAGGCGTGCAGCGCCTGGATGCCGCGGCGCAGGCGCGGCTGGCCGTGGCGGCGGACATTGGCGACGAATCGGTCGGCGAACTGGAACACGCCGCACTTCTGCGGCAGGTCGCGGTCGGACACGCCGGCGTCGAGCATCTGGCGACCTTCCAGCGCCTGCGCGAACTGGCCGAACAACCAGCTGGTCGCGAACGGCAGCACGCCGGCCGGGTCCATCGCCTTGCCGTCCTTGCTGCGCACACCGCGCTCGAACATCGCGCGCACCGAACGCCACGCGGCGCGGCGGTCGTCGCCGAGCACGGCCTCGGCCAACTCGAACGGCGTCGAGCCGAAGCTACAGGTCAGCTTGCCGCGCAGGTCGGCGGGCGCGAGCGGCTTGCGCTTGGGATCGGCGCCGAGCTGATCGCGCAGCCGCTGCAGTTCGGCGAGCAGCTCGGGTATCGCCTTGCCAACCTGCATGACCAGCAACCACGCAGCGTCGAGCTGCAGCGGCACGCCGAGCTTCTGCGCGCGACCGACCACCCACTTGCACAGTTCGCCCTCGAACGGGCTGCGCGTGCGATCGAACGGCATGTCGTACAACTCGCGGAACTCGAACAGCGCGCCGGCGTCGGCGAGTTGCTTGAGCAACTGCTGCACGGCCTTCTTGCGCTTGTCGAGCTTCGGCGCCTCGACGACGAGGCCGCAGCCCTTGCCAAAGCGCGGCAGCGCCGCCGCGACGGCGCCGCCATGGCGCTGCCACCAGCCTGAGGCGCGGCGCACGACCACGAACGCGGCGCGCGCGAACAGCCCGCCGCCGCGCAGGTCCTGCAACTCAGGGCACGAGGCCGTTGCCGCGTCGGCCGCCGCGGTCTCGACGCCGCCGTCGCCGTCGTCGTCGCTGCCGCCGTCGTCGTCGCCACCGCCGCCCCCGCCACCGCGCTCGTCGCCGGCGTCGACGAGGCGCAGTTCCGCGTCCTTCGGCACCGCCGCGACGGCACGGTCGACGGCCTCGGCGCGGAACGGATCGTTGACGCCCGTGACGACCAGCAACGGCGGCAAGCCCTTCTGCACGAGCTTGCCGAGCCGCGTCAGTTCGTCTTCGGGATTGGGAGCCGCCATGGTCAGGAGGACTGCAGCGGGGCCAGCACGTAGAGGTCGAGGCAGCCCGCGGCGAGCAACAGGATGGCGATGATGCCGTTGGCGGTGAAGAAGGCCATGTCGATCCGGCGCAGGTCGCCCGGCCGCAGCAGCCGGTGCTGCCACACCAGCAGGGCGGCGGCGGCGGCGAGGCCGAGCAACCAGCCGGGGCCGAGCGGAGCCATGCGGCCGAAGGCGACGAAGCCGGCGAACGCGGCGGCGTGCAGTCCGCGGGCGACGTGCATCGCGCCGCGCGCGCCGAGGCGCGCTGGCAGCGAGCGCAGGCCGTGCGCGCGGTCGAAGTCCTCGTCCTGGCAGGCGTACAGCACGTCGAAGCCGGCGACCCAGACGGCGACGGCGAGGCCGAGCACGGTCGGCGCCCAGAGCCGCGGCCCGAAGGCGCCGTCGGCGGCGACCCACGCGGCGACCGGCGCGATGCCGAGCGCGACGCCGAGCCAGAGGTGGCACAGCGCCGAGAAGCGCTTCACGTGGCTGTACGCCAGCAGCCACAGCAGCGTCGGGCCGCCGAGCCACAGGCAAAGCGGCGACAGCAGCGCGCAGCAGGCGAGGAAGGCCGCGCCGGCGGCGACGACGAGCGCCAACGCCGTGGCCGGCGCGACCGCGCCGCGCGGGATCTCGCGGCCGGCCGTGCGCGGGTTGGCGGCGTCGATGGCGCGATCGGCGAAGCGGTTGTACGCCATCGCCGCGGTGCGCGCGGCCACGACCGCGCCGACCACGAGCGCGAGCAGGGACAGCGACGGCCGACCTGCCGTGGCGGTGAGCAGCGCCAGCAGCGCGAACGGCAGCGCGAAGACCGAGTGCGACAGCTTGACGAGGCCAGCGAGGTCGCGCGCGCCCGTCATCGTTCTTCGTCCTCGTCGTACGGCGTCTTCGGCGTCGGCTTCGGCGTCTGCCAGCGGCGCACGATCGGATGCTCGATGCCGAGCCGGTCGAGGATCTTGCCGACGACGAAGTCGACGACGTCAGCGACCGTCTGGGGCCGGTGGTAGAAGCCCGGCATCGCCGGCAGCACGACGACGCCAAGGCGCGCGAGGTCGAGCATGTTCTGCAGATGGATCGGCGACAGCGGCGTCTCGCGCGGCACCACCACCAGCCGCCGGCCCTCCTTGATCGCGACGTCGGCGGCGCGCTCGACGAGGTTGCTGGAGAAACCATGCGCGATGCGCGCCAGAGTGCCCATGCTGCACGGGCAGACGACGACGGCGCCAATGCCGGCGCTGCCCGACGACGGCGCCGCCTCGACCGCCGCCAGCGCGTGCACGCGCAGGTTGGCGCGCAGTTCCGCCGGAAACAGCGCAGCTAGGTCTGGCTGCTGCGGATCGACCGGCAGCCCGGCCTCGTGGCGCAGCACGCGCAGCGCCCCGTCGGTCGCCGACACGTGCACTTCGCGGCCCGATTGCAGCAGGATCTCGACGAGACGTAGTCCATAGGCGATGCCGCTGCCGCCAGACCACATCACGGCGAGGCGTTGCGGGGCGTCGGAAGGGGCTCCGGTTTCAGGCGCCATGAGTCGAGAGGTAGTACCAGAGATCGTAGGTGGTATGCGTGTAGACGCAGACGCCGATGCCGCGCAACCACATCAGCGTGCCGAGCAGGATGCCGGCCATCGCGCGGTAGAGGAACACGTGGCGGTCGTAGGGTTGGCCACAGGCATGGTGGAACCACGAGAACACCACCGCGCTGGCGACGACGGCGACGACGCCGGCGATCCAGGACGGCAACGACCAGGCGCGCAGCGCCTGCATGCCGAGCCACGCCAGCAAGGACATCAGGCCGAGCCGGAACACCAGTTCCTCGAAGATGCCGGCGCCGAGCGAGCCGACGAGGTTGACCGCGAGCGTCGATGGATCGGCCAGCGCCAGCACGCGCGTCGCCGACGCCGCCATCGCCGAAGCCAGCGGGCCGAGCAGCAGCGCGTACACGCAGCCCTCGAGCGCGATGACCGCCGCCAAGCGCATCCAGGGCACGCGCCGGCGCACGAGCGACCACGCGGCTGTGGCGATGAGCAGGCAGAACGCGGCGCTGACGCCGAGGTGGCCGAAGGGGCCAAGCCGATGCATCTGCTGCAGCAGCAGCGCCTCGGCGCCGTTGCGCTCGGCAGGCGACAGCCACAGCCGCGCGCACTCGTAGATGAGCCACAGCGGCAGGATTGCGAACAGGCCGACGGCGGCGTCGCGTGACCAATAGAAGTAACCGCCCGACGGCGGCGCGTTCTCCGGCGCGGCGGGCTTCGCCGTCTTGCGCTCAGCCAGCGACTTCACCACGGTAGATCGCGGCGATGCCGCCGGTGAGCAGGCTCATGCGCGGCCGCTGTAGGCCGGCCGCCGCCATGAGCGCGAGGAAGTCCTGGCGCTCCGGGAACGCCATCACTGAATCGTGCAGGTACTGATAGGCATTGTTGCGGGCGCCGGAGATCCATGCGCCCAGGCGCGGCAGCACCTTGCCGAAGTAGCAGCGGTAGAACGCGCCCAGCAGAGGCACGCGCGGTTTGGTGAACTCCAGCACGACGACACGGCCGCCGGGCCGCACGACGCGCGCCATCTCGCGCAGGGCCGCCAGCGGGTCGCTGACATTGCGGATGCCGAAGGCGACGGTGGCGAAGTCGAACGACGCAGTCGGGAACGGCAAGGCCATCGCGTCAGCGGCTAGGAACCGAGGGGCCTTCGGGTCGGCTCCTGCCTTGGCGCACGCTCGCGCCAGCATCGGCGCGCAGAAGTCGGCGCCAAGGACCGTGGCCCCGGCGCGCTGCAGCGCGAACGACAGGTCGCCGGTGCCGGCGCAGACGTCGATGCCGCGCTCGCCGGGCCGCGCGTCGACCATGCGCACGGTGCGACGCCGCCATAGCACGTCGATACCGAACGACAGGGCTCGGTTGGCACGGTCGTAGCCAGGCGCCACTTCGGCGAACATGCGCTGGATCACGGCGCCGTCTGGCATGCGCCGATTCTGGGCTGCGCCGAGGCGAACGACAACGACAGGCCTGCGGAAGCGGCCTGGAAACAGCGCGGGGGCGGCGACCGATCGGCCACCGCCCCCGCTGCACCGCGTCGGCGCGCGCTGCTGGCACGCCGACGGCACTACAGCTGCCAGCGCTACTGGCGCCAGTAGTTGGCGACGACGCGCACGCCCGGCACCGAGATCGTGGCGATCTTGGTCGCGGTCTGTAGTTCGATGACGTCGACCTTGCCGGTGTCCGACATGGCGACGAACAACAGGCGCGGGTTGTAGGCCGGGAACGGGCCCGCCTTCAACACGTGCTTGCCCGAGTGCTGCCACGGGGTCGCGGTATACGACGGCGCGAAGGTGCTGCCCTGGCCGAGCAGTCCGCCGAAGTTGATGAGCTCGTCGCTGCAGAGGTCGATGACCGAGTTGCCGCTGAGCGGCGTCTGGCCCGGGTTGCTCGGCGACAGGCCGCCAATGCGCTGGGTGACGGTCCACTCCTTCTGGCGGTACGTCGGCGGCAGGATGAAGCCACCGGCGCTCGGATTGAGCTGCAGGGGACCGTTCGGCGATGACGTCAGGTTGAGACGGGAGACCTGACCCAGGCCGGCGTCGTCGGTGTGGCCGATGAGCACGCCACCCGGGTTCGAGCTGATGTCGTAGATCATCGAGCGCGCGCGCGGGAAGCTGACGTTCGTCACGGCGCCGATGATGTCGTTGAAGCCGATGCCGTTGACGCCGTCAGGGCCTGACTCGTAGATGGCGATGCTGCCGTTGCCGTTGAGGATGTACGCGTAGTAGACGTTCGACAGGTTGCCGGTCGCCGTGTAGCGCGGCGTCGCGACGATCTCGATCGGCGCGTTCAAGAAGCCGCCGACCGTGCGTTTGACCGAGAAGTCCAACGCGCTGATGATCGTCAGGAAGTTGGCATCGGTCGAGACGCAGAGGATGTCCTCGCCGTCCGGCTGCCACGCGACGGCCGTCGGGCCGCTGTCGACGCGCGTCTCGCTGACGACCTGGTGCAACGTCTGGCTCAGCGGGTTGATGTCGATGAAGCTGACCGACGAGCTGGAGAAGTTCGTCACGGCCAGGCGGGTCAGGTTCGGCGACATCGCCATGCTGACCGGGTCCGACAGCTGGATGGTGTCGATGACCGTGAACCGGTTGCTGTTCAGCACGACGACCTGACGATTGTCGCGATCGAGCACGTACAAGAAGTGGCCGACCTGCTGGCGCGAGGTGAACGGGCAGAACGGCGGCGGCGGCGGCGGCGAGGCCGGCGGCGGCTGCGGGCCGACGAACACGCCCATGAAGTTGGTGCCGTAGACGCCGATCTGGTTCTGGCTGCTGCTGAACGGATTGCCGACACCGAGTTGGTTCAGACCGACCGGGAGGCACGCCGGCGGACCGGCCGTGACAAGCGCGCCGGGCGGGCCGAGCGACGACTTCACCGCCGGCTCCTCGCCGAAGATCGCACTGTTCGGATTCGGCGGCGGGAAGACCAGCCGCGGCGGGTTCGGGATCGGCGGCTGCGTGATCGTGTTGCCGGGCTGCACCACGCCCAGCAGCTGGTTCATCTGGTTGCTGCGACTGGCGTTTCGGTTGATGTTCTCGTTGTTGTAGACGAGGTCGAGCGGCGCGCCGAGGTGAATGTCGGTGACGTCGCCGACGATCGGTTCGCGCACGAGGCGCGTGTTGCCGGTCGTGTCCTGCGTCAGCGTCAACACGCCCGCGCCGCCGGCGTCCAGGTTCGACGTGCCCGGCGCCATCGTCGGGACGACGCCCGTGACGCCGATGTTCGGGTTGAGCGGCCAACGCGTGTTGGTCAGGTCGCCGGTGCCCTGGCCGAAGCCGTTGAGGTCGATGACCGAGACGCCAGGCGCGGCGCCGCCGATGCCGACGTAGATCGCCTCGGGCGCGACCGGCGCGTTGACGATGCCCGGGCCTTCGCCCGTGGTGTACTGCGTTGTCACTGCCTGGCCGATCGTCAGGCCCGGCAGGCTTGTGATCGTCGTGGTCTGGACCGTGACGTCGACCAGTGACTGGCCCGGCAGCGTGTACGCCGGCCGGATGATGTAGTTCATCAGGTCGCCGAAACTGACTGGATCGGCGTAGTAGATGACCGGGAAGTTGACGGCGTTCGTCGTGACGTTCAGCGACACGCCGCCGAGCGGCGGGGTCAGTTGCGTCGTATCGAAGAACGAACCGACCTTACCCGGCTGCACCGGCTTGTTGAAGCGCACCAGGATCGAGGTTTGTGGGTCGACGCCCGTCTGGCCGTTGCCGGGCGAAATCTGCGGGATCGACGTGTAGCCGAGGACCTCCGGCGCCACCGTGTCCGGACCGACCGTCGTGGCGACGCCGATCTCCTGCTCCAGGATGTCGTTCTCGCTGTCGCGCACGGCGTTCGTGACGACGATGCGCAGCAGGCGATCTGCGGGGAACAGATCGAGCTGCGTCAGGTCGCTGTCGTCGTCGGCGACGAAGACGAAAGACTTCCTCGTGACGAGGTCCGCGGCGCCGGGGAAGTTGGGGAAGCCGGCGGCGCGGGCGTCCAGGATGCGGACCCCCGTGTTCTCGTCGGCCTCGACGGCCTGCACCAACTGCAGCGTGCCGCCGACGTTGTAGTAGGTGAAGCCGTTGACGAAGCCGCGGCCGCGCAGGGTCGTCGACGTCTCGGTGACGGGGTCGTAGGCGAGGATGGACAGCGAGCCCGTCAGGCCCGAGTTGCCCTGGTCGGCGAGCAGCGGGCTGAGGATCGAGTCGATGCGCAGCTTGTGGCTGAACGTGAAGTTCAGGAAGTGATTGCCCGGGTTGCCGTCGGGCAGCACGGCCGTCGTCGGCAGCGTGGCGACCGGCAGCACTTCGTTGTTGCCCGTCACGTTCGCCTTCAGCGTCGCGTCGCTCTCGATGTTGACGACCGTCGACGTCGGGTTGCCGAACATGTCGGGGATACGGATGCGGTACGGGTACACGCTGCCGGTGCCGGTGCTGATGCTGACGACCTTGAAGTCGCCGCGGTTGTCCGGGTCCCCCTTCGTGCCGCCGCTGCAACCGGTGAGCGCGAGAGCAGACAGCGCGAGAACCGACCACGGGACAGATCGACCTGCGGGAGCGGACAGGCTGGGCCAGTGCGAGGGAGATACGTTCATTGGATGCAAAGCGCCCTCGGCGGGGCGAGGGTCGTTTGGCGCGGGGACGAATCGGGCCAGAAGGGTCGTAGCACGTTACGCAGACGAGGGTTCCACGCAACGAACTTCTCCTCGCGGCGGCCGGCCCGCGGCCGCATCGGGGCGCTCTGCCCCTGCAAACGAAGTGCCCGCATGCCGCGGCAGGCCTTGCGGTCGGTGCCGCACGCCCTTCGCGGCGACTTCGCCCCTGTGGGCGTGCCAGGGTAAGCGCAATCTGGACACCAAGTTGTGGCTCCCGACGAGCGCGCGAATCGACGCCGTCGCGGCGTGCGAAGCCGCTCGCCCCACCGCTCGGCCGCGCCATCACCCGGTCGCCAGCGCTCTGCCGTCGGGACTACGCCTCGGTGCCGCGCCGGACCCGCAGCCGACGTCGGGCGCGCTCGGCCCAGCGACTGTTCGGGTCGTAGACCAGGTAGCTCTGCCAGTGGCGCCGCGCCGACTCGAGGTCCCCCACCGCCGCCAGGGCCTCGGCGAGGTTGTAGTGCGCATCGGCGTAGTGCGGCACGAGGGCCAGCGCGCGCCGCAGCGCGGCGATCGCGCCCGCGCGGTCGCCGCGACTGCCGCGCACGACGCCGAGATTGTTCCACGCCTCGGCGTAGTCTGGCGCCAGCGCGACCGTCGCTTCGAACTGGGCCTGCGCGTCGCACCGGCGGCGCAGCGCGTGGTAGCAGTTGCCGAGATTGAAGTGCGCGTCGGGAGTGCTGTCGGCGAGCGCGCGCTCGTAGTTGCGCACGGCCTCGTCGAGCCGACCGTTGGCCTCGGCGGCGACGCCGCTCATGAACCACTCATCGGGGGTTCGCAGCGCTGCGACGCCGCCGGCAGACGCTTTCGGCGCGAAGTCGAACACCTGCTGGCCGCCGGCCTCGAGCAGGCGACCATCGGCGGCGCGGATCGTGACGCGCCGGCAACCAAGCGACGCGAGGAGCCCATGCAGTGCTTCGTCTGGATCGGCGACGACAGTCCGCGCGATACGCCACGCGCGGGCGATGCGCGCTTCCGACCAGCCCGCGCGCCACAACTGCGCGATGGCACGCGCGCTCGCCGCAGCGCGGAACGGATAGGTCGCGCCGGCGCCGTCCGCGGACTCGATCGCGCCGCGTTCCCGGAAACGCCGCAGCAGACGCGCGGGCAAGCCACTGCGGTGCGCGAGTTCGACGAGGCTGATCGTCGCGGTCGCGACGCAGTTGACGCGCCTCATGGGCGCGCTCCAAGGGCACGAAGTCGCCACGAGCCCAACCGCTTGATCGTGAGACGCATCGAGGACCGGCGCCGCGCGCGACCGGAGCGCGTGGCGTGCGCGCGAGGCTAGCGCGGCGAGCGGCGGCTTGCACGCGCTGACTGCGAACGCGGCGCGAGCGCGAGAAGTCGCTGCGCGAAGCGCGGGCCGCTGGCTGTCGCCTCATGGCGGAAGAACACGAACGACGGCGCGCGCGCGGCCGCCGCGATGCGCCGCCCCCACGCCGCCAAGGCGTCGTCGGAGTACGCGCGGCGGCGCAGGCGAACATACTGCCATCCGTACATGGGTTCGGTGGCGTCTGCGTCCGCCGGCGTGTCGTCATCGTCGTGAACGACGCGCGTCGCGCCATGGCGGACGAGCAGCTCCGCCGTCGCGGCCGAGCCCCACGACGGATGCTCGAACTCGCAGGCACAGCGCCAATCGCGCGGCATCGCCGCCAGCAACTCGTCGAGCCGCGCCGCGTCGGCGGCGACGTGCGCGGGGAACTGCAGGAAGATGCCGCCGAGCGCGTCGCCGAGCGGCGCCAGCGCCTTGTGCAGTTCGGCGACGACGGGCGCGGGATCGAATGCCGTCTTGCGCACGGTCAGGGACATCGGCGCCTTCACGGCAAAGCGGAAGCCGACGGGCGCCTGCGCCCGCCAATCGCGCGCCGCCGCGACGGTCGGCATCCGATAGAACGTATGGTTCAGTTCGACCGCCGGCAGGCGAGCGGCGTACGCCGCCAGCAGGCCCTTGGTCTTCGTGCCCGGCGGATAGAACGCCGGAATCCACTCGCGGTACGCGAAGCCGCTCGTGCCGGCGAGGATCGCCGGCGCGCTCACGCCCACAGCACGAGGCCGCGGACCTTGGCGTCGTGGCGCCCCGTCGCCGGGACGCGCACGCGCATGCCGTGTCGGTAGTGGCCGGCGACCTCGATGCGGCAACCGCCGGCGAATGCGTGGATCGCGCCGTCCTTGCCGCCGACGTGGCGCAGTGGCACGACCAGCGACTCCGACGACGCCCCCTCGCCGCGAGTGAGCAAGAGTTCGGCGACGACGTCGGTCGGCTGCAGACCGCCGAGGTCGACCTCGAGCGTGACGTCGAGGTGTTGGCCGACCTGGAAGTCGCCCATCGCGACGGTATTGGCGGCGACGATCTTCACCTTCTCGAAGCCCTGCCGAACGCGCTGGTGCTCCTTGGCGCGTTCGCGCGCCGGCGCCTTCTTCTCCGCCTGCAGCGCGAAGTACTGGGCCGCCAGCGGCGCGTACGCCTGCTGCAGGTAGTCGGCGACCATGCGGTCGGTGTTGAACAGCGTCGGCACCGTCGCGAGGCAGTGCAGCATGCGCTCGACCCAGCCCTGCGGCACGCCGGCGGCGTCGCGCGCGAAGTACAGCGGCGCGATCTCGTCCTCGAGCAGCCGGTAGAGCACGGCCGCGTCGGCCTGGTTCTGCAGCTCCGTGGTGCCGTAGACCCGGTCGGCGCCGATCGTCCAGCCGTTGCGGCCGTCGGCCGCCTCGGGCCACCAACCGTCGGCGATCGAGAGGTTGAGCACGCCGTTGGCGGCGGCCTTCATGCCGGACGTGCCACTCGCCTCCTCGAAGCGCGTCGGCGTGTTGACCCATACGTCGACGCCCTGCACGAGCGCGCGCGCGACCGAGATGTCGTAGTCCTCGACGAAGAAGACCTTGCCGAGGAACTCGGGGCTGCGCGCGATCTGCACGATCGACCTGAGGATGTCTTGGCCCATCTTGTCGCGCGGGTGTGCCTTGCCCGACACGATGATGCGGACCGGCCGCGCCTTGTTCTCGAGGATCGCGCGCAGTCGCGCCGGATCGGCAAACAGCAGGTGCGCGCGCTTGTACGGCGCGAAGCGGCGCGCGAAGCCGAGCACGAGCGCCCCGCCGTCGAGGCCCGCGAGCATCGCCGCCAGGTCGACCGGGCTGTCGCCGCGCGCCTGGAAACAGCGCGTCAGCGAACCCCGCACGGCGTCGAGCATCGCCGCCTTGCTGGCCTCGTGCGCGCGCCATAGCTCGGCGGGCGCTACGCGCGCGGAGTGCGCGAAGTCGGCCGGGCGCACCGGCCCGTCGTCGTCGCGCAGCAGCTTCGCGATGCCAGGCGCCGCCCACGACGCAAGGTGCACGCCGTTGGTGATCGCCGCGACCGGCACCTCGGACTCGAGCAGGCCCGGCCAGAACGTGTGCAGCAGCTTCTGCGAGGCGACGCCGTGCATGCGGCTGACGCCGTTGACGAAGCCGGCGAAGTTCATCGCCAAGTAGGTCATGTTGAAGTCGCCGGCGCCGCCGCTCGCGTGGCCCAGGCCGAAGAAGCGGTCCCACGGCAGGCCCACCCACTCCTCGGCGTCGCCGAAGTAGCGGCGCACTAGATCCTCGCCGAAGCGGTCGTGGCCGGCCGGCACCGGTGTGTGCGTGGTGAACAGCGTCGTCTGCGCGACGTACTCGCGCGCCGCCTCGAACGGCAGGCCCTCGCCGCGAACCATGCGGCTGGTGCGCTCAAGGGTCAGGAAGGCAGCGTGGCCCTCGTTCATATGGTAGACCGCCGGCCGGACGTCGAGCGCGCGCAACATGCGCACGCCGCCGCGGCCGAGGACGATCTCCTGCTGGATGCGGGTCTCGCTGTCGCCGCCGTAGAGGTTGCGCGTGATGGCGCGATCCTCGGGCTTGTTCCCGAGCAGGTTGGTGTCGAGCAGGTAGAGCGGCACACGGCCGACCTGCGCGCGCCACGCGCGCACGAACAGTTCGCGGCCGGGCAGCGGGATCGACACCTCGAGCGGCCGCCCGTCGGCGGCGCGCACCAGTTCGAGCGCGAGCTTCGCCGGCCGGTTCTCGCGGTCGGCGGCGATCTGCTGGCCATCACTGGTCAGTTGCTGACCCATGTAGCCGTAGTGGTAGAAGAGGCCGACGCCGACCAGCGGCACACCGAGGTCGCTCGCCGACTTCAGGTGGTCGCCGGCGAGGATGCCGAGGCCGCCGCTGTAGACCGGTAGGCTGTGGTGCACGCCGAACTCGGCCGAGAAGTACGCGATCGGGCGCTGCGGCGAGAGCGCCGGCGCGCCGACGCCGTCGGCCAGCGGCAGCGGCTGGCTCGCCGTCGCCATGTAAGCGTCGAAGCGACTGCACACCGCCTGCAGGCGCGCGAGGTACGCAGCGTCGCGTGACTTGCGCTCGAGGGCGTCGAGCGAGACGCCCTGCAGGAACGCCACCGGGTTCTCGCCGGCCGCGGCGAATCCCGGCGCCAGGTCCTCGAACAGCTGGCGCACGCCGCCGTTCCAGCACCACCAGAAGTTGCGCGCCAGGCGCTCGAGGCCGCGCAGCGACTGCGGCAGCGTCGCCGACGCCTCGAACGCGGTCAGGCGCGGCGTCGTGCCGGAGCCCGGCGACGGCAGCGCCCGCTTGGGCAGGCGGAACTGCACGACGCCCGTGGTGCTGCGCTGCTGCACCGCGCCGATCGCGTGCTGGTAGGCCGCCTCGTAGTTGGCGAAGAACTGCTTCCATGCCGTGCGGCCGGCGGCGGCGCGGCAGCGCGCGCGCACCTTCTCCGGGTCGGCCTTGCGGGCGAAGAACGCCTCGAACGCGGCGACCAGCGCCTGCGTCACGTCGGCGTACGGCACGCGTTCGCGCGGCAGCACCGTGATGCCGTCGTCCGGGCCGAGGCCCGCCTCGACCGCCCAACGGCCGAAGCCGGCGAGGTCGGTCGTGATCGTCGGCACGCCGACGGCGATCGCCTCCTGCGGCGTATAGCCCCACGGCTCGTAGTACGACGGGTAGGCGCCGAGATCGGTGGCGGCGAGCACGGCCTCGTACTCGCGGCCGAACAGGCCATCGTCGGGGCGCAGGTAGATCGGCACCTGCACGACCTTGATCCGGCCGCCGACGGCGTTGTCGAGGCCTAGGCGCTTGCAGTGCGTGTGCACCGGGTCGTTGGCCTCGTCGAACAGGTTGTGCGTGCACAGCCCGATCGGCCCATTGGCTTCGCCGCCGGCGAGGCGCTCCAACAACTCGCCGCGCGCGCCACTGTTGCCGGCCGGCACGAGCAGGAACGCGACAACGCGGCGGCCCACGCCGTCCTTCATCGCCGCGAGCGCGTCGAGCAGCAGTTCGATGCCCTTGTTGTGGAACTCATAGCGGCCGGCGAGCGCGAGGAACGCGGCGTCGGCGACATCCTCGCCGAGCACGGCCTTGGCGACGCGCGCCAGTTCGCGTCGCGTCGCCGCCCGGTCGCCAGCGGCGAGCTGGTCGACGACGGCGAGGTCGATGCCGTTGGGCAGCAGCACATCGACCCTGCGGCGGTGCAGCAACTCGGCCTCGGCGGCGGTGATGGCGCTGACCGTGGTGAACACGTCCGCCTTGCGAGCGCAGACGCCCTCGAGCGAGTGCTTGGCCTGCACGCCGTGCTGGCGCGCAAGGTCGTCGACCGCCTTGCCGCCGAGGCCGTTGTCGGCAGCCTTGGGATCGGGCGTGATGCCGAGCGACGCGAGCGCGCGGCCGAGGATGGTCGCATGCGTGGTGAACACGGTGCCGATGCTTGGGATGCGCTCCTGCAGGTACAGCAGCGCGGCGCCGGTCATCCACTCGTGCGCCTGCACGACGGCGCGACGGTGGCACGGGGCGAGGCGCTCCTCCCACCACAGCTCGATCACCTTGGCCGCGGCGATGGAGAACAGCACCGGCTCGACGTAGTCCCAGTCGCCGGCGATGGAGTCGACCTCGTGCCGCTCCCACAGGCCGGCGAGGATGCCGTTCTTCTGCTCGTAGAGACCGGAGAAGCCGACCAGGATGCAGCGCGGGCGGCCCGGGATGCGCCAGCGGCCGACGCGCACCGGCACGCCGATCTTCTGGCAAGCGGCGACGAATTCCTCGTGGCCCGGCTCTTCGTCGAACGGTGGCTGCGCGCCGGTGCCGCCGAGCAGCTGCGGGCCGATCACGACGTAGTCGGCGCCGAACCGCTCGACGGCGGTCGCAGCCTTGCTCGACAGCACCGTGTGGATGCCACCGACCTTGTTGCAGACCTCCCAGCTGATCTCGAAGAGTGTGAACGGACGGTCCGACATGGTCACTGGCTGCGCTTCTTCTTCGCCTTCTCGACCTGCGCGCGCAGATGGTCGACGGCGGTCATCACCGTCACGAACGCGGCGTGCGGCGAGTCGTAAGGACTGAAGTACTCGTGCACCTCGGCGTCGCTGTGGTGCTTGGTGGCGACGTAGTACACATGGTCCGACGTGGTCAGCTTGCGCCACGCGGCGAGGAGATCGGGGCGGTCCTCAGCGAGCGCGACAACGTCGGCGCGCAACGCGTAGATCGCGGCGTGCGCGGCCTTCTGCATCGGGTTGCCGAGCCAGGCCGTCACGTTGCGCTCGGCGTCGGCCCATGACACCGGCGTCGGCATGTCGAGCTCGGCCGCGGCCTCGCGCTCGGCGGCGACCTGGGCGGGCGTGCGAAAGCGGAAGCCGTTGCGCTGCAGCACCTGCTCGGGCAGGCAGCGCATGAAGTCGAGGATGCCGGTGTGGGCTCCCTGGTGCTCGCCGAACGTCTCGTAGTCCATGAACAGGCCGATGAACTGCGCCGGCGGTGGAACGTCGTGGAGCCAGCCCGCGTATGTATCGGCAAACAGCGGGTACGAGGGCCACTTAGGGTTCGAGAATCGGAAGGCGATGTCGTCCGACAACGAGTAGCTGCGCAGCAGCAGCTTGAGCGACTTGCAGCCCTTGGGGCGGTACGGCACCTGCGGACTCCGCCAGCCGAGCAGCCGGTCGGCGCCCTCGCCGATCATGCAGCCGAAGCCGAGCTGCTCGACCTTGGCGCAGATGCGGTTGTCGAGGATCAGCTCGGTGTTGCGGAAGGTTCCGGGCGCGCCGAACAGGTCGGTGACGAGCGCGCGCTGCGTCTCGACCTGGGCCACGAACTCGTCGAGGTCGGCGAGCGCGGCGAGGCTGTGCTGGCTCGTCTCGCACAGGAACTCGACGTTCCCCGAGTCGGCTAGGTCGACGAAGCTGTCGAGCGCGTCGGGCGCCCAGTCGCGCAGTTGCTGGATCACCGTGCCCGACAACGAGAAGGCGCAGCGGAACTGGCCGTCGGTCCGCTCGATGGCGTCGAGCAACAGCCGGTTCATCGGCAGATAGCAGCGCTCGGCAACGCGCTCGGCGACCAGCCGGTTGAGCGGCTCATCGAACAGGTCGAGCCGCTGGATGCGGTCGTCGGGCTTCCACTTGCGCAGCCGGTACGGCTGGTGCGCCTGGAAGTAGAACACGACGTCGATCACGCCTGCGCCTCCGTCACCAAGGCGAGCGCGCGCAACAGCTCGCCGGTGTTCCAGGCCTGCGCGAACGTGCCGCCCGGCCGATGCGGCGAGTCGCCGTCGAAGACCTCGCTGACGTGGCCGAGGCCGGCGCGGTCGAGCTCCGGCGCGAAGCCGTCGAGCCACGCGCGCAGGCGCGTCGCCGTGCGGCGCTTCGACTTCGGGGCCGCGCGCAGCGCCGCCTCGACGTAGAAGCCGGCGAGCCACGGCCACGCCGTGCCCTGGTGGTACGCGCGATCCCGGCGTTGCTGGTCGCCCTCGTAGCGGCCGCGGTACGCGGCGTCGCGCGGCGACAGCGTGCGCAGGCCGACCGGCACGACGAGCTCCGCCTCGGCCGCGGCGACGCAGCCGGCGCGCTGCGCCTGGGTCAGCGGCGAGCGCGGCAGCGCCGCGGCGACCAGCATGTTGGGCCGCACACTCGTGTCGGCGCCGCCGTCGTGCACGCAGTCGGCGAGACGTTCGCCGTCCGCCAGCCAGAACGCCTTGACGAAGGCCTCGGCGCAGCGGTCGCGCGCCGTCCGCCACGTCGAGGCATCGCGCTCGGCGAGGAACGCCAGCAGCGAGTGCCACAGCGCCTGGATCTCGACCGGCAGGCCCGAACGCGGCGTCACCGGCCCGTCGCCGGTGCGCGCGTCCATCCAGGTCGCGTTGAGGTCGGCGCGGCCGGCGCGCAGCAGGCCGCTCGCGTCGGTGGCCAGGCCGAGGCCAGTGCCCTCCTCGTACGCGCGCGCGATCGAAGCCAGCGCCGGCACGAGCTCGCGCGCAACGAACTCCTCGTCGCCGCCGGCGTCGGCGAAGCGCTGCACGGCCAGCGCGAACCACAGCGCCGCGTCGCAGCTATCGTATTGGCTCGCCGCCGGCGTCGCGCCGTAGACGTTGGGCAGCAGGCCGCGGCGCAGGAACGGCAGCGCCCCGCGCAGCGCCTCGGCGCAGAGGTCGCGACGACCGCGCGTGAGCGTTAGGCCGGGCAGCGCGACGAACATGTCGCGCCCCCATTCGCCAAACCACGGGAAGCCGGCGAGCACGCCGAGCCGCTCGCCGTCGGCGCGGTAAAGGAAGTCGTCGGCGCCGCGCGCGAGCCGCGCGAACAACCGGTCGCGAGCCGCCAGCTCGTCGCCGTGCGCGCGCGTCGCCGCCGCTGCCGCGAGCACGAAGGCCGCATCCGGATCGTCGCACGGCGCGCCGAGCGCGAAGGCGATCGTCGCGGCTTGGCCTGGGCCAACGTCGAGTTCGAGCGTGCCCGGCGACCAGCGATCGCCGACGAAGTCGTAGCCGCGCTCGCGATCGGTGGCGCAGAGGAAGCCGCGATACCACGCCGGCTCGCCACGGAAGGCGGCGACGCCGTCGGCGGTCAGCCACAGCGTCGGCAAGCGCTCGTCCGGGCGCACGCCCCAGCTCGCGCCCTGCGCCTGGATCGCGCCGTCGAAGCGGTCGTCGGCCGGCGGCAGGCGGTCGGCATCGCACCAGCTCAGCAGCGGGCGCACGGACAGGCGCACGCGCGCAGCGCCGCGATTGCGCCACCGAACGAGGCAGACCGGCGGCTGACCGTTGCCAGCGCGCTGCAGGGCGATCGTGCGCGTCAGCGCGAAGCCGTCGCCGTCGATCGTCCACGCCGGCAGCGGCCCGGCCGCGAAGGCGACGTCGGCGTCTGGGCGCGACGGCTGCGGCTGATCGGCCCAGTGCGTCCGCCCGAGCGAGGCGACGCGCTCGCCCTGGACGACGCGCTCGTCGAGTCCGCTGACGATCGCATGGCGCCGCGCGCTGCCGGCCGGCCGAGCGATCCACAGCCCGTGGTACCGGCGCCGCGGCACCCCGTCGACCGCGCCACAGGCGTAACCGCCCGCGCCGTCGGTCAGCAGCCACTCGGCATCGGCCGGCGCCGCCGCCGGAGCGGACGCGATCGCAGTCGGTGCGGTGGAGCGTGGCGTGGGCATCACAAGGGGCATCGGTCGCCCGACACGGCCGACGAGCCTACGACGGCAACCAGCCGTATCAACGGCGGTTCGGCGCAGTAATCGCCGGCAACATCTGTCGCCGCGACGCCCGCGCCTGCATCCTTCCGCGTCGGCTCTCGTTCGCGTCTTGTCGCAAGGCCCGCGCCCATGGCCAACCTCGACCTCCGCAACACGCTCGTCTTCATCCTCGCCGGCGGCGAAGGCAGCCGGCTGAAGCCGCTGACCACCCACCGCGCCAAGCCGGCCGTGCCGTTCGGCGGCTGCTACCGGATCATCGACTTCACGCTGAGCAACTGCATCCACTCGGGGCTGCGCCGCATCCACCTGCTGACGCAGTACCAGGCGCGCTCGCTCGAGGAGCACATCCGCTTCGGCTGGAACTTCCTGCCGCGCCGCCTCGAGCAGTGGATCACCTGCAGCCCGCCGCACCACGTCTCGGTCGGCAAGTGGTACCGCGGCACCGCCGACGCGATCTTCCACAACCTCGACTCGATCGAGGACTGGAACCCGACGAACGTCGTCGTGCTGTCGGGCGACCACATCTACCAGATGGACTACCGCGACATGCTGCGCGAGCACGTCGACAACGGCGCGGCGCTGACCATCGGCGCGGTGAGGATCCCGGCGTCCGAGGCGTCGAGCTTCGGCATCCTGCAGGTCGCCGCCGACGGCCGCATCATCGGCTTCGTCGAGAAGCCCAAGAAGGACGCGCCGCAGATCCCCGGCCAGCCCGGCTGGTGCCTCGCGTCGATGGGCATCTACGTGTTCGAGACCAAGGAACTGGTCAAGCGGCTGCGCGAGGACAACGCCCTGCCCGAGGGCGAGGGCGGCGACTTCGGCCACCACGTCATCCCGCGCATGATCCACCAGGTCCCGGTCTACGCGCACGCGTTCCGCGGCCTGCCCGGCGACGAGAAGCCGTACTGGCGCGACGTCGGCACCATCGAGGCCTTCTTCGAGGCCAATATGGACCTGTGCAACGTCAAGCCGCAGCTGAACCTGTACCGCAAGGACTGGCCGACCTACACGCTGTGGCACAACGACCCGCCGGCCAAGACGGTGTTCTCGGAAGGGCCGAACGGCCGCAACGCCGAGGTGCAGGACTCCCTGCTCTGCCCCGGCGTCGTCGTCTCCGGCGCGCACGTCAAGCGCTCGCTGCTCAGCAACCTCGTCTACGTCGACGAGCACACCAGCCTCGACGAGTGCATCGTCATGCGCGGCGCGCGCATCGGCAAGAACTGCAAGCTGCGCCGGGTGATCGTCGACAAGTGGAACGAGGTGCCCGACGGCACGGTGATCGGCTACGACGCCGAGGCCGACCGCAAGCGCTTCACGGTGTCGTCGACCGGCATCGTGGTCGTCGCGCGCGGCCAGCAGTGGACGTGAGCGCGCGGGCGGGCTAGGCGACTGCGGGGCGGGACGCGCGCCGACCCGGCGCTTGGATTCGCGGCGGTTGCGACGCGTGCTAGGCGGCGCGTGCTGGGCGGCGCGGCGTGCCGTCGCGCCGGTTGCTAGCGCCAGAGCCGCGCGAGTTCCTGCGCCAACCAGACGGCGATCGCTTCGTGGCCGGCGACGCTGAGGTGGCCGCCGTCGGACAGGAACAGCGCCGCCGGGTCCGGCGCGGCCGCGAGGATCGGCGTCGCGTCGAGCGCTGGCACGCCTGCCGCCTTGGCGGTCTCGAGCCACCGCCGCTGCGCCAGCCCGCGCTCAGTGGTCGCCGGGTCGATGCCGCATTCGCGCACGCGCGCGACACGGCGCTCCTCCACCACCTGCCACAGCGTCGGCATGACGACGAAGACGAGCGGCCGGCCCTTGGCGAGGCCGCGCATGCGTTCGAGCGAGCCGCGCAACGACGCCAGGCTGCGCGGGATCACCGGCGGCGCGCCCGCGTCCCAGACCGCCTTCTCGTCGATCGCGTCGAGGAACAGCCCGGCGAACAGCCGCTGCGGCGTGAAGCCCTTGATCGCTTCGTCCTCCTCGGGCAGGAAGCGGAATTGCGCGATCAGCGACCGCTCGGGATGCGCGTTGGCCAGCCAGCTCTCGAACCACAGCGCGGCGCGCGAGCGATACATCAGCCGCGCGCGCGGCGACGACTCGACCAGCCGCGCCCACGCGCCCTGCAGCATCAGTCCGGCGAACACCGTGCGTCGGGGCGCCGCGTCGTCGAGGGGATCGTTGCCGAGATAACCGCAGACGACGAATGCGTCGGCGCCGAAGGGCGCGTCCAGCCGCGCCATCTGCGCGGCCATGTGCTTGCTGCCGTAGCCGGGCACGCCGCCATTGCCCGTCGCGCACGCCGTCCACGCCGTCGACAGCCGCGGGCCGAGCCGCGCGGCGAACGTCTCGTCGGCCTCGACGCCGTAGCCCCAGACGATCGAGTCGCCCAGCAGCAGCACGCGCCGGTCGCCGTCGGCCTTCGGGGCGGGCTCCGGACCGCGCATGCCGAGCGAGTTGATGGCGATCGTCGTGTCGACGTCGACGCGCAGCGTGCCGCGGTACCCGGGCCGCAGGCCGACGTCGCCGTCGGCGGTCGCCGCGTACATGCCCGCCTGGCCGAACTCGGCGAACCACGGCGGCAGCCGCCAGGACAGCCGGAAGCCGGCCTCGACCACCGCCGCTGCGACGACGAGGCCGAGCAGCGCGAGGGTCGCTGCGACGGCCGGATGGACGCGCCGACGCGACGGCGCCGACCGCGCCACCGTCACGACGTGGCGGCCTTCGCCGGCAGCAGCTCGCCGAGGAACTGCGGCAGCATCTTGCGCCACGTCACCCAGTCGTGCCGCCATTCCTTGCCCCACGCGTCGACGCGGTTGGGCACGCCCTTGGAACCGAGCACGCGCGCGACGCTCCAACTCTGCTCTGGGTCCTCGTAGTCACCCTGGCCGTGCGCCAGCAGGATGAAGCGCTTCTTGAGCAGCTCGAGGTGTTCGCCGCCGAGGTGCGGCACGAAGTCGAGCGGCGAGCTCTCGATGTACTCGCGAGTGATGCGGCCCTCGAGGAACTTGTTCATGTTGTAGGTGCCCGACAGGCAGATGGCCTTGTCGAACACGTCCGGGTGGCGGCACGTCGCGGCGAGCGCGTTGAAGGCGCCGATCGACGCGCCGGCGGTCGAGATCAGGCCGTCGTAGCCGTTGCTGTCGCGGCGGATGGCCGGCACGACCTCGTGGTAGATGCAATGATCGAATTGGTTCTGCACCTTCGCCGCCTGCTCGAGCGTCTTGCACTCCTTGAGCCAGGCCTGCCCGGCGATCGAGTCGACGACGTAGACCTTGAGCCGCTGGTCCCTGAGGAAGTCGCCGATTGCGTCGATCAGATGGAAGCGCTCGGGCTCCTCGGCGTCGCCGCCGGCGGTCGGGAACAGCAGCAGCGGCTTGCCGGACACGCCGTAGCGGACGAACGTGATCTCGCGCCCGCCCATCGCGGGCGACTGCCACGTGATCTTGTGCTTGCTCACGACTTGGCCTCCTTCTCGTCGTCGGCGACCGACTGCCTGACCAGTTCGAGGAACCGCGACGAAAAGTCGGCAACCTCGTGCGCTGGGTAAATGTTAGCGACCTTCTTGGTGATTGCGTCCTTGCAGCGGTCGCTGCGGAACCACGCCTGCGCCGCCTCGTCGATCGGCCGCAGGTGCTTGTGCGCGAACTCGGCGAACTCGTCGGCCTGCAGGCGCTCGCGCGCGATCTTGGCATAGCCGCGCAGCTTCTCGCGGTACGGCAGATCCTTCTTCGCCACGGCGTAGTAGGGCTCGAAGTCGAGCGTTTTGCGCATCGGGCGCTTCGTCGCGGCGCAGAAGATCGCCCACTTGAGGTTGCTCGTCACGTACCACGGCCAGTGGTAGTGGATCGAGTTGACCTGGCTATCGGGGCAGGGATTGGCGAAGTCGATCGGATGGAAGACGCCGGCCTTGCGCAGCGCCTCGACGCTGTTGAAGTCCCAGCCGAAGAACGTGTTGATGGTCAGGCAGGTGTCGACCATCAGCTCGCGCTCGTCCTTGCTACAGAAGTCGCGCGCCGTCGTGTAGCGGCCGTGCAGCGGCTGGCTGGCGTCGTACTTGATGACGCGGACCTGCGGGCCGATGCCGACCGCGCGCACGAACAGGTCGAAGCCGGCGACGGCCTTCTGCACGTGCATCAGCCACTTCTCGCTGTTCTCGTAGCCAGAGCGCAGGGCAACCTCGTCGTCGATCTTGGTGACGCCCTGCCAGCCACCGCCGTCGTACGGCTTCATGAACAGCGGGTAGCCGACCTGCTTGCCGATCGCGCCGAGGTCGAACAGGCGCGCGTAGGCCTTGAGCGTGAACTCGAGGTCGCTCTTCGACTCGTAGTTCTTCTGCGGCACCATCATCGTCGGCGGGATCGGCATCCCGAGCGCGAGCATGGCGCAGTAGGTCGAGTGCTTCTCGTAGCTCTGCACCGACCACGGATTGTTGTAGACGTACAGCCCGTCCATCAGGATCGACTTCTTGATCCACTCGCGCTGCAGCGCGAACCAGTGCGTCAGCCGGTCGACGACAAGGTCGTACTTGCAGCCCTTCTGCAACGCGAACGGCTCGAGCGTGACGCGCTCGGTGGCGAAACGGACGACGTCCTTGCCGACCTTCAGCTCGAGCTTGGCGTCGGCGAGGATCTGCTCGAACGCGAGCGGCCAGCAGATGTCGGCGCCCAGGGAGAGGCCGATGTGGCGGGTGACGGCGGGCATGGGGAGGACTACGGTGCGGAGCACTATGCCGATCCATCGGCATCGGAGCCAGAACAGGCGGTGCGCGGCGACCTTTCGGCCGGCCCGTCACGCACGTGCGGCGACGCTGGCCCCCGGTGGCGCCACCGCAACGCGCCCGTGCCGCCGGCGATCGCCAACGTCGGATTCACGTACTACACGCAGTGGCGCAGCTTCGACGCCACCAGCAGTCTCGCGTTCAAGACCAGCGACGCGCGCCGCAACGACACTGGCTTCTGGCCGAGCAGCCGCTCACCCGCCGACCACCACGCACACCGGCCGCCGCGCGCGGTGGAGCCAGCCGAGCAGTCGACGCACGTCGACCTCGGCGGCGGCAACGCAGCCCGACGTCGGCGCGCCGGGCGCGCTCCAGACGTGCAGGAAGATCGCGCTGCCCATGCCCGGCACGACCGGGTCGGTGTTGTGCTCCAGCACCGCCGCGACATCGTACTGACCGTCGTCGCGGCGCAACCGCTCGGCGCTGACGCCCGGCGCGCCGACGACCCATTGGTTGTATTGCGGCGCGCGCGGGTCGTCGACCCAGTGGTCATCGTCGGTCACCGCGATGTAGCGCAGGCTGGTCGCGAGCTGAGCGTCCTTGCCGAATGCGCGCCGTAGCGCGAACACGCCGGCCGGCGTGCCGCCGTCGCCTTCGCGCTTCTGCGCCGCAGCGACGACGCCGCTGCGACCGACAACGCACGCCACCGGCGCGCCAACCGCGCGCCAGCCAGCGCCGGTGCGCTCCCACGCCTGCCACTGCGCGTCGGTGCGCGCGCTGGGCAGCGGCCGCACCACCACGGCCTGCGCGACCTCGGCCGGCAACGCGGCGAGCGCGGGCTCGGGCGCAACGGTGGCGCAGGCGGCGAGCGGCAGAAAGCAGGCGAGCAGCAGCAACGGCTTCATGCGCGCAACGTGCCGCGCGCACGCCGCGCTGTCGAGCGGCTGGCTACTCGTAGACCAGCCAGAGTGGCCCGGGGAACAGCCACGTCAGGCCCTCGCGCAGCCGGTCGCGCCAGTTCTCCCAGTTGTGGCCGTCGTGCGCTTCGCGGAAGCGCACGTGCATGCCGGTGTCCTGGAGCAGCGGCACCAGCGAGCGGTTGTAGTAGATCAGCGACTCGTACACGCCGCACGACACGAACACGCTGTCGGCCGGCTTGCCCGGCGCCCGGCGGAACTCGTTGACGAACTTGACCACCGGGTCGAACGCCGGGCCGCGGTCGTGGTCGCCGATCTCGGTGAACACGAACGAGCCGGACTGCAGCAGCAGCTTGCCGAAGTACCCCGGATGCCGCCACGCCGCCGCCAGCGACGACACCGCGCCGAAACTCGCTCCCATGACCGCGCGCGCCGACGGCTCGCGCACTAGCGGCAGGATCTGCTCCATCTGCGGCACGAGGTCCTTGACCAGGTAGTCGGCCTGCCGCGGGTCGGCGGCGTACTCGCGCATGCGGTCGTTGGCCTGCGTCAGGATCGCGATCAGCGGCGGAATCTCCTGCCGGTGGATCAGGTTGTCGAGCACCTGCTGCAGGTTGGCGAAACTGAGGTAGTCGAAGCCATCGTGCACGACGAGCAGCGGATAGCGCCGCGTCTGCCGGAAGCGCGCTGGGCGGTAGACCTTGATCGGCCGCCAGTCGCCGTAGACCTTGCTGTCGACGTGGCGCTCCTCGATCGTGCCCTTGCGCGCCTCGGCGTCTTCGAGGCTCCACTCCGGCGGGCTGTAGCCCTGGCCGTAGACCACCGAGTTGACGCCGAACGGGTCGCGCGCGGTGTGCTTGTTCAGCGGGTCGCGCAGCATCGAGCTGCGGCCGAACATTGACACACCGATCTTGTACTCCATGCGCGAGCGCGGCGGCAGGTCGATCTGTAGCACCCACGCCTCGGCGTGCCGCAGCCGGCGGAACGGCAACGTGTCGGGCAGACCGTGGATCCAGTGCTGCAGCGTGACCTCCTGGGCCTCGCCCAGGAACAGGAACGTCACCGAGCGGCCCTCGACGTGCGGGAACTCGGTCGTCGCAATCAACTCGTCGACGGCGTGCGAACCGCTCGCCACCGCGTCCTCAATGCGCTGCAGCAGGCTCATGCGCCGACCTCCTCGACCCAGCCGTCCTCGCTGAGGCGGTTGGTGCCGGACTGCGCCGACCAGCGGCGGCCGTTCCAATCGATGCGCGAGCCGTCGTCGAGCAGCACGCACATCGCCGGCGCGAAGCGACGCGCGAACAACTGGACGTTGCGCGGATCGCCGACGTCGACGCGCTTCTTGGCGTGCGGCAGCGCGACGAGGTCGGGCAGGCGGTTGAAGCCGGCTTCCATCACCTCGGTGCAGCCGCCGCCCTGCGGCGTCGAGTCGTGGAACAGCACGATGCGCTCGGTCAGCGCCATCGCGCCGGCCGACCACGCGACGATGGGACGATCGCCGTGCAACCCGAGCACGTCGAACAGGCGCAGCCGGTGCAGCAGCACGGCGATGTGGCCGCCGGCGAGGCACAGGCAACCGGCGTCGGCCAGCAGCTTCTGCAGCGCTCGCTTCTCGCACTGCACGGCGTCGCGCTCGGCCGGCCGCCAGCGCGCCTCGAACTTGTCGTGAACCTGCCGCACGCGCTCGACATGCTGGCTGTCGATGCCTTGCAGCATGACCAGCGCGTCGTGGCGTTCGGCGTCGAGCCAGACGTCCTTGCCGGGCTTGGCCATCAGCTCGCGCGCCGCCGTGAGCGCCCCCTGCAGGCGCAAACGGTAAAGCTCCTGCACGCGCCGCAGCATGTCGTGCCGCTCGCGCATCGCCGTCAGCAGTTCGCGATCGCGCTCGAAGATGCGCTCGACGCGGGTCCAGACCTCGAGGTTGACGACCGTGCGGCCGACGTGCTCGCGGAACTCCTGGTCCTCGCCCTCGCGCTCCTCCCAGCCGGGCGACGCCAGCGCCACCGGACGGCCGTCGTCGGGCAACAGCGCGTCGAGCGCTGGCTTGACGATGCGCATGTGGCGCTGCGGGCCGAGCAGGATCGCGGAGGTCAGCATCCGGGTTCGCTTGTTACCAGAGCCCGCCGGGTGAAGGAAGCGCGGCGCCGATCACGCCAGATCACTGTCGCCGAGCGTGTACCACCACGTCGTCGCCAGGTACTCCGGCGTGAATTCCGGCTTGCAGACGTTGTGGATCATGCGCCGCTGCATCCATGTCGATGAAGCCGTCCAGACGAAACCGCGCTCGGCGAAGCGCTTGGCCTCAACCGACCACGGCGGCATCACGGTCATCAGCCGCTGCCGGCCCGCCTCGCGCTGGCGCCGCGCCGCCGCCGCCAGCAGCGCGTCCTGCGCCTCGCTGTCGGCCTCCGGCACGAGCCAGTCGACGATCGTCGCCGCGTCGGGCGCGAGGCCGGAATCGGGCTTGAGCACCATCAGGCCACACAGGCGGCCGGCGCGGCGCGCGGTCCAGATCTCGTAGTCGGCGCGCGCCGGGTTCTCGACGTAGCGCCACTGCAGGTAGCGGCAGTCGCGCCGCAGCAGGCACCGCTTGTCCTCACGCACGCGGTCGTACAGGCCGCCGACGTCCAGCGGCACGGCGGCGACCTTGCTCACCTCGATGCCCGGCGGCGCTGGCAGCGGGGCCAGTTCGCGGTCGCGGATCAGGTAGTCGATCACCGTCATCAGCTCGTACTTGAGATAGCGCTGGCCGATGCGGAACGCGGCGTCGACCGGGAAGCCGTAGAACAGCGCGTCGCCGATCGTGCGGCTGTGCGCCCAGAACGGCATGCAGGTCTCGACGAACAAGCTCTTGGCCTTGAGTCCCTGGCGGTAGTTCGGATGCGTCATCGAGTCGACGCAGTGCACGAACAGCTGCTCGCCCCACGGCGTGTCGTAGCGCATCGGCATGCCGGCGTACTGCGACGCCACCATGCCGTCGTCGTCGATCGCCAGCGAGATGCGGTGCCCCGCCGGGTTGCGCAGGTAGGCCCACTGCCACTGCTCCAGCGTGCGGTCGACGTAGCTCGGACCGCAGACCTCGCGGAACACGAGATTGAAGGTCTTCAGGATCGCGGCCTCGTCGCCCGGACGGTAAGGCCGGATCGTCAGGCTCGAGGTCATGCGCCCGCCTTGCCCCCGCCGAGCTTGCGGCAGAATGTCGTCACCAGCGCGGTCAGCGTTGCCGCCGCCTGCTTGCCGGCGGCGACCACTTCGTCGTGCGCCAGCGGCGTCGGCGAGATGCCGGCGGCGAGGTTGGTGACCAGCGACAGGCCGACGACCTCGGCCCCCATCGCATTGAGCGCAATGGCCTCGTGCACGGTGCTCATGCCCACCGCATCGACGCCGAGCGCCTGCAACATGCGCACTTCCGCCGGCGTCTCGTAGGTCGGGCCGAGCAGGCCGGCGTAGACGCCAGGGCGTAGCCGCGCGCCGCACGAGGCCAGCAGCGCCCGCAGTCGCGGCGACCAGACGTTGGTCTGGTCGGGAAAGCGCGGTCCGAAGGCCGGTTCGTGCGGACCGACGAGCGGCGAGCTGCCGGTGAGGTTGACGTGGTCGCGGATCGCCATCAGGTCGCCGGCCGACAGGTCGTCGCCGATGCCGCCGGCGGCGTTGGTCAGCAGGAACGCCGGCACGCCGACCGTGCGCAGCGTGCGCACCGCGCGCACGACCTCGCGCGGCTGCCAACCCTCGTACAGGTGCACGCGGCCCGACAAGCACGCGACCGGCGTGCCGCCGACCTCGCCAACCACCAGCGAGCTGCCATGGCCCTCGACGTGCGGCGCCGGCCAGCCGGGCACCTCGGCGAACGGCACCTCGATCGGTTGCTTCACCTGCTTGGCGAAGTCCTTGAGCCCGCTGCCGAGCACGAGGCCAAGGCGCAGCGCCGCGCAGCGCTCGGCGCCCAGCCGCTGGCGCACGAACGCCGCCGCCGCGGCGACGACGTCGCGTTCGTTCGCCGCGGTCACGCGCCGCCCTCGCTGCCGAGAACGCCGGCGACGCAGGCGGTCATGCAGGTGGCGATCGCGCCGCCGAGCATCGCGCGCAGACCGATGCGCGCGAGGTCAGCGCGCCGATCGGGCGCCATGGCGCTCAGACCGCCGACCTGGATCGCGACGCTGCCGATGTTGGCGAACCCGCACAGCGCGAAGCTGGCGATCATCGCCGTGCGCGGCGAGACCTCGCCGGCCTTCACCATCGGGCCGAGCTTGCTGTACGCGACCAACTCGGTGACGGCGATCTTGGTGCCGAGCAGTTCGGCCAGCAGGCCGACCTCGCTGCCCTGCACGCCCATCACCATCGCCACCGGGTAGAAGGCCGTCGCCAGCACGTTCTGCACCGTCAGCGACGGGTGGAACAGCGTCGTCATCGTGGCGTTCAGCACTGCGACGAGGCCGAGGAAGGCGATCAGCATGGCGCCGACGTTGAGCGCCAGCTTGAGGCCGTCGCCAGCGCCGGCCGCCGCCGCCTCGACGACGTTGCCGTACGCCTCGGTCTGGACCTTGCCGACGCGGCCGAGCGTCTCGCTCGGCTCAGTCTCCGGCCACATGATCTTCGTGCAGACCAGGCCGGCGGGCACCGCCATCACCGAGCCGACCATCAGGTGGCCGGCGCTGACGCCGAAACCGATGTACAGCGCGAACACGCCGCCGGCGATGGTGGCGAAGCCGCCGACCATGACGGCGTGCAGCTCGCTCATCGTCATGCGCGGCAGAAACGGCCGCACCAGCAGCGGCGCCTCGGTCTGGCCAACGAAGATGTTGGCGCACGCCGATGTCGACTCGCTGCCCGACGTGCCGAGCACGCGGACCATCACCGCCGCCATCGCGCGCACGATCAGCTGCATGACGCCGAAGTGGTAGAGCACCGCCATGAAGGCGCTGAAGAAGATCAGCGTCGGCAACACCATGAAGGCGAACAGGAAGCCGCTCTGCGCGCCAAAGGCCGCGGCGACCTTGTCGCCCTGCGCCAGCGCGCCGAAGACGAACTCGGCGCCGCCTTGCGCCAGCTTGAGGAAGCCGTCGACCTTGCCGCCAAAGGCCTGCAGGGCGGCGTTGCCGGCGTCCCAGTAGAGGAACACGAAGCCAAGCAAAGCCTGTAGCAGCAGGCCCTTGGCCACCAGGCTCCACTTGATGGCGCGGCGGTTGTGCGACAGGGCGAAGCAGAGGGCGATCATCACGAAGATGCCGCCGAGGGAGACGAGGCGAAGCATGCGACGGGCGATGCTAGCGTTGTCGTGGGCGCCAAGGGAGCGCGGAGGTCGCGTCCCCCTGCGCCACCTTCCCGGCCGGCGACGCTGCCGCTGCGACGAGGCGCCGGTATGCTTCCCCGACCACGTCCTCTGCTCTCGGCACCCGGAGTCTCCCATGCGCCTACTGCTGCTCGCCACGTCCCTGGTTTCGTCGCTCGCCGCGCAAGGCTGTCCGACCGGCACGTTCTGGAAGCGCGACGCGCTGCCGGTCGCGCCCACCGGCCTGACCGCCGTGTCGATCATCCAGGGCCTGTGCGAAGGCGAGAGTGCTGGCGTCGTCTTCGAGATGCCGGCGAACATGCCCGTGCAGCGCATCACGCAGGTCGTGGCGCCCTGGGGCGCAGCGCTCGGCGTCGGCGGCTTCCAGGCCGCGCTCGACGTCGAGGTCTACGACGGCGTCAGCTTCAGCGGCGCGGTCGCCAACATGGGCCAGCTGGTGTTCAGCCTGTCGGCGCAGGCGACCGCCAACATGCAGGTGCAGAGCCACGCGCTGAACACGCTCGACACCAGCACCTACAACATCATCGTCGGCGCCGCGCCGGCGACCGGAAGCCCGCCGGTGCGGCGCTTCGCCATCTGTTTCCGCGTGGACCTCAACCTGCACCCAACGGCCACCTGTGCCACCGGCTACCCGGCGAACTTCTTCACCGACAACAGCCAGCCGCCGTCGTTCCCGTTCACGTGCAACACGATCACGACGCCGCAGCGCACCAGCCTGATCGAGATCCAGGGCCAGGGCTGGCGCGACGCGGCGCTAGCGACCGTCAGCGGATTCCAGCTGTGCCCGATCTACTACGCCGGCGTGTGGTGCATCCGCTGCTGCAGCCAGGACGCCTTCCCCGCCTACTACAACAACTTCGCCAACGGCTGCCCGGGCACGCTCGGCGTGTCGCAGCTGATCCCGGCGACGCTGCCGCGCGTGGGCACGACGATGTTCGTCATCGTCAACAACCTGCCGGCCAACCTCGGCCTGATGCTGACCGGCTTCAGCAACTCAGCGTCGCCGTTCGGCTCGCTGCCGGCGAACATGACCGGCTTCGGCCTGACCAACTGCCTGCTGCACGTCAGCCCCGACGTGCTGACGACGCTGGTCGGCGGCGGCAACACGGCGTCCTACAGCCTCGCGATCCCGAACAACAACGGCGTGCTCGGCGCGCAGCTGTGGCAGCAGCCGTTCGCGATCGACCCGGCGCTCAACCCGTTCGGCGGCTCGCTGGGCAACGCGGCCGCGCTGCAGATCGGCAACTGATGGCCGGCGAGGTGCCGGAACCGCCGGCCGGCGCGGCGCGCCGCGCGCTCGCCGACGGCCGGCGCGATCTGCTGGCGCGCGAGGAGCCGCTGCTGCTCGTCGTGCACGGCCAGCAGTTGCTGACCATGCGCACGCCGGGCCGTGACGAGGACCTGGCGCTGGGCTTCCTGCTCGGCGAAGGCGTGATCCCTGCGGCCGCCGAAGTCGTCGGCATGGAGGCCGTGGCAGGCGACGCCGAGGCGGCGAGGCCGGACGAGTTGTGCGTGACGCTGCGCACGCCGCCGCAGGGCCTCGGCCGCGATCGCCTCGCGCGCACGCACGAGATCCGCAGCTCGTGCGGCGTCTGCGGCGTCGCCGACCCGCAGGCGCTCCTGACCGGCGCGCCGCCGCTGCTGCCCGGCGTGCCCAAGCTGCCGCGGTCGCGCATCGCCGGTTGGCTGCGCGCGCTCACCGACCGCCAGGAGCTGTTCGCGCTGACCGGCGGCAGTCATGGCGCGCTGGTCGCCCACGCCGACGGCGCCGTGCTCGGCTGCGCCGAGGACGTCGGTCGCCACAACGCGCTCGACAAGGCGCTCGGCGAAGCCGCCCGCGCCGGCGCCGACTTCGCCCGCTGCGTCGCCGTGCTGTCGGGCCGCGCTGGCTACGACCTCGTCGCCAAGTGCCTGCGCCTGCGGCTGCCGGTGATCGTCTCCGTGTCGGCGCCGAGCGCGCTCGCCTTCGACCTGTGCGCCGAAGCCGGCGCGACGCTGGTCGGCTTCGCCCGCGGCGAGGCGTGCGAGGTCTACTGCGGCGCGGAGCGGCTGACCGACGGCTGACGGTCGAGGGCGCCGCCGCCGGCGCTCACTTGGCCCCGGCCTCGGCGAGTTTCGTGCGGCGGGCGCGCAGCGCCTCGAGCTCCCGCTGGCGGTCGGCGATCACGGCGTCGACCGCGGCGGCCTCGGCGGCGCGCGCGGCGGCGTCGGCGGCGAGTTCGATGCGCGTCAGCCGGTAGCCGCGCTGCCGCAGCAGCTCCAGCACGCCCATCTTGCCGGGGTAGTGCGCGGCGCCGACGGCAAACGCCTGCGCGCGCTCGGGCGCCTCCTGCAGCTTGCGCACGATGCGGTCGGCCATGGCGACGTTGCGGTCGTCGACGAGGCGCGCCATGAGGCGCTTCTTCAGCTTGGCGTCGGTGAGCGGGAACTCGAGCACCTTGGCCTCGATCGCCGCCTCGTCGCCCTGCAGGTAGAGCCGCAGCAGCTCGTCCGTCGGATTCTTGCCGGCGGCCTCTTCTGCGCGAATGTTGGCCAGCGCGTCGCTCACATACGTGCGCTGCTCCTCGACCGTCATGTCGGCGAACACGGCGACCTGCTCCTCGACCGTCTCGAGGCCGCCGACCTTCTTGCCGGCGCGCTTGGCGCGCTGGTAGATCACCATGTCGAGGGGCGGCTTGCCGGCCATCTGCTTCATCTGGTCGATCAGCCCGAGCTGCGCGCCGACCGCCCACGGCTGCATGCGGTCGAGCATCGCCATCGACGCGCCCTTCTGCCGCACGAACGCGGCGACGTCGTCGTAGAGCGCGTCGCCGAGCAGTCCACGCAGCGTCGTGCCCTCGGGAAGCTGCATGCGCCCCATCTGCTTCAGCAGCAGCGCCATGTCCATCGGCAGCTCGGTGTAGAGCGCGTCGCACCGCTCCAACGCCTCGTCGACGACCGGCGGCAACTCGGTCACGCGCTCGTCGGCGAGGTGGATGGTGCCGTAGAGGTAGCTCGGCGTCGGCAGCTCGATGCGCCACAGCAGCGGCCGCTCGATCCGCGTCGGCGCGGCGGCGGTCGGCGGCGCCGCCGACTTCTCGGCCGGCGTCGGGGCCTGCGCCACCAGCAGCCGCGGCAGCAACAGCGCCGTGACGGCGAACAGCGCAAACAGGGACGACCAGGACTTCCGCGGCTTCGGGATCATGTCCGGCCGAGGATACGGGCCGACCGCGCCGCCGTCAGGGATTGCCCGGCTGCTCGACGAGTTCGACCAGCCCGTTGCGATCGATGCGCACGCGGCCCTTCTGCTCGAGCGCCTGCCAGACCTCGGGCGGGTATTGCGTCGGCGGCTTCACCGCGACGATGCCCGAGCGGCCGCCCTTGCTCATCGGGTCGTGGCCGAGCCGCGACTCGTCGTCGAGGCGCGTCACCTTGAGGCGCTTCTTCAGCGCCTTGATCGCGCGCGCCAGCGTCTCCTTGGTGAAGGTGCCGTCGGGGTTGCGCTCGATGATGTTGCCGGGCTCGTGGTCGTGCGGCTGCATCGCCGCATCATGCCAGACGGCGGCCCGCGCGCGCGCGCCCTTCGGCCTCAGCGACCGCCGGCCGGCGCCGGCGCCGAGCGCGCACAGCGGAAGCCGGTGTGGCAGAGCGACGTGTCGGGCGTCGACTTCATGCGCGTGCCGGGCTGGTAGCCCAGGCAGTAGGCGTCGCTGCACAGAAACGAACCGCCGCGCATCACGCGCTTGTGCGCGCCGGGTTCCTGCGGGTCGAAGCTGCTGGCCGGCCCCGGCGGATCGACAGCGACCGCAGCACCGTCGCCGTAGCCCTGCGGGTGGTACCAGTCCTGGCACCATTCCCAGACGTTGCCGCTCATGCCGAACAGGCCGCAGCCGTTGGGCGCGAAGGCGCGCACCGGCGCCGTGGTGGCGAAGCCGTCGGCCAGCGTGTTGCGGCGCGGGAACTCGCCCTGCCAGATGTTGGCGCGCGGCGCGGCGTCGGTCGGCGCGGCGTCGCCCCAGACGTAGCGCGCTTCGGCGAGACCACCGCGCGCGGCGTACTCCCATTCGGCCTCGCTCGGCAGGCGCTTGGCGGCCCACTGCGCGTAGGCCTGCGCATCGCGCCAACTGACGTGCACGACCGGATGATCGTCCTTGCCCGCGAGCGACGAGCCCGGGCCGTCGGGCTGCCGCCAGTTGGCGCCGGGCACGAAGCGCCACCACGACCAGAACGCGCGCAGGTCGACGGCATCGGGCGGCGGCGTGAACACCAGCGAACCGGCGACGCGCTGGTCGTCGGGCAGGTCGGGCACGTCGGTCTTCGACGGCGGCCGCTCGGCGTCGGTGACGTGGCCGGTGGCAGCGACGAACGCGGCGAACTGCGCGTTGGTCACCTCGGTCCTGTCGAGCCAGAAGCCCGAAACGCGCACGCGATGCAGCGGCGCGTCGGCGTCGCCATTCTGACTGCCAAGCACGGCTTCGCCGCCGGGGATCCACAGCATGCCGTCGGCGACGACCGTCCCGCCCCACGGCCACGCCGCGAAAGCGATCGCCGCGCCGACGACGAGCACGACCGGCGGCAGCACGCGAGCGAGCCATGGCAGACGCATGCCGCCATCGTCGCCGCGACGCGCGCTCCGGGCAATCGGCGTCCGCCGCCGCGGTCCGCCGCTTGCGAACGAACGATCAGCCGCCGAACGCCGTGCGCCAGATCGGTTGCAGGTCGCGCGCGGTCGGCGCCGCGTTCGCCGGCTGCCCGACGAGGCAGGCTGGCCGCGGCCCGTGCACGGCGTTGCTGACGGCGAGCGCCTCGGCGCGATGCAGGTCGCCGAGGTCGCAGACACGTTCGTCGACGGCTATCCCACGCGCGCGCAGGCCAGCGCACAGCAGCGCGCGCGCGACGCCGGGCAGGACGCGACCGTCGAGCGCCGGCGTGAGCCATTGGCCGGCGACGAACAACCACAGGTTGCCGAGCGCGGTCTCGAGCAGCGCGCCATCGCTGGCGAGCACGAGGCCGTCGTCGGCCTGACCGTCCTGGGCCTGCTGCCGCACGGCGTCGTAGTAACTGCGCGGCTCGGCCTTGAGGTCGCCCGGCGGCGCCGCGGACGGCCGCTCGACCACCGTCGGCAGCAGTTGCACGACCTTGACCGGCGAGCGCGCGCGCACGACCACCACGGTCGACACACCGGCCGCCGTCGGCACGACTGCGAGCCGCAGCACGCCGTCGGCGCGGTCGTTGGCGCGCAGCAGTTCGCTCGCCGCCGCGCGCAGGCCGACCGGCTCGCGCCACGCCAGCCCGAGACGCGCGACCGATCCGCGCAGGCGCGCGAGGTGACGGTCCCACAGCGGCAGCTCGCCCACGCGCGCCCCCATCGTCTCGAATGGCGCCACGCCAGCGCGACGCGGCAGCGCCCCGTCGGCGACGATCCGGCCATCGACCCACGCGGTCACCCTTCGGCCTCCGGCACGCTGACGCGGCGCTGCAGCGCGCGCTCGATGCCCGCCATCTTCGCCAGCGTCTCGCGCCACTCGGCCTGCGGGTCGCTGAGCGCCGTCACGCCGCCGCCGGCGTTGCCGCGCAGCGCGCCGTCGCGCAGCGCCAGCGTGCGGATCGCGATGTTGAGCCACATGGCATCGCCGGGGCCGAACCAGCCGATCGCGCCGGTGTAGACGCCGCGGCGCGCTACTTCGAGTTGTTCGAGGATCTCCAGGCACCGCAGCTTCGGGCAGCCGGTGATCGAGCCGCCGGGGAACGTCGCGCGCAGCAGGTCGACGTGCGACGTGCCGGGATGCAGCTCGGCGAGCACGGTGGCGAACAGGTGGTGCACCTGCGCATACGAACGATGCTCGGGGAACGGGCCGACGCGCACGGAGCCGATCTTCGCCACCTTGCCCAGGTCGTTGCGCAGCAAGTCGACGATCATCGCCAGCTCGGCCTGGTCCTTCTCGCTGCCGACCAGCTCGGCGAGCAGGCGTTCGTCTTCGCCGCGCTGCGCCGCGCGCGGCCGCGTGCCCTTGATCGGCCGCGTGCGCACCGCTTCGCCATCGCGCCACAGGAACTCCTCCGGCGAGCTGCTGAGCACCGCCGTGCCCTGGCCGTCCTCGACGTAGGCGGCGAACGGCGCCGGACTCTGCTCGCACAGCCGCCAGAACAGCGCCCGCGGATCGCCTTGCCAGCGACCGCTGAACGGCTGCGTCAGGTTGGCCTGGAAGACGTCGCCGGCGCGAATGTGCTCGACGACGGCGGCGACGCGCGCTTCGTAATTGGCCTGCGTCACATGCGCGCGCAGCTCGTCGGCGGGCGGCAGCGGCGGCGCGCCGGTCGGGACCGCCGGCGCAAACTCCTGCACGCGGCCGTAGGCGGCGACGTGCAGCACGGGCACGGGGAAGTCGTCGGCAAGCGCCAGCGGCCACGCCTCGACGTCGAGCCCGAGGTCGTAGCCGAGCCAGCCGACGCAGCGGCGCTCGCGGTGCGTCTGCAGGAAGGCGTCGAGGCGCGCCCATGCGCCGCGCCAGCCGCCAGCCGCCAGCGTCAACGCCGCGACCGGCTCGGTGCACAGCCACGCCGGCCCCTGGCCGCCGCCGTGCAGCAGCGCCACCGGGCCGCCGCGCGCGGCCGCCAGCAACGCCGCGAACGGCGCAGCGCCGGCGTCGCCGCTCACGCGCGCAGCCAGGACGGCTTCCGCTTCTCCAGGAAGGCGGTCATGCCTTCCTTGAACTCCGCCGTGCTGCTGACGATGCCGAACAGGTCGGACTCGAGCTGCAGCGCGTCGGCCAGCGGCATGTGCGCGCCGCGGCGCACCGCCTGCTTGGCGAGCGCCAGCGCCTGCGGGCCGCGGGAGACCATGCGCAGCGCCACCGTCTTGCAGTGCGCCAGCAGCTCGGCCGGCTCGCAGACGCCGTTGACGAGGCCGATGCGCAGCGCCTCGTCGGCGGTCACCGGGTCGCCGGTCAGGATCAGCTGCAGCGCCGCGCCCGTGCCGCACAGCCGCGGCAGCCGCTGCGTGCCGCCGTAGCCCGGGATGATGCCGAGCGAGACCTCGGGCAGGCCGAGCTTGGCGGTCTTGGCGGCGAAGCGCACGTCGCACGCCAGCGCCAGCTCGAGACCGCCGCCGAGCGCGAAGCCGTTGATGGCGGCGACCACCGGCTTGCCCAGGTTCTCGATGCGCAGCGTCAGTGCCTGGCCGCGCAGCGCGTTCTGCTTGCCGTCGAGCACGCCTTGCTTGCTGAGCACGCCAATGTCGGCGCCGGCGACGAAGGCCTTCTCGCCAGCGCCGGTCAGCACCACCGCGCCCACCGCCGCGTCGGCGTCGAGCGCCGCGAACGTCGCGTCGAGCTCGGCGATCGTCTGGTCGTCGAGCGCGTTCAGCTTGCTCGGGCGGTTGACGCTGACGATCGCGAGGTGGCCCTCGCGGACCAGTTGCACGTTCTGCAACGCGGCGGGCGCGAAGGCGGGTTGGCCAGCGACCATCTCACTGCCCTCCATCCTGCTGCGGCTGCGCGGCCTCGCGCTGCTGGCGCGGACGCAGCTCGACGCCGCGGATCTCAACGCGATCCTTCGGCTTGCTGCGCTCGCCGCCGCTGCTGAAGTCGCACTCGACCGACGCGATGGCGTCGAGCACGTCGAGGCCCTCTTCGACCTTGCCGAAGACCGTGTACTGACCATCCAGGAAGTTGGCATGGTCGCCGTGAACGATGAAGAACTGCGAGCCCGCCGAGTTCGGATCGCGGGCACGCGCCATCGACAGCACGCCACGCGTGTGCGGGACGTCGTTGAACTCGGCCGGCAGCTGGTAGCCCGGCCCGCCGGTGCCCGGCATGCCCTTGGCGCCCTTCTTGGAGTGCGGGCAGCCGGTCTGCACCATGAAGTTGCGGATGATGCGGTGAAACGCGACGCCGTCGTAGAAGCCCTGCTGCGCCAGCGTCAGGAAGCTGAGCACGTGCCGCGGCGCCTGTTCCGGGAAGAAGGTGACGACCAGCGGGCCCTTGTCGGTGACGAGGACCGCTTCGATGGTTTTGGGATCGGTCGATTCGAGATCCATGGCGGGAACCCGGCATCGTGCCCGACGACCCCGCCCGACGCCACCGGCGACTACTTCTTCACCGGCAGGACGATCGCCGCGAGCAGCACGACCGGCGCGATCGGCAGCTCGCGCGTCGGCCCGCCAACCTGGACCTCGGCGATGCGATCGAGCGTGTCCGCGCCCTCGACGAGGTTGCCGAAGGCGGTGAACTTGCGATCGAGGTGCGGCGACTCGCGGTGGCAGACGAAGAAGCCGGAACCCGCCGAGTTCGGGTCGCTGGTGCGCGCCATCGACAGCGTGCCGCGCAGGTGACGCAGGTCGTTGAACTCAGCCGGGATCGCGTAGCCCGGGCCGCCGCTGCCCCACTTCTCCTGCGCCGCCTCGTCCTTGGTGAACGGGCAACCGCCTTGCACCATGAAGCCGCGGCTCACGCGGTGGAACTTGGTGCCGTCGTAGAAGCCCTGCAGGCACAGCTTGACGAAGTTCTCGACGTGGCCCTTGGCCTTGTCGGGGCGGAAGGCGAGCCGCATCTCGCCATAGTTGGTGATCAGCACGACCTCGGTCTTGGCGAGGTCGAGCGCGGCGAGGTCGACCTGCGCTGGATCCGGCGCGACCTGCAGCGAACAGGCGACGTCGGGATGGTCGGTGAGCGCGAGCGTCACACGGCCGACCGCGCCGTGCGTCGGCGACGGCAGCAGCGCGCTGCCCGGCAGGCGCAGCGCGCGCTCGACGCGCGTGCCGGCGGCGAGTGGCACGACGCCGCCCTTGCCCGGCCGCGTGATCGGCGGCAGCTCGGCGCCATCGCAGCGCACCGCGAGGTTCACGCCGGAAAGCAGGTCGCCGGGCACCTCGGCGTCGGCGGTCGCCTCGATCACGAGGCGCGCTTCGAGTTCGCCGCGCGCAGTCGCCAGCGGACGCGTGATCAGCGTCATGCGGACGCCCGGCAGTTGCTGCGCGGGCAGGGCGGGCAGGGCGAAGGCGAACAGGGCGAGGGCGAAGCGGGGCATGGCTGGGTGCGGGCGAAAGGTCATAGCGGCGGCGCGGCGGGGCGCGCTAGTCCCGCGCGCCGTGGCCGTCACGATCACGCGCCGGCGGCGGCAGCGAACGGCGCTGGTCGCTGCCGGCGCGGCAACAGGTCGCCAGCCGTGCCAAAGCGCCAGCGCTGCAGCACGAGGAGATGGTCGAACCACAGCATGCACGCCGGCTGCTCAGCCGTGACCGCGTCGTACGAAACGCTGCCGGAGAGGTTCTCGTCGCCGTACTGCACTTCGATGCCCCAGCCAGCGGCGTCGCGCCAGGTCCACAGCAGCGCCGCGCCGGCGTTGCCGTCGACGTCGACGTCGTATTCGACGACGCGCCACGGCGCGCCGAGGCGCTGCAGACACTCGCCGAGCGACGAGCGCCCGGGCGCGAGGCCGGCGAGGTCGGCTTCGGCGACGGGCTCCTGCAGGCGCACGCGGTCGTAGGAGCCGGTGACACAGGCGGGCAGCGCCAGCAGCATCGCCGCGGCGCAGCGGGTCGTCGGCCGACTCACCGGCCCGACTCCGCGCGCTTGGCGTCGCGCGCAGCGTGGTCCTCGGGCTCGTGCACGTCCTCCCACGGCAGCGCGTACTGCGTGCGGTGCGTCGACAGCGTCGCGCCGTAGTGCAACAGCACATCCTTGTCGTCGAAGAACAGCCAGACGCGGTCCTGGCGCGCGTCCTGGTTGCCGAAGTTGATCACGCCGAGGAACAGCGCCGAGCTCTTCGTGCGCGTCGCGTCGTAGCGGTAGGCGCTGCGGCGGCCGAGTTGCACCACCTCCGTCGGCGCGCCGAGGGCAGCGACGACCTCGGCGGCTTTCGTCGCGCCGGGCTGGAACGCGCGCAGCGCGGCGCCGTCGATCGGTTCGTTGACGTCCTGGCGGCCGAGGGCGCAGCTGGCGAGCAGGAGAAGGGACGCGGCGGAGGTGCGGCGGAGCATAGGGGATTCGTGGGCGGCGCAGAGCGTAAGTGCGACACCGGGGCAAACGTAGCGATCACCGGCGGTCAGCGCTCGAACTCGAGCGCGAGGCCCATGCCGCCACTCATGCACAGCGTCGCGAGGCCACGCTTGCCGCCGCGGCGCGCGAGTTCGTGCAACAGCGTGACGACGATGCGCGCGCCGGTGGCGCCGATCGGGTGGCCGAGCGCGATCGCGCCGCCGTTGACGTTGAGCCGGTCGGCGGCGATCGGCAGGTCGCGCAGGCAAGCGAGCATCTGCGCGGCGAAGGCCTCGTTGAGCTCGACGAGGTCGTAGTCGGCGAGTTGGCGGCCGTTCTTCCGCAGCAGCGTCTTCACCGCCGGCACCGGGCCGATGCCCATGATGCGCGGCGACACGCCAGCGGTCGCCGAGGCGCCGAGCCACGCCAGCGGTCGCAGACCGCGGCGCGCGACCTCGCTGGCGGGCATCAAAACGAGCGCGGCGCCACCGTCGGTGATGCCCGAGCTGTTGCCGGCGTGCACGGTGCCGACCTTGGGTCGGAACACCGGCGGCAGCTTCTGCAGGTCGTCGAGCGCCACGCCCGGGCGCACGTGTTCGTCGGTGGCGACGGTGACCGTGCCCTTGCGCCCCTGGATCGTCACCGGCGCGATCTCGTCGCCAAAGCGTCCCGCCTGCTGCGCCGCTTCGCCGCGCTGGTGCGAGCGCAGCGCGTACTCGTCCTGCTCGGCGCGGCCGATCTTGTAGTCGTCGGCGAGGTACTCGGCAGTCATGCCCATCGGCTCGCCGAGGATGCCGCAGGTGAAGCCGTCCTGATAGTTGCCGTCCTTCACCTCGACGTGGCCGAGGCGGTAACCGTTGCGGAAGTCGGGCAGCAGGAACGGGATGTTCGTCATGCTCTCCATGCCGCCGGCGACCACCACCTTGCGGCCGTCCAGCAGGATCGCCGCGCGCGCGAGGTCGATCGCCTTGAGGCTGCTGCCGCAGGCCTTGTTGACGGTCAGGGCGACGCAGCCGTCGCCGCAGCCGGCCTTGATGGCGACCTGGCGAGCCGGGTTGGGGCCCGAACCGAGCTGGCGAGCCTGGCCCAGAATGCACTCCTCGACGTCGGTCGGCGCGACGCCAGCGGCGGCGAGCGCGGCCGCGACCGCGTGCGCGCCCAGGTCGACCGCCGACAACGGCGACAGGCCGCCCAGAAACTTGCCGATCGGGGTGCGCCTGGCGCTGACGACTGCGATGCGTTCCATCGCCGGCAGCATCGAGCCGATCCCACCGAGCCGCAACCGCTTGCAGGCGGTTTCCGCAGCCGCCGGCAGAGCGCCTTCACCGGGGCTCAGACCCTGGTCGATAGCCCGGTCGTATGTCGCTGCGAACGCGCCTTGGCAACCAGCAGGAGGGGGAACGGTTCCCCGAGACGGTCGCCCAATGGCGGTTGCAGCTGCGCACCGAGGTGAAGAACTCGTCGGCGCTGCCGACGTCGGTCTTCCATGGGCGCGACGCGCAGCTCGAGGCCATGCTGGCGGCGTCGACCGAGGCCATGCTGGCGCGCCTGCAGGTGCCAACACCCGCGGTCCGCGCCGCGTCGCCCGGCGGCCAGCAGCGGCTCGAGGCCGTGCCAGCGGACGAACTGCGCGCGCTGCCGGCGCGGCTCGCCGATGACGGCACGCCACCGCAGCTCGACGATCACGCTGCCATCGAGGCGCTCGCGGTCCTGACCGATGCCGCGCTGGGCGCCGACCCCATCGCCGCCGACACCGCCCGTGCGCTGCTGCGCGAACGGCTCGGCGCCAGTCCCGGCGCCGACGTCGAGGAAACTGCCGCGCGCCTGCGCCAGTGTCTGCTCACCGGCCTCGCCGATGACCCTGCCGTCGCCGAGGCGATCGCGGCCGTCGCTCGCCGCGTCGCCAACGCGATCGCCACCGAGTCGACGCCGGCAACGGAGCAGCCATGAGTCTCGCACTCGGCCAGATCCGGCGCGATGCCGTCGTCGCGTTCGTCAACGCCTTCGTCGTCGCCGCGCTCAATCGCCAAGTGCACGAGCGCGACAGCCGCTGGGTCGAGGACACGCTCACCGACGTCGTTGCGACGCTGCGCACCGCCGCTGCGGTCGGCGCCGAGTCGCCGCTGCTGCTGCAGTTCGACGACGACCGAATCTGCTACGACGGCGTGCCGCTCGACGGACCGAGCCTACAGGCGCGCTCGCTGCTGCGGCGCTGCTCCGAGCGCGGCATCGCCATGCTGGCCTTCCACGCCGGCCTCGACGCCGCCGAGTGCAACCGCCTGTTCGACCTGCTGCTGCTGCGCGCCAACGTCTCCGCCTTCACGCGCGAGAACCGCGAGGCGGCGCTGTCGGCGTTCGGCGTGCGCAACGTCGGCGTGACGCTGCGCAGCATCGGCGATCCCGGCAACCGCCGCGCCGCGCTCGATCCCGAGGCGCGCGCGCTGCGCCACTACCAGGAGCTCGCCGAGAGCCTGCAAGACAACCATTGCCGCGCGCTGCGCGACCTGGAGCTGACCATCGACGACGCCGCCGCGGTGGTCGAACGCACGCTCGCCGACTTCGACGAGCCGAGCCACCTGCTGGCGCTGGCGACGCAGGACGACGTGGATCGATTCACCGTCGGCCACTCGGTGCGCGTCGCGCTGCTGGCGCTGCAGGTCGCGCGCCGGCTCGGCCACGGCCGCGACGAACTGGTCCGCATTGGCTCGGCCGCGCTGCTGCACGACATCGGCAAGTCCAAGGTGCCGCAGGAAGTGCTGTTCAAGCAGGGCCCGCTCGACGAGGCGGAATGGCGCGCGATGGCGCAGCACCCGCGCCTTGGCGCGCAGATCCTGCTCGAGCAGAAGGAGCGCGTCGAGCTGACCGCGGTCGGCGCCGCGTTCTGCCACCACATGGGCGCCGAGGGCGGCTACCCGGACGCGACCGTGCCGGTGCGTCCGAGCGGCGCCAGCCGGCTCATCCGCGTCTGCGACGTATTCGAAGCGCTGACGTCGATCCGGCCCTACAAGCGGGCGCTGACGCCGATCGAGGCCTACGCGGTGATGAGCCGCGATCCGCGCGATTTCGATCGCGGCTGGCTGCGCGCGTTCGTGCAGACCATCGGCCTCTTTCCGGACGGCACGCGGCTGCGCCTCGCTGACGGCGCGCGCGCGGTCGTGCGCGCGCAGACGACCTGCCCGGACCGTCCGATCGTGCAGTTGCTGACCGGCCCCGACGACACCGAGCTGGCGGCCGGACAGCCCGACCACTTCACCGTCGGCGACACGTGCGAAGGCCGGGTCCTGCGCGTCGCGCAGATCGAGACGCAGGAACGCCGCGTCGACGTGCCCGAGCTCGGCGAAGCGTTGCCCGCGGCGTGCGTCGGCCACGCATGCGTGCCCGACGCCATCGCCAAGGCAACGGCGGCACAGTCGCCGGCGCGCTGACATCCCTGCGCCGGCGTCCTACAATACGGCGGCATGATCCCAATCACGCTCGCGGCGTTGGCGCTGCTGCCGCAAGAACTGCCGGCAAAGCCCGCCGCGCCGGCTGCCGTTCCCGCCGGGTCGCCCGAACCCGCCGCCTACGACCCGCTCGCCGTGCCCGACGGCGAAGCGCCGTCGCTGGCGCTGTCGTTCCTCGACGCGACTCGCGACCGCGCCATCCCAGTGCGCGTCTACCTGCCGGCGGCGACGACGCCGCCGACGCCAGCGCCGGTGATCGTCTGGAGCCACGGCCTCGGCGGCTCGCGCGACAACTCGCCGTACCTCGGGACGCACTGGAGCAAGCGCGGCTACGTCTGCGTGTTCCTGCAGCACCCAGGCAGCGACGAGGCGGTCTGGCGCGACGCGCCGCTGCGCGAGCGCATGGGCTCGCTGCGCGCGGCCGCATCCATGCAGAACCTCGGGCTGCGTTGCGAGGACGTCAGCAAGGCGCTGGACCAGCTCGCCCTCTGGCATGCCGACGCCAAGCACGAACTGCACGGCCGACTCGACCTCGAGCGCGTCGGCCTGTGCGGTCATTCGTTCGGCGCGCAGACGACGCAGTGCGTCGGCGGCCAGTCGGCGCCGTTGATTGGCGCGCGCTTTCGGGACAACCGCATCGACGCGGCGCTGCCCATGAGTCCCGCCCCACCGGCGCGCGTCGACGTGCGCAAGGCGTTTGGCGACGTGCAGATCCCTTGGCTGCTGATGACCGGCACGCACGATGGCTCGCCGATCCTCGACCCCGACCGCGACCCCGCGGACCGCCGCAAGGTCTACCCGGCGCTGCCGACGTCGATCGACCGCTACGAGTTGGTGCTGCACGAAGCCGAGCACTCGGCGTTCGGCGAGGCGCCGCTGCGCGGCGAGACGAAGGCGCGCAAGGCGATGCACCACCGCTCGATCCTGGCGCTGTCGACCGCGTTCTGGGACTGCCATCTGCGCGGCGACGCCGCCGCGCGCGCATGGCTGCACGGCGACGGCCCGCGGCGCGTGCTCGACGCCGAAGACCTCTGGCAGTTCGCCGCGGCGGCGGCGAAGCCGCGGTGACCGAAGCCGGCGAGCGCGCCCTTCCCTTGCCGGCGGCCAGCGACCAAGATGCCGGTGTGACCGCCGCCAAACCGAGCCTGCCGCCGCTGCCCGTGCTGTGGCGGCGTGTCCCCGCCGGGCGCGTGCTCGCCTTCGCGCCGCATCCCGACGATGAGGTCGCCGGCCCCGGCGGCGTGCTCGCCATGCACGCCGCACAGGGCGACGCGGTGCGCGTCGTCGTCGCGACCGACGGCACGTCGGGCGATCCCGACGGCCGCCACGCGCCCGGCGCATTCGCGGCGCTGCGCCGGCGCGAGTCGCAGGAAGGGCTGCGCCTGCTCGGCGTGCACGATGTGCGCTTCTGGGGCTTTCCCGACGGCCACGTGCTCAGCGAGACCGACCTGCAGAACGCCGCGGCGCTGGCGGCGCGCGAACTCGCCGAGCACCGGCCCGACGTCGTCTACCTGCCGTGGGAACACGACGGCCATCCCGACCACCACCGCCTGCACGTGATCGTCACGCGCGCGCTGGCGGCGGCCGGCTTCCGCGGCCTCGCGCTCGGCTACGAAGTGTGGAACGCGATGGTGCCCGACGTCATCGTCGAGACGACCGCGGTGTTCGCGCAGAAGCAGGCGGCGATGCTCACCCACCAGAGCCAGATCGCCTACACGCAGTACGACCACTGCCTCGGCGGCCTGTCGGCCTACCGCTCGCTCGTGCACCTGCGTGGCCGCGGCTACGGCGAGGCGTTCCGGCGCGTGTCGGGCGCGCTGCCGGCAGCGCTCGCCGAAGCGACGTAGCGCGCGAGCAGCAGGCCGAGCGCGCCGGCGCCGACGAGCGCCGCGGCGACGGCGACGAACGTGCCGGCGTGGCGCGCGAGCAGTTCGCCGGTGACGGCCATCGCCGGGGCGAGCGGCACTGGCTGGGGCGGCACGCCCTCCTGCCGCGGCGGCACGTGCGGCGCCGCCAACTGCAGCACGTCGCCCGACACGCGGGTGAACGTGGCCCCGCCCTGCTGCGAAGCCACGGGATGCTCGAAGGCGTAGGTCACTGCGCCGGCGACGACGAGCGCCGCCAAGGCCATGCGAGCGCGCGCGCCGCCGCGCTGCAGCAGGTCGGCGGCGCACAAGGCCAGCGGCACGGCGAGCAACGCCGCGAAGCGCATGACGTCGTACGCGAACCACATCAGCGGCAGCACGCCGAACACGAACAGCAGCAGGCCGAGCCGGCCGCCGACCGGCGCCGCGCCGCTGCGCCAGCCGGCGGCGACGACCGCGAGCAGCGGCCCGAACTCGGCGACGACCACCAGCAACCACAACGCCCACAGCGCCGGCAGCAGCCACGGCGCCCAGAAGTTGTTCTCGACGTAGTAGCCCGCCGCGTAGCCGCCTGGTGGCGCCTGCGCGGCGACGAACAGCCGCCAAGCGCCGTACGCCGCGACGACCAGCGCGCCGGCGAGGCCATCGCCGCGCCACGAGCCGCCGTGGCGCAACCGCAGCCAGAACAGCCATGGCCCGAAGAACAGCATCAGCTCGTGGCTGAGCGCGCCGAGCAGCGCGCACGGCCACAGCCGCCAAGGTCGCGCCGCCCAGTGCGCCGCCAGCAGCAGCAGTGCGAGGCACAGCGGATCGCTGAAGCACGCCATGGTCTGATAGACCAGCACGCCGCCGCTCACGGTGACCGCGGCGGCCGCGAGCGCGCCGTCGACGCGACGGCCGGTGCGCCCGCTCACGACGAAGAACACGGTCGCGAGCAACGCGCCGTTGCACAGCGCGCTGAAGCCGACGACGCCGAGCCCGCACGCCGCCGCCGCGCCGGCCAGCAGCGGCCACAGCACGCGGTGCGGGAAGGCGCCGTCGCAACCGAGCGGATTGGCAGCCATGGCCGCGAAGCGCTCGCCGTGGCCAGGGAACGGCGCGGCAGCGGCTGGCACGAGCCACTGCGCCAACGCCAGCAGCAGCGCGCCGGCTGCGGCCGCGAAGCAGAGATCGAGCAGGCGCTGGGCGCGGCCAGCAGGCATCGCGGCGCAGGCTACCCAATCGCCGGGCCGCCACCAAGCGCCGCGGCGGCCACGGCGCGCGCGACCGGGGCGATGACGCCGGCGATGCGCCGTCTGCGGAGCCGGCACGGGACGACGCTTGACGCCAGACGGCCGCCGACCGACCCTTGGCGCTTGCCGATGACGAAGCAGAAGGGCCTGCCGCTCCGCGCCTTCGCGATCTTCCTGCTCGCGGCGGTCGTCGGCGTCGCCGGCGGCCTGCTCGGCAGCGGCTTCCAGAAGGGGCTGGACGCGATCCAGAACCTGCTGACCGGCCGCGCCGACCAGCAGTCGCTGCCCGACGCCGTGCGCGCCAACCTGGCGTGGTGGCAGACGTTGCTGGTGCCGACGCTCGGCGGCCTGTGCGCCGGCCTCTTGCTGCTGATCCTCGGCAACAAGAGGCCGCCGTTCGGCATCGCCGACCTCGTGATCATGGTGCAGCTGCGCAAGGGCGCGCTGCGCCTGCGCGACACCGTCGTGCAGATGATCTCCTCGGCGTGCACCATCGGCAGCGGCGGCTCGATCGGTCGCGAGGGCGCCAACTCCCACCTCGCGGCGATGGCGGCGACGCTGCTGGCGCGTTGGACGCGCATCGGCTCACGCCCGCGCGCGGTGCTGATCGGCTGCGGCATCGCCGCCGGCATGGCAACCTCCTACAACGCGCCGATCGCCGGCGCGATCTTCGTGATGGAGGTCGTGCTCGGCAACTTCGCGATGGATGTCTGCGCGCCCATCGTGCTGTCGTCGGTGCTGGCGACGATCGTGCGCAAGCAGCTGCTCGACGAAGGCGCCGTCTACCAGGAAGCGGCGGCCGCGAGCGGCACCGAGCTGACGTGGTCGCTGATCCTGGCGGCGATCGCGCTCGGCGTGCTGTGCGGCTTCGGCGGCATCTACTTCCGCGCCGGCCTGACCTGGGGTCGTCGTGCCTTCGGCGCGCTGCGCCTGCCACTGCCGGCGACGATGGCGCTCGGTGGGCTCGTCGTCGGCGCGATCGGCACGTTCATGCCCGAAGCCTGGGGCAACGGCATCGACGTCATCCGCCGGGTCGCCAGCGGCGACACCGGACTCGGCGTCGTGCTGACGCTGTTCCTGTGGAAGCAGGTGGCGACGATCGCGTCGGTCGGTTCCGGCGGGCTCGGCGGCATCTTCACGCCCAACCTCGTCATCGGCGCCGCCCTCGGCGCGCTGTTCGCGCAGGCGCTCGGCACATTCACCGCGCTCGACGCCGGCGAACGCACCGCCTACGTGTTCGTCGGCATGGCCGGCCTGACCGCGGCGACGATGCACGCGCCGGTGACCGCGCTGGTGCTCGTCTTCGAGCTGACCGGTCACTACGAGCTGACCCTGCCTGTCATGCTGTGCAGCATCGCCGCCAGCATCACCGCGTCACTGCTCGACCGCGAGAGCTACTACACGGCCGCATTCCGCGCCAAGGGCGAAGACCAGCCCGGAGGCATCGAGGATCTCGCGATCCGCGCCACCTACGTCCGCGACGTGTTGCGCGGCGACGCGCTGGCGGTGCGCGACACAGCGAGCTTCACGGCCGTGATGAGCCTGCTGGCGGCGCACCGCGGCGACACGGTCTACGTGCAGGACGAAGCCGGCCACGTGGTCGGCCGCATCGAACTGCAGGACGTGAAGAATTTCCTCAACGACCCGAGCCTGACCTCGGTCGTGATTGCCGCCGACATGACCCGGCCGGCGGTGACGGCGCGACCCGATCAGTCGCTCGCGGCGCTGCTGCCGCTGTTCGACGACCCGGAACTGCGCGAGGTCGCCGTCATCGAGTCGGTCGCCAACCCGCGGCTGCTCGGTCGCGTTCGCCACCAAGACGTGCTGACGACTCTCGGCGACGAGGTGCTCGGCCAGCAGCGACGCACCGGCAGCATCGGCGTCGGCGGCGACCACCTGTTGCTGCCGCCGGGCCACGAACTGCGCACGATCCCACTGCCCGACGCGTGGAACGGGCTCTCCGTCGACGCGCTGCCGCCCGAGGAACTTGCCGGCGCCGTCGTGGTGATGGCGATGCGCCCCGGGGCGCACGGCTACGAGCCGCTGCTGGCCGTGCCCGATCTCGTGCTACAGGACGGTTGGCGACTGGTCGTGCTCGGTCCGCGCGAAACGGTGCGCCGCCTGCGCGCGGCGGCGACCGCGTCCGGCGGCGCCGACTGACCCGCAGCCGCGCGGCGCGTTCGACGGCGGCAGGTGCGGCTGCTAGCCTGCGTGCTCTCGGATGAGCCGCCGCACCGCTGCCGCCCTTTTGATCACCCGTGGCGACGGCCAGGACCGCGCCGTGTTCCTCGTTGAACGCTCGCTCGAGCTGCGCTTCTTCGGCGGCTATTGGGCGCTTCCCGGCGGCACCCTCGCGCCCGAGGACGGCGACGCGAGCGCCCCGGCCGGCCTCGAAGCCGCGCTGCAGCGTTGCGCCCTGCGCGAGTTGTTCGAAGAGACGGGTCTGCTGCGTCACGACCTGCCGCAGGCGAAGACGACGCGCGAAGCGCTCGCCGCCGCGCGCGCAGCGATGCTCGCCGCCGAGGGCAAGGACGCGCCGCCGCCGGCCGGGCCGTCGCCGTGGGCCGCGCTCGTCGCCGACGCCGCGCCGCCG
>VGZG01000010.1 GCA_016872675.1 Planctomycetota bacterium
GGCCCCGCGACGGGTGGCCCCGCTGGCCCGACCACCGGCGGCCCCGCCGGTCCGGCTGGCCGCCCCGGCCCCACGACCGGCCCGCGCGGCATCCAGATGGACGACGACCTCACCCTCTGGAACTACTGGTGGGAGTTCAACAAGGATCCGTTCATCCGCCTGCGTGACGCGATCTCGCAGGGCGGCCCGACCACGGGCAGCGACGACTTCTACCTCGGCGCCACGCGCCGCTCCGACGCCAAGGACACGCTCCGCCCATCGCAGGAGCAGATCATGGGCGAGATCCTGCCGTCGCTGAAGAAGGCGATCGACTCGACCGAGCAGCGCGACATCAACTCGTCGTGCATGGTGGCGATGGCCAAGATCGGCAAGGACCACCAGGACTTCAAGCTGATCGACGTCTTCACGCCGCGCCTGAAGAAGCCCGACCAGGAGATCCGCGAGGTCGCCGCCCTGTCGGTCGGCATCGCCGCCATCGCCGGCGAGGCCGAGATCGACCTGCTGTGCGGTCTCGCGCTCGACAAGGAGAAGGGCCGCGCCGCCGCCGGCGGCAACGTCGACGATCGCACGCGTTCGTTCGCCATGTACGGCCTCGGCTTGACGGCCCACAAGACGACCAACGTCGAGATCAAGAAGCAAGCGTTCGAGACGCTGAAGTCGATCCTCAACAACGACCAGGCCGCCGACCGCAACCTGAAGGTCGCCGCCATCAACGGCATCGGCATCCTCAACATCGGCACGGGTTCCGACGCCGAGAAGGCGCTGCTCGGCGAAGCCATCGCCGCGCTCGAGGCCTACTACATGAAGCCGCTCGGCTCGGGCGAGCAGCTGATCCAGGCGCACTGCGCCAACGCGATCGCGAAGCTCATCGGCCGCGACCACGAGAAGGCCGAGTACTACAAGGACCTCTTCGCCGCCGACCTGCAGGAGAAGGGCAAGACCAAGCGCGCGAGCAACGACATCCCGCGCTCGTGCGTCCAGGCCATCGCCATGCTCGCCCGCCCGTGGGACGACAAGGACGAGAAGAACAGCCCGGACGCCAAGTACAGCAAGCTGCTGCTCGACACCTGGAAGACCCACAAGGACCTCCAGACGAAGAACTTCGCCCTGCTCGGCCTCGGCCAGATCGGCGGCAAGATGAACCGCGACGCGCTGCTGAAGGAGTTCGACAAGGGCAGCACCGACCAGGAGAAGCCCTGGGGGGCGCTGGCGCTCGGCGTCTACTCCTACAACGTCTACGAGGAGCAGAAGAAGAGCGGCAACACGGAGCCGGAGACGTTCATCGGCGAGACGCTCGCCAAGGCCCTCAAGGAGGCCAAGAACGTCAGCCTGACCGGCGCGTTGGCCATCGGCCTCGGCCTCAACCAGCACAAGGACGCGGCCGACGAGATGCGTCGCCGTATGCTCGACAACATCGCCAAGGAGGAGATGGCGGGCTACCTGTGCATTGGCCTTGCGCTGATGAACGACACGGCCTCCGTCGAGGACATCAACCGCGTGGTCAAGGAGTCGACCCGTCGCCCGACGCTGCTGCAACAGGCGGCGGTCGCGCTCGGCAAGCTCGGTGACAAGCGTGTCGCCGAGACGCTCCAGAGCCTGCTGACGGACGGCGAGCCCAACCTCGCCAAGTTGTCGGCCATCGCCTCGGCGCTCGGCTTCATCGGCGACAGCCGCACGGTCGCGCCGCTGAAGGCGATGCTGTTCAACGACAAGCTCGGCGAGCTGTCGCGCGCCTTCGCGGCCGTCGCACTGGGCGGCGTCGCTGACAAGGAGATGCTGCCGTGGAACAGCAAGATCGGCGTCAACATCAACTACCGCGCGTCGGTCGAGACGCTGACCAACAAGCGCAGCGGCATCCTGGACATCCTCTGATCCAGCACCGTTGACCACGCAAGCGGGCGCTCATCGCGATGGCGATGGGCGCCCGCTCGCGTTTTGGCACGATGATTGCGCGACATCGTCATGGCCATCCGACGCCCGCTCCTCGCGTGCCTGCTCACAACAACCCTCGTCGTGCCCGCATTCGCGCACGGCGGTCAATACCGCGGCCCCGGCAACGTCGTGCCGCAGCCGTCGAGTTCGGGCAGCAGCCAGTCGTCGGGTAGCGGCGCCAACAATGGCGGCGCCCCCACCGCTCCGACCGCCGGTTCGTCGGCGCCCGGTACCTCGACGGCGGCGAGCGGGCCCGCGATCGGCGCGGCAGGCGCAGCCCGGGGCATGACGCCGCGCGGGGTGCAACTCGACGAAGATCTGGGACGTTGGGAGTTCTGGTGGGAGTTCGGCAAGGACCCGTACCTTCGGCTCCGCGAAGCCGTGCACGGCGGCAACGTCAACGAGGACCAACTTTTCGACCGGCGCCTCGGTGCGGCGCGTTTCGTCGCCCAGCGCCCCACCCTCGCCGACCGCCGCAACCAGGACGACGCCGCCGGCTACCTCGCCCTGGCGCTCGGCCTGCTGCGCGACCGTGCCACCATCGGCGACGTCCGCGACCTGCTGCGCGCGTCGTCGCGCCGGCCGTTCGTGATGCTCCAGTGCAGCCGCACGCTCGGCCTGATCGGCGACCAAGCGGTCACCGAGATGCTGTGCCGCGAACTCACCGACCCGGAAGCCGGCTTGTTCCGCTTGTCCGCCGCCGCCGCCGCGATCGGCCAGCTAGGCGACCGACGCAGCCTCGAGCCGCTGCTCATGCTGTTGCACGACGCCAAGCAGATGGGGCTGACCCGCGCCTTCGCAGCCGTCGCGCTCGGCAGCGTCTGCGACAAGGATCTGCTGCCGTGGAACTCGGTCTACGCGACGCAGACCAACTACCGCGCTGCGGTCGACACGCTGACCGACGGAGCGCGCGGCATCCTCGACATCCTCTGATCCGCGATCAGGCGACGAGTCGGCGCAGCCCGGCGATCGCGCACGCCGCCGCCAACAGTGCGGCCGCCTGCAACCAGCCGTTGCGCGAAGCGAGGCCTTCAGCCCGCTCGACCGGCAGGAGTTCCTCGGCGACGTAGCCGCGTTTGTCGCGCAGCCTGGAGGCGAGGTCGACTGCCGGCGCGGCCGCGAGGCCCGCGTCGTACTCAGCCAGCGCCGCGCGCAGCTCGCGCATCGCCCACCGCGCGTCGCCGGCCTGCTCCCGCAAGTAGGCGGTCGACGTGATGCACGCCTGTGCTACGGCGATGACCTCCGGCCAATCGCCGCGCTGCCGGGCTTGGAAGGCGGCGAGTTCCGCGGCTTCGACGGTGGCCGTGCCTTGCGATGCGACCGCCACGCCCGGATCTCGCGGACGCAAGTAGCTGTTCGCCAGCAGGACGTCCAGCACCGGCCGGTCGTCGACGAGGGCGTCGAGGCCGAGCCACGGGTCGAACCAGTTCGCCTTCGCCGCGTGCTCGACGATGCGTTGCCAAGCCGCCGCGTCGGCCGGCGCCGCGAAGCGCTCGGCGCCGAAGGTGAAGCCGGCGAGGTCGGTCGGCTGCGGCGGCGCGCCGTGCCGGGCCACCAGTAGCGCGTTGCGCGAGTTGGGCACCAGCAAGGCGCGCACGTGGCCGAACACATGGCCCATCGTGTTGGCGATGCGCACGAGCACGGGGTCGTCCGGCCGCAGAGCGCCGACGTTGCACGCCAGGACACCATCCGGCCGCAGGCGCGCCTTGGCGACGCGGAAGAACTCGACGCTGGCGAGGTGCGCCGGGATGTAGACCTGGTGGGCGTAGGCGTCGACGTGGATCACGTCCCACTGCTCGCTCGCGCAAGCCAGGAACACGCGGCCGTCGATGGCGTAACGCCGCCCTGCGGCCTTTGGACCGGGGAAGAACGCGTCCCCGAGCGCCATGGCCGCGGGATCGACGTCGACCGCGTCGACGGTGGCCTCCGGGTGCACGGCGCCGTACACGGCTCGCAGCGTTCCCGCCGCGTCGCCGATCGACGCCACGCGCATCGGCATCGGCCGACGACCGCCGCCGGCCAGCAACGGCGCCAGCGCGTGCCAGTCGTAGTAGGCGCCGCCGGTGAAGCACGACCCCGCGACGGCCAGCGAATGGAACGAGTCGAGTCCTTCGTTGATCCGCAGGCGCGTTCGCGCCGGCGCCGCCTCGCTGCGCACGACCTGCAGGAACTGCATGCGGCTCTCGACCTCGGCGAGCAGCCGGTCGCCCGGCAGCGGCGCGCGCAACGGCCCGCGCGGCAGCGCGATGGAGCCGAGGCAGAGCAGCGCGATGCCCGCGGCGGCTGACCGCCGCGGCGCGACCGCCAGCAGGACCGCAGCGCCGGCGAGGGCGCCGCCGGCGACGGCCATCGCGGCGCGACAGCCAAACGCCGGCACCAGCACATGGGTCGCCAGGAACGTGCCGAGCAGGCTGCCGATCGTGCCCGCCGCCGCCATCGCGCCCGCCGCAGCCCCGACGGCGCTGCCGCCGCGGACCAAGGCGGTGACGAGCAGCGGCGAAAGCGCGCCGATCGCCGCCATCGGCGCGGCGAACAGCAACACCGTCGCGACCAGCGATCCACGCACCATCGCCGGCATGGCCGCATCGAGCGGCAAGTCAGCGGGCAGCAGCCAGCCACCGACGTCGCCGGCCACCCACGGACTGGCAGCAACCCACACTCCCGCGACCAGCGCCAGACGCATTGCCTTGGCGCGCGGATCCCCACTGGCGGCGGCGCGACCGCCGAGCCATGCGCCGGCGGCCATCGCGGCCAGGATCACGCCGATCACGTTGGTCCAGACGTACGCGCTGTCGCCGAAACTCGGCGCCAGCACGCGCACGGCGGCGAGTTCGGCGGCCATGCACCCGAAGCCCGCCAGCGAGGCTGCCGCGGCCGCGGGCACGCGCCCGAGGCCGCCGCATTGCGTCGCCACCGCAACGCTGGTCGCCACGTTACTTCACGACGTTGACGTTGTACTTGACTGGGTAAAGGAACTCCCAGTCGTTGCGCACGATTGCGTTCTCGCACATGTCGCGGAACTGGCGCGACTTCTTCTCCGTGATCGCCTTGTCGTTGACGACCAGCGTGAACTCCTTGCTGAGGTCCACGAGATCATCGTTGAGGTAGATCAGGAACTGCTCGACGCCAACGGTCTTCGCGGTGATGCGATTGGCGGCGCGATCGGCGACGATCTCGACGCGCGGTTTCTTGTCGGGCGCCGCCGAGGCGAGCTGGTCGGCGACCGTGATCCTGACCCAGTAGGCGCGGTTGTACTTCTCGTGGTTCGGCTCGATGACGACCTTCGTCGGCGTCGGCGTGCGCCGCTTGCCCTTGAGCCACTCCTCGATCATAGGCGTCGCGTCCTTGTAGGGAGCCTCGCCGGTGACGTCGATCACGGTCACCGCGCCAGGCGACACGGCCTCGATGGCTGCCTTGACGGCGTCGCAGGCGGCCGCGTTGCTGGCTGACTTCAGCAGCAGGAACGGCACGCCGAGCAGGCTGCCGAGCCGGATGCCGTCGACCGCCGTCGGTTCGCGCAGGATGACGCCGGCGAAACGGTCGGGGAACATCGACACGAAGCGCACGCCGAACGCGCAGTTGCCGCGGCCGCAGTCGAGGAACAGCTTGCCGCGGTGGATGTTGTTGGCATTGAACGTCTCGGCGTATGTCTGCCACATCCAGTCGATGCGCCGCGTCTCTTCCTTGTCTTCAGCCTCGCGGCTGAAGTCGGGAACTGGATCGAACTCCAAGCCGACAGGCGGATTCGGCAGATGGAAGATCGTGTCCGCCGAGGCGGCGGACTTGTCCCACGTCGCGGCGAAGTAGTCCGACGCCTTCATGAACGGCGCGCCCGCAGCGGCGGCCGACCGGCCCGGCAACACCATGATCGCGGCGTGTGGAACGCTCGGCTTGTAGGACTTTGGCAGGTACCAGCTGTGCTCGAGCCCCGTCTGCTTGTTCTTGTCGTTCCAGATCTGGCCGAGCGTCTTCGTCGGGGCCTTGCTGACGAAGCAGTTCTCGAAGATGTCCCGGATGTCGGGCATCGACGCCATCAGGTTGCCCTTCTTCTCGGCCTTGCGCCACTCGTCCTCGAAGTTCTCCTTGGCCTTGTCGCGGGCCTTGCGCGCCTTGTCGCGATCCTTGCCAGTCGCCAGCGAGTACGTCGCGTCCTCCGTCATGTATTTGGTCAGCTTGTCGCGCAAGTGCGTGCGCTCGGCCGGGGTCAGCAAGCCGGACTTGCCCTGTTCGGAAGCGCCAGCGCCCTGGGGCACGGCGACCGCGAACGAAGTCAGTGTGGCGACCGCCAGCGCGGCGAGGAACGGCATCGAAGTCTCCTGTCGGGGATGGTTTGGCGGCGGCCGGACGAATCATCGGCGCCGCGTGCGGACGCCGGCAGCGTACCAGTCTGCCCTCATCTGTCACGCGCCGGGGCGCACTCAGCGCAGCGCCCGGCGGACAGCGGCGTCGATGACGACCCGGCGGAGCATCGCCGCGTCCGGGCGCGCCGCCAGCGCCGGCGCCGCCTCGCGCAGTGGATCGCCGCCCGCCGCCCCGGGCCGCACGGCTTCGAGCAGCACGAGATTGGTGATCGCCGGCCCGCGCGCGCGCGCCGCCGGAGCCCGCGCCAGGTCGAGGCCCCAGGCCCGCCAAAACGCGCCGACCGCTCCCACGAGATCTCCCTGCGCGCGCAGGAACAGGCCGAAGTCGTTCTCTATCTCTGGGTCGTCGGGGCCGAGCGCGCGCGCCAAGTCGTACTGCCGGCGCGCCTCGTCGACGTCACCGATCTGGCGCAGGCAGAGCGCGTAATTGGCGACGCGATATGCCGCCAGCGGCCGGGCGGCCGCGAGCTGGGCGAAGACGAAGCGACCGTCGGCAGCGGCGCCAAGGCGCACGGCCTTTTCGGCTGCGGCGCCGGCCTTCGCCTCGTCCGCGACCAGCGCCGCGCGGACGCTTTCGGGGAACGGGCCGCTCCAGCGGCGCGCCACCGCCACGGCCGCCGCGAACGGCTGACCGGCGAACGCGGTGCGCACGGCGAGCGACGCCAGCGGACCGCTGCGCATGCCGGCCGCCACGGCGTCATCGACGCACGCCTGCGCGAGGTCGACCTTGCCCGCCCGACGCAGCGCCTCGCCGCCCTCCAATAGGCGCGCCCGCTGCGCTGGCCCGGCAGGCAGCGCCAGATAGGCCGAGGCGGCAGCGGCGACGTCCGCGGCAGTCGCCGCCGGCAACAGACTCGCGGCGAAGGCGCGATCGAAGGCGGCCTCGTCCTGCCCCGGCAGTACGGTCGCGAACAGGAGACTGCCCAGCAGCGGACCGAAGACGCTTGCGCGACAGTGGCTGGCGGCGAGGGCGGACACGCGTGTCATCGAGAGTAGGGGCGCGACCACCGACGGTGCGCCGCGCGCGCCCAGCCGGTCCCATCGCGAGCACGGATCATGGGCCGCCGCCGCTGCGGCGGCAACCTGTGCGCGATCATTGCATTCGCCACGCGGCCCCGCGCATGATCGCAGCGTGGCGCGTCGACGCGTAGCGGTCGTGGGTTGCACGGGTTCCGTGGGCAAGCAGGCGCTCAGCATCCTGCGTGAGCACGCCGATCGCTTCACCGTTTGCCTGCTCGCGGCGCACGCATCCGCCGAGGCGCTGGCCGAGGCCGCCGCAACGCACCGCCCGGACGTCGCCTGCCTGACGGGCCGCGCGACGGCGCCGGCCCTGCCGGCCGGCACCCGCTGGTTCCACGGCGCCGACGGGCTGCTGCAGGCGCTCGACGCCAGCGCCCCCGACATCGTGCTCAACGCCATCACCGGCGCGGCCGGCCTTGCGACGACCGAGTGGACGCTGCGCCGCGGCGCGTCGCTCGCGCTGGCCAACAAGGAGTCGCTCGTCGCCGCGGGCGAGTACCTACTGCCGTTGGCGCGCCGCTCCGGCGCTCGCATCCTGCCGGTCGACAGCGAGCACTGCGCGATCTTCCAGTGCCTCGACGGCGAGGCGCCGCGCGCAATCCGCAAACTCTGGCTGACCGGTTCCGGCGGCCCGTTTCGGACGCGCGATCTCGCGACCTTTGCGGCGATCACGCCGAGCGAGGCGCTCAAGCATCCGACCTGGACGATGGGGCCGCGCATCACGGTCGGCAGCGCGACGATGATGAACAAGGCGTTCGAGGTCATCGAAGCGCACTGGCTCTTCGACGTCGCCCCGGCCGCGATCGAGGTCGTGCTGCACCCCCAGAGCATCGTCCACTCGATGGTCGAGTTCGCCGACGGCTCGATGCTCGCGCAGTGCGGCGTGCCGGACATGCGTGTGCCGATCCTGTTCTGCCTTGGGTATCCAGAGCGCCTGCCGTTCGGCTTCCAGCCGTTCGATCCGCAGCGCTGGGCGACGCTGGCGTTCGAGCCATTCCAGCCGCGCCGCTACCCCGCCGTCGGACTCGCCTACGAGGCCCTGCGCCTCGGCGGCGACGCCGGCGCGCGCCTCAACGCCGCCGACGAGGTCGCCACCGCGGCCTTCCTCGCCGGCCGCATCGCCTTCCCCGCCATCACCGCGACCGCCGAGCAGGTGCTCGCCGCCCGGCCGCCGCGGCCGCTGAGCGCGCTCGCCGACGTGATCGCCGCCGACGCCGAGGCCCGCGCCGAGGCCCGCGCCCGCATCGCCACCTTGCCCCACCCGCCGGCCTGATCCCGCCATGTCCCTCGGTAGCACGCTTCTCGCCGCGCTCGGCATCGGCTTCCTGATCTTCATCCACGAGCTCGGCCACTTCCTCGCTGCGCGCACCGCCGGCGTGAAGGTGGACGTCTTCAGCCTCGGCTTCGGGCCGCGACTCTGTGGCTTCACATGGCAAGGCACCGACTTCCGCCTCGCCCTAGTGCCTTTCGGCGGCTACGTCATGGTCGCCGGCATGGACGCCGCCGACCGCCGCTACGGCGCCAGCGCCTCCCTCTGGGGCAAGCCGATCGGCAAGCGCGCGCTGTTCTGGTCGGGCGGCGTGCTGATGAACTTCGCCTTCGCGCTCGTCGCGTTCCCGCTGGCGCTGTTGTCGGGCGTCGACTTCACCGCGCCAATCGTCGGCACCGTGCAGCCCGGTGGCGCCGCCTGGGAGGCCGACATCGTCAGCGGCGACCGCTTGGTCGCCATTGCCGGCAAGCCGGTCTACTCGTTCGACAACGCGCTCGTCGAGATCGCCCTCGCCGGCCATCGGCCCGTCGCACTCACCGTGCGCGGCGAAGGCGGCGCCGACCGCGCAGTCGTGGTGTCGCCGCGCTGGAGCGCCGTCGACGGTCGCTACGAACTCGGCGTGCAACCGGCAATCGTCGACGACGACGCGCCGCTGCTGGCCGTCATGCCCAGCGGCGCGGCGGCCCGCGCCGGGATTACCGATGGCAGCGCACTGATCGCCATCAATGGCGTCGGCGCCGTCGGCGCCACGCTGCCCGCGGCGGTGCGGCAACTCGTTCGCGACGACGGCGCCCCGGTCACCTTCAGCGTGCGCGACGACAGCGGCGAACGCGATGTCGTCGTGACCCCCTCTCTGCTGCCGAACGACGGCCCCTGGCGCATCGGCTGCCTGCCGCACGCCCGCGTCGTGCTGGCGGTCCGCGCCAGCGTCGACGTCGCCGCGCGGCTGGGCTTGCGCCAGGGCGACGTCGTGCTCGCGATCGACGGTCGCCCCTTCGTCGTCGACAGCCTGGAAGGCCATCGCATCGGCCCACTGGACCTGAAGGTGGCGGTGCGCCGCGACGGCGCCATCGTCGACCTGTCGACGTCAGCCAGCCGCGAAGACCGCGAGGCCTTCGTCGCTGCGGTAGCGCTGGGCCCGGACGACGCCGCGCTCGTGCAGCCGATGCCCGGCCTGCCGGGCGCCGCGGTTGGACTGCAGTCCGGCGACCGCATCGACGCCGTCGACGGCGAGCCCGTCGCGGACTTCGTCGGCTTGCGCGACGCCATCGAACGCAGCGCCGGCAGGGAAGTGACGCTGACCGTTCGCCGTGCCCGCCGCGACAGCGTCGACCGCGAGCGCGCGGAGCTGACCTACGAACCGCCGCAGGCCGTGCGCCTCACGCCGATCCGCCCCCCGACGTACGACTTCGGCGCCACGCCCACGATCGCCAATCGCAACGAACGGGTGCAAGCGGACACGATGTCGAGCGCGCTGGCGATGGGCGGCACAATGTCACTCGACCTGATCAAGCAGTTGTACGTCACCACCAAGCGGCTGCTGACGGGCGACGTCGGCGCGCAGAACCTAGGTGGCATCATCCGCATCGGCCAGATCAGCTATCGCGCCGCCGAGCGCGGACCGACGTGGCTGCTGTACCTGCTGGCGATGCTCAGCATGAACCTCGCATTCGTGAACCTGCTGCCGGTGCCGATCCTCGACGGCGGCCACCTCGTCTTCCTGGCCATCGAAGCCGCGAAGGGCTCACCAGTGAGCCCGCGCGTGCACAACTACAGCCAAATGGCTGGACTCGTCTTCGTGCTCTTCCTCGTGTTGTTCGTCACCTACAACGACATCCTGCAGCTGCTGTGACCGCCGCCGTCCCTCGTCCGCTGCTCGGGACGCTGCGCCTGCTGCGCGTCGGCACGCTGTTCTCGCCCGCGGCCGACGTCCTCGCAGCTGCGTGCGTCGCCCGCCTGCCGCTCGACGCGACCGTCGCGCGCGCCGCCGTGGCGAGCGTCTGCCTGTACGCCGCCGGCATGGTCTGGAACGACGTCGCCGACCGCCGCGTCGACGCAGCGCAGCGACCAGAACGACCGTTGGTGCGCGGCGATGTGCCGCTCGCCTTTGCGCTGGCGCTCGGCGTGGCGCTGCTCGCCGGCGGCGTGCTGCTGTCGCCGTGCCCAACCCACCACGGGCTGATCGCCGCGCTTGTGCTGGCCTACGACTTCGGCAGCAAGCGCGCGCCGCTGCTCGGCGTGCTGTTGATGGGCACGTTGCGCGGGCTCAACCTAGGCGTCGGCCTCGCGCTCGCGCCGACCGCCCCGCCCACCGTGCGCGAAGCCTTGCTCGTCGCCGCGGCCTGCTACGGCGTCTACATCGCGGCGGTGACCATGCTGGGCATCTTCGAGGACGTGCCAAACGTCCGCGGGCGCGCCGTCGCGTCGCTGCAGACCGCGCCGCCGCTGGTGGCGCTGTTCGCGCTGGCCATCGTGCAAGGCGGCGCGTGGCCAGCCCCGGTCCTCTTTGCGGCGCCAGCGGCGTGGTTCCTGCGCCGCAACACGCGCCTGCGCGCCTGGCCGCAGGCGGAGATCCGCCGATCGATGGGCTACCTGTTGCTCGGCACGATGCTCTACACGGGCGGACTGGCGCTCGCTGCCGGTCGCGCCGACGTCGCCGCCGCCATCGTGCTCGCCATCGCTCCGGCGCGGTGGATCGCGCGCCGCATCGCGCTCACTTGAGCCGCGTCAGCGGCCGCCGCGCGTCTCGATCTTCACCTGCCATGCCGCTAACGCCTCTGCGCGGGTCATCTGGCCTTGACGCACCAGCGTCTTGAGCGCGTCGCGGAAGCGCTCCATCTCTTGCGCGTCGGCCTCGGTCGCGACCGGCGCAACGGCCGTCGGGCGACTGCCTGGCACCGACGCCGGCGGCAGCATGGCCTCCGGCACGATCGGGGCCGTCAGCGGCGCCGGCTCGTCGTCGGACATCGTGTCCTCGTCGTCCTCCAACTCGATCAGCGCCACGGCTGGCTGATCGATCGGCACGACGCCCTGGCCGTCATCCCGGCGCATCGTGCCGATGCGGCTCTTGAATTCGCGCTGGACCTCGTCGACATCGGTCTGGAACGGATCCTGACCGACGTGCTTGCCGCCGACGGCCGCGGTGCCCGCGAAGCGGAACTCGTCGAGCATCCTGCCGACGATGTTGCCGATGCTCGGCTCGACCTCCGTCTCGGTGACCTGGCCGCGCTGGTCGCGCATCATCTTCACGAGGAAGGAATTCGTGCGCGTCAAGGCGTCGACGAGGAACGCCTCCATGTCCTTCGCGACGCGCTGCGCGACCTCGGCTTCGGCGTCGCGGGAGACGCGCTCGACGATCGACTTGGCGCGGGCCATCGCTGTGGCGAAGAAGTCGTGCACCTCGCGCGTCAACTTCTTGTCGCGCAATTCGCGACGCTCGACCTGCTGCAACTCGCGCAACGCCTCGCCGGCGAATTCCTGCTCCGCAGTCACCAGCCCCGGGCGCGGCTGCGCGCGCTTGCGCGCTTTGCGGAAGCGTTCGAAGTCCTCGTCCTCCAGGCTGCGCAGCGACATGCGGCCCTCCGGCCTGTCAGGCCTCTCCCCGGCGCGGTCATCGGGAGTCCGTCGTCACCGCTTGATCCCGTGCTTGGCCGTCGTCGCCGCAGGAGACGAAAGGACTTGGCTTCGGCAGCAGCCGGCGGAGAATCCGCTGCCATGGCGGACATGCGACCTGCTGGGTTGGGCCCCATGGCATGGCATCTTGGCCTCGGCGCTCTGCTGGTCGCGGCAAGCCTAGGCTTGCCGTGGTGGTCGGCGGCGCGCACGGCGCGCGCCGAGTCCCGCGCTGGCATGATCGTCGAACTGCTGCTCGAGGCAGGCCACGAGGTCGGACGCGACGGCCCGCCCGATCCCGAAGTGGCCTTCGCCCGTCTGCTGATGTTGGCCCGCGCTCGCGACGTCTTCCTCGGCGACCTGGAAATGGCTGCAGTCGATGACGAGCCCTGGGTCGTCGCGATCAGCAAGCACTATGCGTTCCGCTTGGCCCCTATTCCCGTGGACGCTGAGTCGCGAAGCGCTGTTGGTTCGTCGCCGGGCGTAGCGGCCCTGGCTTGGCCAATTGCCGCCACCGGCCCTGCGCACACCATGTTCTACGCGCCGGAGGACGGCGCTCGCGCGTACACACGCAACCTCACGATCAACGCCTTCGGATTCGCTGACCGCCGCCCATCGCAACAGGCGGGACGCCGACGCGCGCGGAACCCATTCGACACGCGCCTTGCCTACCGGAGTCAAGACGACGAACGCTGGATCATCTACTGAGATGGCCTTTGGCGGCCGCGTGCGCGGCCGTGACGAACCGGCGCAGCGTCGGCGTGACCGCGGCAGCGAGCCGTCGGGCTAGAACGCGTCAGTCAGGAAGTCCGCGAAGAGCGCGCGCAAGCCTGCCTGCTCCTCGACGAGCGAGTTCTTGAGCCGCATCACGTCCTCCAAGGTCAGCCATCGCCGCGCCAATTGGTTGAGCGCGCATAGGCGCAATTGCGGCAACTCGGCGCGGTCGAACAGGATTTCGCGCAATGGCGCCACGCACTCCTGCTGCAGCGCTCGATCCGTCCGGTCCGCGGCGATTCCCGCAAGCGTCGGCAAAAGCGCGGCGCGCAGTTGCCACTCGTCCTTGGGCATGGCGCGAAAGCCGGCGATGACAACACGTTCGGAGCCGCGCAGATTCAGCATCAGCGTCGGCAGGTAGCTGCGCGTCGTCAGTTGCATCGCGCTGCGGCCGACGACCTTCTCGGGGCCCCGGAGGATCGTCAGCAAGGCCGCCGCCGCAGCGTCGCTATGGTTCATGGCCAACGCCTGCAGGAACGGCCGCGACTCGCCTTCCGGCGCCTTTTGAAAGCGCTCGAGCAGCACCGGCACGGCGCGCGGATCGCCGCTGGCGGTCAGGTCGTTCAGCACCTGCTGTAACCGCGTGCCGCTCGCCAACGGAGCTTCTTCGAGCAGCACGTCGACTGTCTTGCCGCGGCCGCGGCGGGTCAGCTCGCGCAGCGCGATCGCGCGCGCTTCCCAGCCGTCCTCGGCGGTCACGAGCAGTTCGTAGCACGACGCGACGTCGTCGCCGTCGACGGAGGCCAGAGCCTTGGCCAGCTCGAGACGGACGTCCTGCCGCGGGTGCGTCGCCAGCGCGAGCAGCTTGTCACGCAGCGGGCCCAGTTCGCCGCGCGCGCAGTGGCGCACGGCAAGCTGCATGCGCTCGAAGTCCCCGCCGTCGAAGCTAGCGAGCAGCCACGTAGTGCCGCGCGTGTCGCCGGCGGCGTGCAGAACGCCGGCGATGATCGCCTTGAACTCGCCCACCGCCTGCTCCCAGCGTCCGCCGAGGACGCTTGCGGCCTCTCCGGCGGGCAACTGCATAGCTTCCTTGACTGCGATGTCGCGCACCTGCGTCGGGTACTCGGCCATCACCACGGCGGTGAGCATTCGCAGGCACTCGCCGCGCGGCAGACGCTCGCGCGCCGCCCGCAGCCAAGCCGCACGGGCGCGACCGTCCATGCGATCGAAAGCGGCGCCGAGCTCGCGCACCGTGTCGACCGTGCCGGACATCGCAATGCTGCAGAAGGCTGCCTGACGCACGGTCGGATTGGGGTGCTGCAAGGCGCGCCGCAGCGCTCCGTCGAGGCCCTCGTTGCGCATAAGGCCCATCGCTTCGACGCAGTTCCTCACCGCGTCGTCGAGGCCGGGCTTGCCGAACGCTCGGTCCATCGCCTCCACCAAGGGCGCGACGGCGTCCTCGGGGGCGCGCGGAAAGAAGTCGGTCGCGATCAGCCATGCCTCGCGCCGCACGCCGCCGTGCAGGTTGCTGGCGAGGCGCTCCAAGGCCTGTCGGCGCGTGCGCACATATTCGCGCCCAACCATCGGCGGATAGGCGAGTTCGACCGGGAAGTCGGCGTGGAACGGCGCCAGCTTGTACGGGTTCGCCGCTAGCGGCACGCCGTCGATGGCTTGCGCCAGCAGGCACGGACAGACGGCGAGATGCGAGCAGAACAGCGCGCCAACGCGCGCCAGCGGCGACGACCGGAAGACCATCGGAGTGTGGCTAGCCTTGACGCCTGGACAGGTCACGGCGCTGGGCGGCACGCTACCGCGACATCGGCTGCTACGGCAACGCGCCGCTCAGGATCCGGCGCGGCGCCGCCCCGCGTCGTCCTCCCCGGCGCAGGCAGCGTAGGCGGTGGCGAGGCACAGCACGAATGCGCCCGCATCGGCGACGTCGGCGGGCGCCGGCAGCACGGCGAGTTCGCGCAGTTCGGACTGCAGGCGGGTGTGGCCGCAACGACCGGGCTCGATCGCCCAGGCGAACTGGTGGCAGAGACGGAAGTTCGGCGCCAATCGGGCCGGCCGCCAACGTCGCAGGTCGCGCTCCAATTGCTCGCGCTCGTCGGCCGGTAGCACATCGGCGCCGCCGTACAGGACGCCGGCGACGAGTTCCGGGCTGTCGACGCCTTGCGCCCGGCGATCGCGCAGCGCGCCGACCAACAGGCTGCGAGCCAGCTTGCAGCGATTGGCCTCGAGTCCGAACGCCGGCAGCCGACCGATTACGCGCGCCGCTTCGGCAACCACCAGGACCGGCGCCGCCGGCGCGAGCATCGCGGGCAGCCGCCGCGACCAGTTGTCGTTGTCGATGGTGAGCAGCCCATCGACTAACCGTGAGCCGTGCGCGCGCACAACGTCGAGAACCGCCGCATCGACGATCGAGGCGTCGCAGAGCGCCGCGATGCCGGCCACGAGGCGTTCCTCGTTCGCAGTCGGCAACTCGACGGCAAGGCGCGCAGCGCCGGCACGGATCGCCGCGAGCCGCACCGCGTCGGCGCCGCCAGCGCCGACGATGGCGCGAACGGCATACGCGACGGCGTAGAACCCGGCGTCATCGCCGTCGGCGGCGAGCAGGCTGGCGGCGAGTTCGTCGGCCAGTTGCTGGATGCGCGCGTCGGCGGCCGGCAAGCCGCCACGCCGCCGCGACGCGTCGCGGCGGAACTCGGCGTCCGCCCGCAGTTCGTGCTCCAGACGCTGCAACGCCAGCGCGTTGCGCGGATCCAGCCAGCCACGCAAACGGTCGGGAGCGTCGCCAAGACCGGCGTCGAGCGCCTCGCGCAACCGCGGCGCCGCTTCCTGGTCGAGACGCCGGCGGATGGCGTCGAGGTCGTGCTGCCACGTCACCGCGCGGGCATCGGGAATCACGTCCGGCACGAACATGTCAGCGACGGGCGTCGGCGAGCGCTGCAACACGAACTCCGCCAGCGGCGCGTCGTCAGCGCGCGGCGGACTGGCGAGCGGATCGTGATACCAAAGCAGCGCGGCGACCGCCGCCGCTGCGGCGACGCCCCACGGCCAACCGCGCCACGGCGACGTGGGAAGCGCGACGCGCTCGGCGGCGCGCCAGCACAGTTCGTTGAGCCCGATGACGTACGTCGGACCAGCCTCGACGCGCAGCGCACGCACGCCTTGCACGAATGCCACTTCCTCGGCGACCGCCAGCAAGGCCAGCGGATCGCGGTCCATGCGCGCGCGCGCTGCCGCCAGTTCCTCTGGTTTGCCCTGGCCGAGCGCCACGTCGATCGGCGTCAGCTCGGCAGCCGGATCGCTCATCGCTCGCCCCCGACTTGCCGCGTCGCATCCTCGTTCCCGGCGCCGATGAGCGCCTGCTTCAACGCTGCGATGGCGTTGTGCATGCGCGACTTGACCGTACCGACTGGTATCTGCAGCAAGTCGCTGATCTCGGCGTATGGCCGCTCCTGGTAAACCGCCAACTCGAACACGAGTCGGTGCGGCTCCGTCAGTCGCTCGAGCGCGCGGCGCAGCGCCGCCTTCTCCTCGCCGTCGACGAGCGACTGCATCGGCGACAGCGTCGGACCGGCCGGCTCGACCGTCGACGCCGCGTCATCGTCGGGCAGCATCACCTGGTCATACGACAGGAGCCGCGGCCGTGGTTTCTGGGCGCGGTAGTGATCGATCCAGAGGTTGGTCGCGCAGCGGTAGACAAAGGTCGCCATGCGGCCTTCGGGCCGATAGCGCTTGCTCGCCAGCATCAGCTTGAGGAACAGATCCTGCGCCAGGTCTTCGGCGCGATCGCGGTCCCAGCACAGCCGATAGAAGAACTGCAGCATCCGGTCGCGATAGGCGTCGACCAGCTGCCGGAAAGCCTGCCCGTCGCCGTCGCGGTAGCGGGCGAGGAGGTCGACCTCGCCCTTCTGGCCGCCAACCGGAATGTGCGAGACATGCTGCACGGGTGGACCGCGGGAATAGCCCCGACAACGGCGTGGCGTCGTTCGGGTTCAGAACATCTTCGGCAGGTTGGCCAGCCATGGGAAGCCGCCGCCTGCCGGGGGTCGCAGCACGGCCCGCCTGCCGCCGTTGGGCACGACGGCGACATCGACCCACAACGTCTTGGCCGGCATCAAGTTGCAGATGCGGTCGGCCCATTCGACGACGGCAACTGCGGCCGGCTCGAACAGGTACTCCAGCCCGCCGTCGGCCAGGAACCCCTGCAACTTTGCCGGCAGGTAGGCGTCGGCGTGCAGCAGGCGCACCGGCCCGGCGTGTTCGATGACCAGCAGGTAGGTCGGGCTGCTGATCGCATCGGGATCGTCGAGGCCAAGGCCGTGCGCCATGCCGCGCACGAGACTGGTCTTGCCAGCGCCCAAGTCGCCAACGAGTCCGACGGCGTCGCCTGCGCGCAGGCGCGCACCGAGCCAACGACCGAGACGGTCAGTCGCCGCCGCGTCGGGCAGCGTGACCTCGACACCCTTGGCCAAGCCGTCAGCGGCCATCGCCGATCCGATCGCCCTCGGGCTGGAAGACGACCATGACCGTGCTCACGAGCGCCGCCCGCGGCAAGGGGCCGAAGTGCCGGCTGTCGCGGAAGCCGGTGAACGGATCGGGATGCTCAACGCGCAGTTGCCGGTCGTCGAGCGCGGCGATGCGCGAGAGAACGCGACCGTCAGGCGTGTCGACGAAGACGTCACTGCCGACGCGCGCGCCAATCGACCAGCGGTCGACGATGCACCACGCGCCGGGCGGGATGCCGGGCACGGTCGCCATGCCGGCGGGCACCCACGCGGCGCCGAACTGCAGCAGGAACCACGTGAACGCCGCGACGGCGAGCAGGCTCGCCCACCGGCGCAACCGCTTCGCCAAACGCAGCATGTCGAGGCCTTGCGGCCGCGCGCGCGCCACGGTGCCGGAGACCGCCATGGCGGCAGTATGCGCCGCGCGACTGCTCGCGCCAACGATGGCCATCCGCCTGCGCCAAGGGTGGCCATAGCGACCGCCAGACGCACCGTGCCACAGCGGCCTACGGCGCCAGCGCGGCGGCGACCGACCGCACCAACTCCGCCGTGACCGCGGCCGGATCCGCCGCCGCGCCGATGGCGCCGAGAACGGCGAAGCCAGCGGGGCGCTGCGATCGTGGCAACGCCTGCGTCGCAGCGATGCGCGCCGCCGTCACGCCGCCGAGCCAATGCACCGGCAGCCGAGCCGCCGCCGTCAGTGCGCCGGCCGCCGCGACATCGAGCGCCGGATTACCCGGCTTGCTGGCAGTCGGCCAGACCGGCGAAAGCAGCGCGAAGTCGGCGCCGCCGGCAGCGGCCACGGCGAGTTCTTCGGCATCGTGGCACGAGGCGCCAAGCCACGGCGCAGCGCCGAGCACACGCCGCGCCTCGGCAACTTGCAGGCTGCGATGGCCGACCTGCGCGCCGTCACAGCAGCCACTCGCAGCGACGTCGACCCGGTCGTTCACCAGCAGCGCGCCGCCGACCCGGGCAAACAGCGGTCGCATGCGCGCGCACGCATCGGCGAGTTGCCGCGCCGACCAACTCGGCTCGCGCAATTGCACGGCGCGCAGGCCGGCTGCCACGGCCACGGTGGCGATGCCGACCAGTCGCTCGACGTCGCCACGACCATCGCTGATCCAAAGCAGCGGTGGCAATGCGCGGGTTCGGGGAGCAGCGACCATGCCGCGATTGCGCCGCAAGACCAGACCGCGCGCAAGGCCCGCGCCGCTTTACTCGTCGGCCGCGCTCGGCAGCCTGCTCGACGCCGCGCCGGCGCGCCCTTCAACGGGCGCCGTACTGCTGCTTGTAGTAGTCCTGGTAGGCGCCGCTGCGCACGCGCTCCCACCACTGCCGGTTTTGCTGGTACCAGGCGACGGTCTCGCGCAGGCCGCCCTCGAACGTGTGCGCCGGCCGCCAGCCGAGCGTCGCGCACGCCTTGCTCGAGTCCATCGCGTAGCGGCGGTCGTGTCCCGGGCGATCCTTGACGTAGTGGATCAAGTCCTCGCCCTTGCCGAGCAGGCGCAGGATCTCTTTGACGACGAACAGGTTCTCGCGCTCGGCGTCGCCACCGAAGTTGTAGACCTCGCCGGCGCGGCCCTGCTCCATCGCCTTCTTGATGCCAGCACAGTGGTCGACCACGTGGATCCAGTCGCGGACGTTCTTGCCGTCGCCGTAGACAGGCAGTTTCTTGCCCTCCATGGCGTTGGCGATCATCAGCGGGATGAGCTTCTCAGGGAACTGGAACGGCCCATAGTTGTTCGAGCAGCGCGTGATCACGCAGTCCATGTGGTGCGTGTGCACGGCTGCGCGCACCATCAGGTCGCTGCTGGCCTTGCTCGCCGAGTACGGCGAGTTCGGCTGGATTGGCGTCTCCTCGGTGAAGTAGCCCGACGCGCCGAGCGAGCCGTAGACCTCGTCGGTGCTGACGTGCACGAAGCGCTGGGTCTTGAAGACGCGAGCCTTGTCGAGCAGCACCTGCGTGCCGATGACGTTGGTGCGCACGAACGCCGTCGCGTCGAGCACCGAGCGGTCGACATGGCTTTCGGCGGCGAAGTGCACGACGACGTCGGGTCGGCGCGCGGCGAACACCGCGTCCATCGCGGCGGCGTCGGCGATGTCGGCCTTGACGAACGCGTAGCGCTCGTGACGCTCGCAATCGACGAGGTTCTCGAGGTTGCCGGCGTAGGTCAGCGCGTCGACGTTGACGACGTGGTGATCGCTGCCCTGCAGCAGCATGCGGACGAAGTTGGAACCGATGAAGCCGGCGCCGCCGGTGACGAGGATCTTGCTCACGCTCGGTTCTCCTGACTCAGTAGTGCTTGCCGCGCAGGTCGGGGATGGGCGGCGCCGTCCGGCTCGCCGCCGCGTCGAGCGGCAGGTAGCGGCGTAGCGCGTCAAGGTAGTGCGGCAACGGCTTGCCGCGCAGGCGCGTCAGCTTCTGCGTGTCGAGCACCGACCAGGACGGCCGCAGGGCTGGCGGGCGCTTGCCCTGCGCGACGAGGCCGGCGGCATACTCGGCGGCGGTCTGCGTGCCGACCACGACGTGGCCGAGCCCCGCCTCGCGCAGCACGTCGACGGCGAGCTGGTGCCACGAGCACTGCCCCTCGTTCGCCGCGTGCCAGACGCCTCCCGGCGCCCGCAGGGCAAGCAGGTCCAGCAGCGCCTCGGCGAGGTCGTGCGTCATCGTCGGCCGACCGACCTGGTCGGTGACCACCTTCAACGGCTGGCCGGAACGGGCGCGGTCGAGCATCGTCCGAGGGAAGTTGCGCCCGCCCGGCCCGAACACCCAGCTGGTGCGCACGACGTGGAAGTCGGGGCGGCCGTGCGCGAGCACGGCCTCTTCACCGCGGCGCTTGCTGGCGCCGTACACCGACAGCGGCGACGCGGCCGCGTCGACCGGATACGGCGCGGTTGCCGTGCCGTCGAAGACGAAGTCGGTGCTGACGTAGACCAGGGCGGCGCCGGCCGCGGCAGCGGCTTCGGCCACCCAGGCGGTGGCCAGGCCGTTGATGCGATGGGCCGCCAGCGGGTCCAGTTCGCAGCCGTCGACGTTGGTGATGGCGCCGCAGTGCACGACAGCGCGTGGTGCCTGGGCCGCCACGGTGCGTGCGATCGCCGCCTGCTGGTCGAGCGGCATTTCCGCCACGTCGACGCCGACGACGCAAAGGCCGCGCGCGGCGCCCTGCGCGACGACGACCCGCCCGAGCTGCCCGGCCGCGCCGGTGACCAGCAGGTCGACCCCGCTCATCCGATGTCCATGCGGTTGGCGCCGTTCTCGCGCACCAGCGTCGCTGACCGGTACAGCGACTCGAACGTGCCGGCGTCGGTCCACCAGCCCCTGAGCACGTCGTAGGTCAGGTTGCCGCGGCGCACATACTCGTTGTTGACGTCGGTGATCTCGAGTTCGCCGCGATTCGACGGCTTCAGCGTGCGGCAGATGTCGAACACCGCTGCGTCGTACATGTAGATGCCGATCACCGCGAGGTTGGTCTCGGGCTGCTTCGGCTTCTCGACGATCTTCAGAACCTTGCCATCCTGGATCGTGGCGACGCCGAAGCGCTGCGGGTCGTGGACCTCCTTGAGCAGGATCTTGGCGCCGCCGCCCTGCCGCTTGAAGTCGTCGACCGCCTTCTTGATGTTGCCCTCGATGATGTTGTCGCCAAGCACGACGCAGATCGAGTCGCCCTCGGCGAAGGACTCCGCCAGCTTGAGCGCGTCGGCGATGCCGCCCTCGCCCTCCTGGTAGGCGTAGTGCACGCGCTTGAGGCCGAAGTCGGCGCCGTTGCGCAGCAGTTGCAGGAAGTGCCCCGCCGAGTTGCCGCCGGTCACCACCATGATCTCGGTGATCCCCGCGTTCACGAGGCACTCGAGCGGGTAGTAGATCATCGGCTTGTTGAAGACCGGCAACAGGTGCTTGTTGGTGATCTTCGTCAGCGGGTAGAGGCGGCTGCCGAGTCCACCTGCGAGAACGACTCCTTTCATGGCGCAATCATCCGTCGGGAACGGTCCCGGTACCAGTCGAACGTCCGACGCAATCCTTCGGTGAGACCGATGCGCGGCGCGAAGCCGAAGACGGCGGCGGCACGGCGTGAATCCGCGAGCGAGTGGCGCACGTCGCCCGCACGGGGCGGCGCGTGGACTGGCGCCGCCACGGGCGCGCCACCGAGGTGCGGTTTGGCCAACGCCGCCAGCGCCGCGTGCAGGTCGAGCACCGTGGTCGCCTGGCCGTAGGCGAGGTTCACCGTCTCGCAGCCGACGGTGCTGGCATCGAGGGCCTGGACGACGCCGGCGACAACGTCCTCGACGTAGGTGAAGTCGCGCGCCTGCAGGCCGTCGCCATCGATGCGCGCGGGGCGGCCTTCCAGCAGCGCGCGGCAGAAGGCCGCGATCACGCCCGAATACGGGCTGTCGGCGGGCTGCCGCGGGCCGAAGACGTTGAAGAAGCGCGTGACCACCACCTGCAGGCCGTAGACGCGCGCGAACGAGCGACAGTACAGCTCACCGGCGAGCTTGGCGGCGGCGTACGGCGACAGCGGGTCCTCGCGCAGGCCTTCGTGCTTCTGCAGCGCCTCCTGGTTGCCGTAGGCCGAACTGCTACCGGCATAGACGACGCGCGCGCCGCGCTGCCGCGCCGCGTCGAGCACCATCAGCGTGCCCGTCGCGCCAGCGTGGTGCGAGTCCACCGGCCGTTCGACCGAGCGCGCCACCGATGGCAGCGCCGCGAGGTGAACGACCTTGTCGACGCCGGCGAACGCGTCGTCGAGCGCGGCGCGGTCGGTGATCGAACCGTGCACGAAGCGCGCGCGCCGACCGTCGAGGTTGTCGCGCCGGCCCGTCGACAGGTCGTCGAGCACGACGACGTCGCGGCCATGCCGCTCCAGGAGTTCGACGACGTGCGAGCCGACGAAGCCCGCGCCGCCGGTGACCAGGATCCTTGTCACGGCAGCCTCCCGGCTCGCTTCTCGGCGAGGTACCACGCGCAGAAACGGTCGACGCCGGCGGCGATCGAAGTACCCGGCCGGTAGCCCAGGTCGCGCGCCGCGAGACCAACGTCCGCGTAGGTCACTGGCACGTCGCCCGGTTGTTCGGGCAACCGCTGCAACTCCGCTTTACGGCCGAGCGCCCGCTCGAGGTGCGCCACTAGCTCGGCGAGCGACGTGGTCGCTGATCCGCCCAGGTTGTAGATGGCGTAGGGCTTCGGCGGCGCCGTCGCCGCCACCACGCCGCTGACGATGTCATCGACGTAGGTGTAGTCGCGCCGCGTCGTGCCGTCGCCGAAGAACGGGATCGGCTTGCCGTCAGTGATCAGACGGACGAACTGGTGGATCGCCATTTCCGGCCGCTGCCGCGGTCCGTAGACGGTGAAGAAGCGCAGGCAGACGACCTTGTTGCCGCGCAGGCGATGCCATGTGTGGCTCAGCAACTCGCCGGCCTTCTTGCTGGCGGCGTACGGCGAGACCGGCTGATCGACCGGGTCGGACTCAGCGAACGGCACCTTGACGTTGCCGCCGTACACCGAACTGCTGCTGCCAAACACGACCGTCACGCCCCGGTCGTCGATCTGCGACAACAACGTCTGCGTGCCGGTGACGTTGACGTCCATGTAGCGGACCGGGTCGGCGATCGACGGCCGGACGCCGGCCAGCGCCGCGAGGTGCACGACACAGGTCGCGCCCGCTACCGCCTGCCGGCAGGCCGTCGCGTCGCGCAGGTCGCCGGGCACGAATGCGAAACGGTCCTTGCCGATCGCCGCCAGCCGATCGAGGTTCGCCTGTTTGAGGCGGACGTCGTAGTACGGATCGAGGTTGTCGAAGACACGCACGGCATCGCCGCGGGCGAGCAGGCGCTCCGCGACGTGCGAGCCGATGAATCCGGCTCCGCCAGTGATCAGGACGAGCGGCACTCGCCTAGGTAACCTCATCCCGGCGCGTGATTCCATGCCCGGCCAGGTCGCGTGCCCCGCCTCCGACCATGCCATGGCCGGCAGCCTGCGGTACCATCGCAGGTATGTCCCGCCATCTACTTCTCTGGCGCCTCGCCTGCTGCGCGTTCGCCGCGCTCGCCGGCGCCCAGGCGCCAGCGGTGCCGCCGATCGACCCGACGCTGCCCGAGCGCCTCAAGGACCTCAAGGCCCTCATCGCCGACACCAAGATGCTCGGCGACATGCAGGCCCTCGGCTTGATGCAGAAGCTCACGCAGGAGCTCGACGCGCGCAATCCCAAGGACAAGGAGCGGCTCGCCAGGGGTTTCGGCGAAGTGTTCCGCACTGGCAAACTGCGCACCGGCCCCAAGGAAGCGCTGTACCGCGAGACGGCCGACGAGTTGGCGAAGCTCGGCGCCGACGGCGCGAAGGAAATCGCCAAGGCCTTCGGCGAACCGCGGTTCAAGGACAACCACGCGCTGCAATCGCACTTCCTGCTCGCGCTCGGCCGCACCAAGGACGACAAGCAAGTCGACCTGCTGCTCGAGACGACGACACGCTCGCCCATCGACGTGCTTCGCGGGGCGGCCGGCGAAGCGCTCGGCAACTACACCGAGTTGGAGATCAGGCCGCGGCGCGAGGTCGTCAAAGCGATCGTTCGCGAATGGGGCAGTCTGCACGCGAAGGCGACGGAGCCGGCGCCCACCGATCCCAGCGCGCCGGTCGACATGGGACCGCAGAACGCCCGCCAGACCCTGCGCGAGTGCGAGGGCAAGTGGGCGAACACGCTCGCTCGCTTGACCAGCACGTCGCACTCCGGCTTCATGGAGTGGCAGCGCTGGCTCAACAAGAACCCCAACTGGACGCCGGCGAAGACCAAGTGAGCGCGACGCCTCTGCTGCCGCAGCTGCGCGCCCTCGCCGCCTGCGCGCTGTTCGCGGCGCTCGGCGCCGCGCAGGCCGAAGCACCGGCCGCGGCGGTCGCGCGCCTGCGCAAGCCGGATCTGACGCTCGACGACGCGCGTGCGATCGTGCCGCAACTGATCACGGCGCCGGTGACTCTGCGCCTGCAGGCGAGTGACGCATTGCGCGGCGCCTACATGCTACGACTCGCCAAGCACGCCAAGGCCTGCGGCGAGTTCGGCAGGGCAATCGCGACGGCAGCGCCAAGACGCGCCGAACCCAAGGGCGGCAAGAAGGACGCCGCGGACCCAGTCGACGGCGCGCGCGGTCGTGCGCTCGCCGCTTCGCGCCGCGGCGACCTCAGCAAGGAGACGATCTTGGGCGTGATTGATCCCGAGGTGCGAGCGCTGGAAGACCTGCTGTGGCCGGCGCGTGACGCGCTGGTCGCAGACCACCCTGGCCTGCAGTTGGCCTTCGACGCCTTGCGGGAAGCGCGCGCCGGACTGCCCAGTTGGCACGCGCTCTACGGCGAGGCGACGGCCGGACTCGAACTGCACCCGGACGCCGAGAAGCACTTCCTCAAGAACCCGCCCCCCACGCCGCCGCCGCCGGTGGCCGGACTCGACGACGAGTGGACGGTCTGGACGCTGCTGGCCCTGCCGCTGTCGGCTCGCGACCGCAGCGCCCTCGAAGCCAACGAGGCCTTCCGCGCCACCATGGACCCCGAGGAGGTCGCCGGGAACACCGCCCTGAATCGCCTGCGCTGGTTGCTCGGCCTGCCACTGCTGCGCATCGACGCCAAGCTGGCGGCGGCCGCCCGCGACCACTCGCTCGACATGGAGACGCTAGGCTTCTTCGCCCACGAGTCGCCAGTTGCCGGCAAGAGGTCCCCCGGCGACCGCGCCGCGCGCTTTGGAACCTCCGGTGGCGCCGAGAACATCGCCGCCGGCCAGAGCGCCGGACCGGACGCCGTGCGCGCCTGGTGGTACAGCCCAGGCCACCACAAGAACATGCTCGGCGGCCACGCCCGAGTCGGCCTCGGTCGCCATGCCCAGAAGTGGACGCAGTTGTTCGGCGGATAAGCCCTTGGCTTCGACAGGTCGTAGACTAGGGCCGCCACCCGTGGCCGCCCTTCCGCACATCGCCGTCGCCGTGCTTGCCGTCGCCGCCGGCTGCGCCGCGCAGCTGCCAGCGCCGTTCGTGCCGCCGCAGAACCCGCTGACGCCGTCGAAGGTCGTGCTCGGCAAGATCCTGTTCTGGGAGGAGCAACTGGCGAGCGACGACAGTGTCGCGTGCGGCACGTGCCACCTGCCGGAGTTCGGCGGCAGCGACGGCCGCGCGGCCGGCGGCCTGCACCCAGGCATCGACAACCTGTTCGGCACCGCTGACGACATCCGTGGCTCTGCTGGCATCGTCAAGCAGGAGCCCAACGGCGACTTTGGCTTCAGCAGCCAGTTCGGCGTCCGCCGTCAGGCCACCGGCCGGACCAGCCCGTCGATGATGGGCGCGGCGCACCACGTCGAGCTGTTCTGGGACGGCCGCGCCGGCACGCGGTTCCTCGACCCCGAGACCGGCGCCGTGGTCATCCCCATCGGTGGCGCGCTTGAGAACCAGGCCGTTGGTCCGATCCTCAACCCCGTCGAGATGGGCAAGATCGGACGAACGTGGCAGGACGTCCGCCAGAAGCTGCAGGCCGCGACGCCACTGCGCCTCGCCAGCAACCTGCCCGGCGATGTCACCGCCGCCATCCAGCAGAGTCCCAGCTACCCGCTGCTGTTCACCGCGGCGTTCGGCGACCCGTCGATCACCGCCGCGCGCATCGGCATGGCGCTGGCGAGCTACCAGCGAACGCTGAACCCCGACGACACACCGTGGGACCGCTATGTGGCCGGCCAGAGCAACGCGCTGACGCCGGCGCAGAAGACCGGCTGGCAACTGTTCCAGAACCAGGGGCGCTGCGCCGCCTGCCACTGGGATCCGCTGTTCTCCGACGACCTATTCCACAACCTCGGCCTGCGCTTCGTCGCCGAGGACGTCGGTCGCGGCCAGTTCACGCCATACGCTGAGGACCAGGGCGCGTTCAAGACGCCGACGCTACGCAACGTCGGCCTGCGGCCACGCCTGTTCCACAACGGCCAGTCCCCCGCGCTGGGCGATTCGTCGCAGTGGACCGATCCGAACTCGACGCTCAACGTGTACTTCGTCGGCGGCGGCGTCGATCTGTCGAACCTCGATCCGTTCATGCTGCCGCTCAATCTGCTCGGCGTTTCGATCAACGACGTCGCGCTGATCCAGGACTTCGTCCGTGACGGCCTCACCGACCAGCGCGCCGCCTTGCGCCTGCCGCCGTTCGACCATCCCGACCTGCGCAGCGCCGTTCAGGCGCCGCCACGCGTGTTCGGCCCGAGCCTCGCCGGCCAGTTCGAGCCGCGCCTGATCGACAGCGTGCCGACGTATCCCGGCAACGCCGACTTCAAGCTCGGCCTCGCCGCCGGCGTCGGCCCCACCACGGCGATCGTCACTTGGGGTTTCACGTCGATCGAGCCGAACGCGTCGCTCGCCGGCCTGCCGTGGCAGTTGAACGTCGCCGGCTGGAACGCCTTCGCGCTCAACGGCCCACCGGGCCGGCCGGGCCTGGCGACGTGGCGGTTGCCGGCGCCGAACGACCCCGGGCTTGCGAGCGTGCCGCTGTACTTCCAACTGCTCGCGCTCGATCCGAGCGCTCCGGGCGGCATCGCCGCCAGCAGCGGTTGGGAGTTCTTCGTCCGCTGACCGCGCCGACGATCAGCGTCGCACGCCGTCGACGGTGCGGGCGATGCCGCGCGGGTTGTCGTCGCGGAGTTCGAGCGGCAGCGCGGCCTGCGGCCAGTCCTGCCAACACGCCGGCCGCGTCCAACGCGCGATCGCGGTGACGCCGACCGCTGAGAAGCGCGCGTCGGTCGAGGCCGGGTACGGGCCGCCGTGCACCATCGCGCCGCAGACCTCGACGCCGGTCGGCACACCGTTGGCGATCAAGCGGCCGACGCGCGCGCGCAACGCGGCGACGACGTCGGCGCAGGCCGCGAGGTCGTCGCCATCGGCGTGCACGGTGCCAGTCAGGTGGCCATCGAACGCTTGCGCCAGCGCCAGCAGTTCGCCGTGGTCGCGGCAGCGCACGGCGAGCACCGCCGGGCCGTAGATCTCGCTGCGCAGGCGCGGGTGCGCGAGCGCGGTCGCGGCCTCGACAGCGAGCAGCGTCGGGCAGACGCCGGTCGCGGCGGCGCCGAGCGCGCCCTGCGCCGCGGTCGTGACCGGCAGAGCCGCCACCTCGGCGAGCGACCGTTCGAAGCCCGCGCGGATGCTCGGGTGCACGACCGGCCCGCCCTGGCTGGCGGCGAACTTGGCGCGCATGGTCTCTGCGAACGCATCGCCACCAGGGCCGTCGATCCACGCGACAAGGCCAGGGCTGGTGCAGAACTGCCCCTGCGCCAGCAGCGCCGAGGCGACGATCGCCTCGGCGATCGCCGCGCCGCGCCGCGCCAGGGCCTGTGGCAACACCAGCACCGGATTCATCGAGCCCATCTCGGCGAACACCGGGATCGGGCGCGCGCGCCGCGCCGCGAGGTCGAACAGGGCGCGGCCGCCGGCGTGGCTGCCGGTGAACCCAACGGCGGCGAGCGCCGGATGCGCGACGAGGCGCGCGCCGGTGGCGTGACTGCGGCCGTGCAGGAGCGAGAACACGCCGCCGGGCAGACCGGCGCGACGCACCGCTTCGACAACGACGCGACCGACGAGCTCGCTGGCGCCGGGATGCGCCGGATGGCCCTTGACCACCACCGGACAGCCGGCGGCGAGCGCCGAGGCGGTGTCGCCGCCGGCGACCGAGTACGCGAGTGGGAAGTTGCTGGCGCCGAACACCGCGACTGGCCCGAGCGGCACGCGCATCGAGCGCACGTCGGGCTTCGGCTGCGGCTGGCGCGTCGGATCGGCGCGGTCGATCCGGGCGTCGACCCACGAGCCATCGTCGACCAGCGCGGCGAACTGCTGCAGCTGCAGGACGGCGCGAGCGCGCTCGCTCTGCACGCGCGGCGCAGCCAGCGCCGTCTCGGCGCACACGCGCGCAACCAATTCGTCGCCGAGCGCCACGAGGCCGTCGGCGATCGCGCGCAACAGGTTGGCCCGCACCACGGGCGCGCTGCCGGCGAACTCAGCCATAGCGTCGGCGGCAGCCGTCACCGCCGCGTCGACCAGGGCCGGCGCGGCCTCATGGTACGTCGGCGCCAGCGCGGCGCCCGTGGTCGGGTCGCAGGCGGCGAACGGTTCGCCACCCGACGCTTCCGCGACGCCGCCGACGAAGTGCTCGCCGCGCAAGCTCATGCCTTGGCTCCCTGGGGCCGGTTCTGCAGCGCCGCACGGATCGTCGCCAGCGCCTGCTCGCGCAACGCGCCGGCAACGGGCAGGCGCGGCATGCGCACCCGCTCGTGGCCCATGCCGACCTGTTGCTGCACGAGCTTGATCAATTGCACGAACTCGGGAACCGTGTCGAGGCGCAGCAGCGGCAGGAACCAGCGGTAGAGCGCGAAGGCCTCGTCGCGCTTGCCGTCGCGCGCCAGATCGAACAAGCGCACCGACTCGTGCGGCAGCGCATTGACGAGGCCGGCGACCCAACCAATCGCGCCGGCGGCGACACCTTCGCAGACCATGTCGTCCATGCCGACGAGCACGTCGAGGCGATCGCCGAGCAGCGCCTTGATGCCGGTGACGCGGCGTGCGTCGCCGCTCGACTCCTTCACCGCGACGAGATTGCGATGTTCCTGCGCGAGCGCGGCAACGTGCGTCGGCGTGAAGTCCGTGCCATACGCCGGCGGGTTGTTGTAGAGCATGCACGGCAACGTCGTGGCCCGCATGATCGCCCCGACGTGGGCCAGCGACTCGCGCATCTCGCCCTTGTGCACATACGCCGGCAGCACCATCAGGCCCTTGCAGCCGGCCTGCTCGGCAGCCTGCGCCAGCGCCACCGCCGCCTTGGTGCTGAGCGCTGCGATGCCCGGCAGGACCGGCTTATCGCCGGCGGCGGCGACGACAGTGCGCAGCACGGCCTTCTTCTCGTCGAAGTCGAGCGTCGCGCCCTCGCCCAGCGAGCCGAGCGGGATCACGCCGCTGCAGCCCGCCGCCAATTGCCACTGCACATGCTTGGCTAGGAAGTCGTGGTCGACGCGGTCATCGGCGTGGAACGGCGTGGTGATCGCGGGCAAGACATGGCGAAACGGCGAAGCAGGCATCGCACACAGCGAACGCCCGACGCCGTTCTAGCGCAAGGGCGGTGGCGATGGGGCGGCGCTTGCGCCATCCTCTGAGCCATGTCCGATGACGCGACCAAGCCCAAGCAGGCAGAAATGTGCGCCAAGGTCGGCCTGCCGCAGGCCCGCCGCCACATCTTCCTGTGTGCCGACCAGAGCAACCCGAAGTGCTGCGACAAGGAACGCGGCCTCGCCGCCTGGGAGCACCTGAAGTCGCGTCTGAAGCAACTCGGCCTGTCCGAACAGGGCGGCGTGCAGCGCACCAAGGCCAACTGCCTGCGGCTGTGCACAGGTGGGCCAATCGCCGTCGTCTATCCCGAGGGCGCGTGGTACCGCGACTGCGATCCGCCGGTCCTCGACGCGATCATCGAACGGCACCTGCTCGGCGGCGAGATCGTGCGCGAACACCTGATCACCCAGGCGCCGCTGCCCGGCGGCCGCTGCGGCCCGGCGTGAGCGCGGGCGACGACGTCCTGATCGACGGCCCGGACAACGCCCCGGCGACGCTGCTGCTCGCGCACGGTTCCGGCAGCGGCAAGACGCACCCGTTCCTCGCCGCGGTCGCGGCGGCGCTGGCGGGCCCGCAACGGCGCGTCGTGCGCTTCGACTTCCCCTACCGCAAGGCCGGCCGAACGCTGCCTGACAAGCTGCCTGCGCTGCAGGACGCGCTCCGCGCAGCGGTCGCCGCGCACGGCCGCGGCGCCGTGGCGCTGGCCGGCAAGTCGCTCGGCGGCCGCGTCGGTTCGACGCTGGCGGACGAACTCGGCGTCCGGGCGCTGGTCTGCTTCGGCTACCCGTTTCACCCGCCGAAGAACCCAACCAAGCTGCGCACGGCGCACCTCGCCAGTCTCGCCACGCCGACGCTGATGCTGCAGGGCGAGCGTGATCCGTTCGGCACGCGCGCCGAGGTCGCCGGCTACCGGCTGCCCGCGACGATCACGGTGCAGTGGCTGCCCGACGGCGACCACGACCTGGCGCCGCGCCGACAGAGCGGCCTGGCGCTGGCGGACAACCTCGCGACCGCGACGACTGCGGCGGCGACATTCCTGTCCGCGCACGGCGCCTGAAACAGGCGCCGGGGGCGCGCAACGCTCAGCCGCGCAGGGCGGCGGCGACGAGCGCCGCCTGCTCGGCCTTGTGCTTGTGCGAACTGCCGGTCGCCGGACTGGCGGCGGCGCGGCGCGTCGCCTTGCCGGCCCAGTCGAAGCGGTCGCGTGCGAATGACCACGCGCCCATGTTGATCGGCTCCTCCTGGCACCAGACGAACTGCGCCCTTTGGTAGCGCGCGCGCAGCGCCGCCATCGCCGTCGCCGGCCAGGGGTACAGCAGTTCGACGCGCACGAGCGCGACGCTGCGGTCGTCGCCGCGAGCGTCCACCAGGTCGTAGTAGACCTTGCCCGAGGAGCAGACGACGCGCGTCACTTGCGACGGGTTGGCGATCGACGCATCGTCGCGCACCGCTTGGAAGCCGCCGACCGACAGTTCATCGGCCTGCGACCCGGCGTCCCTCTGCCGCAGCAAGCTCTTCGGCGTCATCACCACGAGCGGCTTGCGGTCGGCGTCGAGCGCCTGCGCCACCAACAGCTGGTAGTAGCTCGCCGCGCACGACGGGTTGGCGACCCGCAGGTTGTTCTCGGCGCACAGCTGCAAGAAGCGCTCGAGGCGCGCGCTGCTGTGCTCGGGACCCTGGCCGTCGTAGCCGTGTGGCAGCAGCAGCACGAGGCCGGACTGCTGGTTCCACTTGGCCTCGCCGGCGGCGAGGAACTGGTCGATCTGGATCTGCGCGCCGTTGCAGAAGTCGCCGAACTGCGCCTCCCACAGGCACAGCGTGCGCGGGTTGGCGACGCTGTAGCCGTACTCGAAGCCGAGCGCGGCCTCTTCACTTAGCAGCGAGTCGACGACGGTGAATCTCGCCTGCCCGGCGGCGAGCTGACCGAGCGCGACCCGCCGGTTGCCATTGGTAGCGTCGTAGAGCGCAGCGTGGCGCTGGCTGAAGGTGCCACGGCCGCAGTCCTGACCGGCGAGTCGCACTGGCACGCCCGCCGTGACGAGGCTGGCGAACGCCAACGTCTCGGCGGTGGCGAAGTCGATCGGCTGCTTGCCCGCCAGCATGTCGGCGCGGCGCAACAGCACGCCCTTGACCTTCGCGTGTGGCGTGAAGCCGGCTGACCAGTCAAGCATCTTGGCGTTGAGTTCGCGCAGGCGTTCGATCGGCGTCGCCGGGACGCGCGGCGACCATTCGCGCTCGGGGATCTCGGCCGCCATGGTGATCGGTGGCTGTTCGTGCGCTCGCACGACGTCGAGCGCTTCCTTCAGGTGCAGTTGCACCTTCTGGTCGTAGGCGCCGATCTCATCGGCGCGCAGCACGCCGGCACGGATCAGATAGTTCTGGTAGATCTTGCGCACCGTCGGGTGCCGTTCGATTTGCTGATACAGCAGCGGCTGCGTGTAGCTCGGCTCGTCGCCCTCGTTGTGGCCATGCCGCCGGTAGCAGACGATGTCGAGCACGACGTCGGCGTGGAAGCGAGCGCGGTACTCCATCGCCAACCGGATCATGCGCACGGCGGCCAGCGGATCGTCGCCGTTGACGTGGAACACCGGCGCCTGGACGCCCTTGACGACGTCGGTGCAGAACAGCGTGCTGCGCGAGTCCTGCGGCGAGGTCGTGTAGCCGATCTGGTTGTTGACGACGATGTGGATCGTGCCGCCGGTCTTGTAGCCTTGCAGTTGCGACATCTGCAGCGTCTCGAACACGACGCCCTGGCCCGCGAACGCCGCGTCGCCATGGATCAGCACCGGCAGGACCGCGTCGAGCACGTTGGCCGCTGGATCGGCGGCCAGTTCGTCCTGGCGCGCCCGCGCCATGCCCTCGACCACCGGATCGACGGCTTCGAGGTGGCTCGGGTTGCAGGCGAGTTCAAGCGCGATGGACTTGCCCGAGTGCGTGACGTGCTCGGCCTGCGCGCCGAGGTGGTACTTCACGTCACCTGAGCCCTGCGCCATCGTCGGATCGAGGAAGCCCTCGAACTCGCCGAAGATCTTGGTCACCGGCTTCTTCAGCACGTGCGCGAGCACGTTGAGGCGGCCGCGATGCGCCATGCCGAGCACGGCGCGCGCGCAGCCGAAGTCGACGGCGCGTTCGAGCAGCGCGTCGAGCACCGGGATCAACGTCTCGCCGCCCTCGAGCGAGAACCGCTTGGCGCCGACGAAGCGAGTGTGGAGGAACTGCTCGAAGGCCTCGGCCTCAACGAGCTTGTCGAGGATCTGCAGCTGCGCCTGCTTGCTCAGCTGTTCCTCGTTGCGGTTGCCTTCCATCTTGTCGCGCAGCCACGTGCGCTGCTCGCTGTCCGCGATGTGCATGTACTCGGCGCCGACGTGCCGGCAGTACGTCAGGTGAAGCGTCTCCTGGATCTCGCGCAGCGTCGCGAACGGCTTCTTGGTGGCGCCATCGCTGTAGAACGTGCGCTCCTTGTCCCACATCGTCAGGCCGTAGGACGACATGTCGAGCTCAGGCCAATCCTTCGGTTCGAACTGCAGCGGATCGAGGTCGGCGAGCACGTGGCCGCGGACACGGTAGCTGCGGATGTAGGTCATCAGGCCGGCGGCGCGCTCGAGGTTCTCGGCCTCGCGCAGGGAGCTGCCGAGCGGCGGGCGACGGTCGACGCAGTTGCTGACCGGGCGATACGGCACCTTCAGCGAGTGGAACACGCCCTCGTAGAAGCCCTCCTCGCCGAGCAGCAGCTTGTGCATCCAGTCGAGGAACAGGCCCGACTCCGCGCCCTGGATGACGCGGTGGTCGTACGTGCTGGTCAGCATCATCACGCGCGCGACGCCGAGCTCGGTCAGCGTGTCGGCTGACGCGCCCTGGAATGCGCCCGGCACGGTGATCGCCCCGGTCGCCAGGATGAAACTCTGGCCGCTCATCAGGCGCGGCAGCGAGCTGACCGTGCCGATCGTGCCAGGGTTGGTCAGCGTGCAGGTCGTGCCGGCGAAGTCATCCGGCGTCAGCGCGCCCTTGCGCGCCTTCTCGATCTGAGTGTTGTAGGCGGCGAAGAAGCCGGCGAAGTCGAGGCTGCCGCTGTCCTTGACGTTGGGCACGACGAGGCTGCGGCGACCGTCCTTGCCGGGCAGGTCGACGGCGATGCCGACGTTGAGCGATTTGCCGACGCGGCGGAACGGCTTGCCGTCCTGGTCGACGAACTGGCCAGCCATCGCCGGCACGCGCAGGATCGACTGCACCATCGCCCACGCGATCAGGTGCGTGAAGCTGACCTTGGGCAGGTAGAGACCCTGCTGGTGGCGGTTGATCGCGTGCCGGTTCTCCTCCAGCACCTTGACCGGGATCTCGCGCGTCGACGTCGCCGTCGGCACGCCGAGGCTGTCGGCCATGTTCTTGACGATCTTGCCGGCGACGCCGACCAATGGCTGCAACTCGTCGCTGGCCGATGGGGCTGCCGGCGACATGGCCGCAGCCTGGTCGGGCGATGGGCTCGCCGCCTGCGCCTGCGGTTCGACGACCGCAGTGCCGCCGGTCTTCGGCTTGCCAGCGCCGGCCTGCGCGCGCTGCTCGGGCGTCAGCGCCGACTCAAACCAGTTGCGCCACTCGGCCGGCACGGACTCCGGCGCCTGCAGATAATCGCCGTACACCTTCTCGGCGTAAGCGGCATTCAGTCCGAACACTTCCTCGAAGTCAGGTCGTTCCATTGCGTCGCGCGCCCGCAGCCGATGCTGCAGGGCGCAGCGATCCTACGACACGACGGCGTCCGCCGCCGCAGGGACTTCGCGAACTCCGCGCCGCTACTTCTTGCTCAGCAGCAGGACCATCCGCTTGCCTTCGACGCGGATGCCGGACTCGACCTTGGCGATGTCGGCGAGTTCCTTGACGACCTCCTGGATCACCTGCTCGCCGACCTCCTTGTGGGCGATCTGGCGGCCGCGGAACAAGCAGCACACCAGCACCTTGTCGCCGTCGGCGAAGAACTGACGCGCCTGCTTGATCTTGACCTGGAGGTCGTGGTCACCGGTGACCGGGCGCACGCGCAGCTCCTTGATCTGGACCTGGTGCTGCTTGCGGCGGCTGGCCTGCTCCTTCTTCTTCTCTTCGTACTTGTACTTCCCGAAGTCCATGATGCGGCAAACGGGCGGCCGCTGGTTCGGGGCGATCTCGACGAGGTCGAGCTGCTTTTGGATCGCAAGCGCGAGAGCGTCGGCGGTCAGCATGATGCCGAGCTGTTTGTTGTCCTCGTCGATGACGCGGACCTCGCGGATACGGATGTGGTGATTGATGCGCGGGCCACGATCCTGCGACACCTGGGGTCGTCGCGAATCAGGCCTGCCGGACATGAATCCTCTGCTGCGGCTTCAACATCACGCGCTTGTAACTCCTTGGTGGAAAATGAAACGCCGCACGGCAACCCCGCGCGGCCGGCGGAAGGCTAGTGGTCGGCCCGGTGGGCCGCAACCGCCCCACGGTGAAGCTGCGCGGCCCAGCGACCGCGCAGCCCCGTCCAGGGCGCTGGTCACAAGCCGATCGTGGCCTCGCCGCCGTTGCTCGCCGTGAAGCCGAAAGGATTGGCCAACAGATCGAGCGCGAAGGCCTGGCAGTAGAGCTTGAACCCGAACAGCAGCGGATCGTTCGGGATCGCCAGCATGTAACTAGCCACGCCGGCGCTCCCGCTGATGCTGACCGTCGCGGCCGGATCGACCAGCAGGCTGCAACCCGTCATGCCCAACCCAGTCAGCGACAGCGGCAGCGGCAAGCCGCCCGTGGCCATGTTGGAGAACCCGAAAGCCATCAGGCCGAAGCTGAGCGGCAGGTTGCCGGCGTCGACGGTGAAGTTGGCGCCGATCCGCGGGCGGTTGCCGGAGACAAACGGGGCGCCGATCGTGCCGCTGCAGCCCACCCCGAAGTTGGCAAACACGCCGTTCGGCGACGCGTCCTGCCACGCCGTCGTGTACAGGTTCCACATGTTGCCCAGTTGCACGGTCGACGTCTCCTGGCCACTGACGGCGTCGAAGAACACGAGCTTGCCCGGTCCGCCGACCGTCTGCGCCGTCGAAGTCACCGCGCCGCGCAGGCCGTCCGGCGACAGCGAGACGGCGTTGGCGTTGGGGATTTGCAGCAAGCTGAAGGTGGTGATGGTCGAGTTCGCCGGCGCGACGTAGTTGAGGTTGACGCGCAACACGCGCCCGGGCGCTCCGTTGCCGCTGACCAGGGCAAAGCTGCGGTCGGGCGACACCGCCAGCGAGTTAGCGGCGACGACACCGAGCGCGAGGTCCTGCTGGCCGATGACGTTGGGCTGGAAGTCGACGAAGGCGTTGGTGGCGCGGTTGAAGACGGCGAGCGAGCTGAAGCCAAAGCCGGAATACAAAACGTAGCAGTACAACTCGTCGAGCGAGACCTTGCAGTCGAAGGCGAATGCGAATCCGGCGCTGATCGCCGCCGGCATCGGCGCCGAGACGACGACCTGCAGGAACGTCGGCGACGCCGGATCGGTGTCGACGATCTGGAACGGGCCGGAGTTGATCGTGCCGTACGGGACGACGGCGAAGTTGCCGCTCGGCGCCAGGGCCCAGCGCTCGCGGATCGGCCCGCTCAGCGTCGTCGTCTGCGCCACCAGCGTGCCGTAGCCTAGGCTCGCCGGGTCGACGTTGACGCAGTGCAGCTCGGTCGCCGTCGTCGACGACACCAAGGTCCACAGGCGCTTGCGGCCGGCATCGAGACCAAGCCCGTAGCAGGCGCCCGTCGTGGCGTACAACGACGACCACGACATGGCGACGCCGTTCCACGAACCCACGGACACGCGGTTCTGCAGCGTCTGGCCGGCGTACAGCGTACGGCCGGTGTTGGTCCACACGGCGTCGGAGACGTTGTCGGTGAATGTGGATCCCTGCGCGCTCAGTAGCAACCCTGTGCCGGACTCGGCGAAGGCATGCTGGTCCATCGAACCCGAAGTCGACGAACCGACGAACACGACCTCATTGCCGGCTTGGGCGACGGCGGTGTTGGTGGTGACGAGCAGCAGTAGGGCCGCGGCGAATTGCTTGTTCATGGGTGGATAGAGTGCTAGGGCCAAGCCGCACGCCCGTGCTAGGCCCAGCGGCGGCTCTGCGTAACAGAATAGCGATGAACTGACCTCTGCGATGGATCTGGCTGCCCACAATCCGACAATGGCACACGGCGCCCGCGTCGATTGCGTGGGCCGACAGGTCGGGAGCCGTTGGCGTGGCGTTTGGCGCGCTGACGCGCCGATGTGCACCAACGGAAGCTGACGTTCGGAGGACCGCCGGCGCCCGGACCGGCGCCCGGACCGCCAAATCCTCTCGGGGAACGAGGAGGCCGGTAGGGCGATGTTGCCCTGCAGACCGATGCGATACGTCCATCCTCGTGACGTCAGACCCGGACGCATGGATGCAACCTCGGGAAACTCCCCACCCACCTCGCTGCGCCTTCGGTCGCCTCGCGACACCGCGCCGCGCCAACCCAGGTTCGCATCGTGACGAAGCACCCATGCGGCCGCTACAACGCCCCGCATGCGCCTTGTGCCCGCTCTGCTCCTTGCGTTGCTTCCTGCGTGCGCCGCTGCACCCGACGCCATCACCATGGCATCCTCGCCGGATCTGCACTCGTTCGCTGAACCGCATCGCGTGCGTTCGCGCCACGTCGAACTCGCGCTGACCCTCGATTTCGCGGCCAAGGTCGCGCGGGGCTACGTCGTGCACCATCTGGACCGCCACGACGACACGGCGCCGCTGGTGCTCGACAGCGATGGCCTCGACGTGCGCAGCGCCTGCGACCAGAACGGCAAGCCGCTGGCCATCGAACTTGCAAGCCTGCCCGACCCCATCCGCGGCCGGCGCCTCGCGGTACGACTGCGGCCGGACACGGCGTCCGTCCGCGTCGACTACGCGACCAGCCCCGACGCCGAGGCGATGCAGTGGCTGGAACCCGCGCAGACCGATGGCGGCAAGGCGCCGTTCCTGTTCACGCAAGGTCAGGCGATTCTGACGCGTAGCTGGATTCCGCTGCAAGACAGCCCCGCCGTGCGCGTCACCTGGAACGCGCGCATCCGCGCGCCACAGGGCCTCGTGCCGGTGATGAGCGCGATGACGCGCACCGAATCAGGCGACGAGGTCGCCTTCGACATGCCGAAGGCGGTGCCGCCCTACCTCATCGCGCTCGCCTGCGGCGACCTCGCCGCGCGGCCGCTGAGTCCCCGATGCGCCGTCTGGGCCGAGCCGTCGATGCTCGACCTCGCCGCCAGCGAACTCGCCGACACCGAGACGATGGTCACGTCGTGCGAGTCGCTGTTCGGCCCGTACCGCTGGGGCCGCTACGACGTGCTGGTGCTGCCGCCGAGCTTTCCGTTCGGCGGGATGGAGAACCCGTGCCTCACGTTCGCGACGCCGACGATCCTCGCCGGCGACCGCTCCCTGGTGTCGCTGATCGCGCACGAACTCGCGCACAGCTGGTCGGGCAACCTCGTGACCAACGCGACATGGCGCGACTTCTGGCTCAACGAAGGCTTCACCGTCTACCTCGAGCAACGCATCATGGAGCGAGTCTTCGGTCGCGACCGCGCCGCGATGGAGACGAGTCTCGGCATGCAGGAGCTCGCCGACGAGTTGAAGACCCTGCCCGAGTCCGACCAGCGCCTGCACATCGACCTCGCCGGCCGCAATCCTGACGACGGCATGACCGGCGTTCCATACCAGAAGGGCGCGGCATTCCTGCGCCGGCTCGAGCAGGCCTTCGGTCGCGAGCGCGTCGACGCGTTCTTGCGCGGGTGGTTCGACGCGCACGCCTTCCAGAGCGTGACGACGGCGACGTTCCGCGCGTGGCTGCAGCGGGAACTGCTGGACCGCGATCCTGCGGCCGCTGCGGCAATCGACGTGACGGCGTGGATCGAGGGCACGGGCCTGCCAGCCGACGCGCCGCAGGCCGCGAGTTCGCTGTTCGCCGCGGTCGATGATCAGCTCGCGGCATGGCGCGGCGGCGCGAAAGCGACCGCCCTGTCGACCGACGGCTGGGTGACGCAACAGTGGCTGCGCTTTTTGCTCGGCCTCGGCGCGACCGACGCCGCGCGCCTTGCCGAGCTCGACTCGGCATTCGCCTTCACGCGCTCGGGCAACAGCGAGATCCTCTGCGCCTGGCTGCAGCTCGCCATCCAATACGGCTACGCGGCGGCGGATCGCCGGCTGGAGTTGTTCCTGATGACCGTCGGCAGACGCAAGTTCCTCAAGCCGCTCTACGAGGCATTGCTGGCGCAACCGGGCGGCAAGGCGCGGGCGCAGACGATCTACCAGAAGGCGCGGCCGCGCTACCACGCGGTCAGCCAGCGCACCCTCGACGCTATGGTCGGGGTTCCCGCTCGCTGACTCCGGCGTTGGCAAGCGGTCGGCGGCTTGCTAGCGTGGCCGCCCGCCATGAACGACTGCAAGCCGCTGATCGATCCGAAGGAACTGGTCCCCGCCGGCGTGGGTTTCGCGCTCGGCTTCGTGCTGCTCGGCACCTTCGCGGTGCTCGCCAAGACGATGAACTTGGCGCTGCTGGCCGAGACCTGGCTGCTGCCGCGCCAGTGAGCCGCGGCGGCGACGCCCGCCAGCGAACGACGCACACGCCGACCGCCGCAAACTCCAGGGGGTCGGCGGAGCCGCGCCCACAGCCCAACCAAGGCATCGAACCGTGGCGGGGTTGGCCGCGGTCAAGCAGTGCGCGGCGCCAAGACCGCGAATCCACGCGTCGGTTCGGTGCGTCCCGTGGCGCAGACTCCTGGCCATGCTGCCATCGGGCGCGCCGCCCAGAGTGCAACTGTCACCGCTCAGCGTGCGAGCCCGCATCGGACCGAGGTCCGACCCGAGCCCTAACGCTGGCAGGCGCGGTCACGCCACCGGCGAGCGAATCAGGCAGCGCGCCAAAGCCGCGCGCGACGCATTACCACTCGTCGCCGCCGCCGCCGCCGCCGCCGTCGTCGCGGCCACCGCCGCCGCGACGCCCGCCGCGATCGCCACCGTAGCCGCCGCGGCCACCGCCGCCGCCACCACCGTAGCCGCCGCGACCGCCGCCGCCGTAGCCGCCGCGACCACCGCCACCGCCGCCGCCGCCGTAGCCACCGCGGCCACCGCCGCCGTAGCCACCGCGACCGCCGCCGCCACCACCGAAGCCACCGCGGCCACCGCCGTCCTGGCGGGGCTGGGCCTCATTGACCTTGAGCGGACGACCATCGAGGTCGGCGCCGTTCATGGCCTGGATCGCGTTCTGCGCGTCCTGGTCGGTCGCCATCTCGACGAACGCGAAGCCGCGCGAGCGACCCGTGTCGCGGTCGAGCATGATCTTGACCTCGGTCACCTGGCGGCCATCGCCACCGAACGCCGCGCGCAGGGAGTCTTCCGTGGTCTGGAAGGAAAGGTTGCCAACGTACAGTCTCGTACCCATCTGACGATCACTTCAGCCCTTGACGGTCTCGACGCAGCCGCGAAGCAGGGCTTGGCCCATGGCTGCACAACAACTGGGGAAGGCGAGTCTCAACAAGCAACCGGATCGATCGGCAAACCAACCAACCAAAACGGGCCCGACGAGGTCGCGGACGCCGGGAACGATGCGCGGGCAGCCCGTAGCGCGCAAGGCGACAGAGGGAAAAAACGCCAGCGTCCGGCCCGCCGGCGGGCGTTGGTCGTAGCGTGCGCTTACGGCGCCGGTATCGTGCTTCGCCGTCCCCGCTCCCCGCGCATGCAATACGGTTTCGTTCTCGACCAGCGCCGCTGCATCGGCTGCCACGCCTGTACGGTCGCCTGCAAGTCGGAGAACGAAGTGCCGCTGGGCGACTTCCGCACCTGGGTGAAGTACACGGAAGTCGGCAGTTTCCCGGCCGTCCGCCGGCACTTCGCCGTCCTGCGCTGCAACCAGTGCACGGCCGCCCCGTGCGTGACGATCTGCCCGGTGACCGCCCTGCACAAGCGGCCCGACGGCATCGTCGACCTCGACAAGGACGTCTGCATCGGCTGCAAGGCCTGCATGCAAGCCTGCCCGTACGACGCCCTCTACCTCAACGAGGAGTCGGGCGGCGCTGAGAAGTGCCACTTCTGCGCCCACCGCGTCGAGCAGGGCCTCAAGCCAGCGTGCGAGATCGTCTGCCCCGAGAACGCGATCATCAGCGGCGACGTGCACGACCCGCACAGCCCGCTCAACCTCGCCCTCGCCGCCGCTGGCGAGCAACCGATGGTCCGGCGACCCGAGCAGGGCACCCGCCCCAACGTCTTCTACCTCGGCGCCCATGCCACCAACCTGGAGCCTGGCACGGCGCGCGAGGAGGACCTGTACCTTTGGAGTGACCGCCGACTGCCGAAGCCACCGTTGCCGGCCAACGATGTCGCGGCGCTGCAGCGCGCCGACGCGCGCGTCGCGCTCGACGTCGACCACAAGGTGCACTGGGGCTGGAAGGTCTCGGCCTACCTCGTCACCAAGGGCATCTCGGCCGGCGCGGCGCTGTGGGCGCCGTTCGTCGCCTGGATGCCGGCGGCGACGGACCTCGGCCGCAATTGGCTGCCCGAGGCCTTCGCGCTGCTGTTCCTCGCCGTCACCAACGTGCTGCTCGTCGCCGACCTCAAGCGCCCCAAGCAATTCCTCTCGATCCTGCTGCGGCCAAACACGCGCAGCTGGCTGGTCAAGGGCGCCTGGGTGCTGATGGCCTTCGGCGGCCTGACAACGGTGATCGTCGGCGCGCGCCTGCTCGGCCTGCACGACCTGGCCGACGGCCTGCGCTGGACCAATCTCGTCACCGCCTCGCTCGCGGCGGCGTACACGGCGTTCCTGTTCGCCCAGTGCGAGGGCCGCGACCTGTGGCAAAACACGCGCGCGCTGCTGCCGCACCTGCTGGTCCAGGCGCTCTACCTCGGCGGCGCCGTGCTGCTGCCGTTCGCGCCCGACGCCAAGCTGGCCGTCGCCGTCGCGGTCCTGGCGCTGCTGCATCACGGCTTCGGCCTGCTCGAGCGCCACGGCCGCCACGCTACGCACAACGCCAGGATGGCGGCAGCGCTGCTGCCCACCGTGCCGGCGTGGCCGGGCGCCAGGCGCTCGGCGTTCCACCTCGGCCTCGCGACGACCTCGCTCGCAAGCGTGCTGACGATGGTGCTCGTGACCGCAGGCGTCGGCCATCCGGCGGCGCTGGCCCTGTGCGCCATCGTCGGCTGGGCAGGGCTGTTCCTGTACGAGCAGGCCTACGTGCGGGCCGGGCAGTTGCCGCCGTTGTCCTGAGCGCCGGGTTCGCGATTGCGCCGCGCGCGGCGCCGTTCTAAAGCCGCACGCAGATGGACCCCGCCGCGCTCGATCCGGAACTGGCGACGCGTGTTCGCGCGTGGCTCGCCGAGGAGCGCGTCGACGCGAGCTACCTCGCCTTCGTCGCGCGCCACGTCGACGCCGACGACGCCGGGTGGCGGTGGTGCTGCAACAGCAGCTGCGATCCCTGCGTGACGCGCCTGGAGCGCGTCGTCGACCGGCTGCGCGCGGCGCTCGCCGAACGCGCCGGTTGAGGCCTCGCAGGCGTGGACCGGGCCCGCGCGCCCACCTACTCTGAGGCGACCGTCATGGACCACGCGACGCTGCGCACGACCCCGCTGGAGAGCTTCCCGCCGCCCGATCGCTGGGACGATTGGGAAGAACTCGACGCCAAGGCCTGGCCGCGCCGCGAGACGCGCAAGTACTCGCTGGTGCCGACGATCTGCTTCAACTGCGAGGCCGCGTGCGGACTCGTGGCCTACGTCGACCAGGCGAACGGCAGCATCCGCAAGGTGGAAGGCAACCCCTACCACCCGGGTTCGCGCGGCCGCAACTGCGCCAAGGGTCCGGCGACGATCAACCAGGTCCAGGACCCCGAGCGGATCCTCTACCCGATGAAGCGCGTCGGCCCGCGCGGCAGCGGCCGCTTCGAGCGCGTGTCGTGGGACGAGGTCCTGCAGACGCTCGGCGGCCGCATCCGCAAGGCGATCGTCGAGGGCCGCAAGACGGAGGTCATGTACCACGTCGGCCGCCCGGGCCACGACGGCTACGTCGAGCGCGTGCTGCAGGCCTGGGGCGTCGACGGCCACAACAGCCACACCAACGTCTGCAGCGCCGCCGCGCGCCTGGGCTACACGCTCTGGAGCGGCTACGACCGGCCGTCGCCCGACTACGAGAACGCGAAGTTCACGCTGCTGATCAGCAGCCACCTCGAGACGGGCCACTACTTCAACCCGCACGCCCAGCGCATCATCGAGTCGAAGATGCGCGGCGGGAAGCTCGCCGTCTGCGACATCCGCCTGTCGAACACGGCCAGCATGGGCGACTACTGGCTGGCGCCACGCCCCGGCACCGAGCCGATGATGCTGCTCGGCTTCGTGCACGTGATCCTGCGCGAGAACCTCGTCGACTGGACGTTCGTGCGCGAGTGGGTCGAATGGCGCGCCTACCAGCGGGCCAAGGGCCGCGCCGAGGACTTCACCGCCTTCCAGCGCGACCTCGCCGCCGACTACGCCTTCGCCACGCCGGCCCACGTCGCCGAGGTGTGCGGCCTCGACGCGAAGGTCGTCGAGGAGGTCGGTCGCGAGATCGGCAAGGCCGGCAGCGCCTTCGCCAGCCACGTGTGGCGCAACACCGCCGCCGGCAACGAAGGCGGCTGGGCGACGGCGCGCAACCTGCAGTTCGTCTCCGTGCTGGTCGGCGCCGTCGGCACGGTCGGCGGCACCGCCGGCTCGGGCGCCAACAAGTTCGTGCCGGCGCCGTTCAGCAAGCCGCGGCCGCAGGACGTCTGGAGCGAACTGCTGTATCCGCGCGAGTGGCCGCTCGCCCACCACGAGCTCAGCTACCTGCTGCCGCACCTGGTGAAGAGCGGCCGCGGCCGCGTCGACACGTACTTCACCCGCGTCTACAACCCGGTCTGGACCAATCCGGACGGCGCGATGTGGATCGAGATGCTGTCCGACGAGCAGTCGGTCGGCTGCCACGCCGTGCTGTCGCCGACCTGGAACGAGACCGCGCGCTGGGCCGACTTCGTGCTGCCGATGGGCCACGCCACCGAGCGCCACGACCTGATGTCGCAGGAGACGCATGCGGCGACCTGGATCGGCTTCCGCCAGCCGGTGCACCGCGTGCTCGCCGAGCGCCAGGGCAAGCAGGTGACCTGGACGTACGAGGTCAATCCCGGCCAGGTCTGGGAAGAGGACGAATTCTGGATCGCGCTGAGCTGGATCGTCGACCCCGACGGCGCGCTCGGCATCCGCCGTCACTTCGAGTCGCCGTACCGCCCCGGTGAGCGCGTCACCATCACCGAGTACTACCGCTGGATCTTCGAGAACTCGGTGCCAGGTCTGCCGGCGGCGGCGGCGAAGGCAGGCCTGAGCCCGCTCGAATACATGCAGCGGCATGGCTGCTTCCTCGTGCAGGACCAGGTCTACAAGACGCACGAGACCGAGCTGAAGGGCGACTTCGTCGTCGACGAAGCCGCGGGCGTCGTGCGCAAGGACGGCCAGCTCGCCGGCGTCTGGGCCGGCGGCAAGGCCCGCGTCGGTTTCCCGACGCCGAGCAAGAAGCTCGAACTGTGGTCGCCGACGATGGCGGAATGGGGCTGGCCGGAGCACGCCGCGCCGACCTACATCGAGAGCCACGTCGACGAGGGCAAGCTCAACCGCGGCAGCGGCGAGATGGTGCTGGTCGCGACCTTCCGCCTGCCGACGCTGATCCACACGCGCAGCGCCAACAGCAAGTGGCTGACGGAGCTGTCCAACACCAACCCGGTCTGGATCCACCCCACGGACGCCGCGCGCCTTGGCGTGCAGATGGGCGATCTGCTGCGCGTCGCGACGCGCACCGGCTACTACGTCAACGCCGCCTGGGTCACCGAGGGCGTGCGCCCAGGCGTGATCGCCTGCAGCCACCACATGGGCCGCTGGACCGTGTCCGGCGACCAGGTGTCAGGCAACCACTGGCAGCTGCACGACGTCGACCTGCGCAAGGTCAGCGACACGGCGTGGCTGATGCGCCGCACGAAGCCGACCGGCACGTTCGCCAGCGCCGACGCGGAGAGCCAGAAGGTCTGGTGGTCGTCGGGCGGCGTGCACCAGAACATGACCTTCCCGGTGCAGCCCGACCCGATCTCGGGCATGCACTGCTGGCACCAGAAGGTCACCGTCACCAAGGCTGAGCCCGGCGACCGCTACGGCGACGTCTACGTCGACACAGCGAAGTCGATGGCGGTGTTCGAGGAGTGGCTGGCGAAGACGCGCCCCGCCGGCCAGCACGGCGCCGACGGGTTACGGCGGCCGCTGCACCTGAAGCGCGTCTGCCGGCCCACCGACGCCGCGTTCCGCCTGCCGGACGCGTGACGCGGCGCGCCGGAGCCGAACGGCAGTGGCTGCACGCTCCCGACGACGAACGCCTCGCGCGTCGGGAGGCACAACCGCGCCGCGCGCGGCTCCAGCCCCGACCCGGCGGCCGGCGCGCCGCAGGCCGCCAACAGCAGCGCGGCGCCAGCCCAGTTCACGACGCCGGCGGCTTCGGCGGCTCGACCGCGGTGCGGATCGACAGTTCCTTGAGCTGCTCGCCGCTGACCTCGCCCGGCGCCTCGGCCATCAGGTCGAACGCCATCGACGTCTTCGGGAACGCGATCACGTCGCGGATGCCTTCGCGGCCGAGTGCGAGCGTGACGATGCGGTCGACGCCGAGCGCGATGCCGCCGTGCGGCGGGCCGCCGTACTTGTACGCGTCGAGCAGGAAGCCGAAGTTCGCGCGCTGGTGCTCCTTGCTGATGCCGAGGAACTCGAACACGCGCGCCTGCAGCTCGGTGCGATGGATGCGGATCGAGCCGGAGCCGAGCTCCCAGCCGTTCATGACGAAGTCGTAGGCGCGGCTGCGGATGTTCTCGGTATCGACGCCGAAGTCCTTGATGTCCCAGTCGACCGGCGCGCTGAACGGGTTGTGCGCGAACTGCCAGCGGTTCTTGTCCTCGTTCCACTCGAACATCGGGAAGTTGAGGACCCAGCAGCAGCGGAAGACCTTCGGGTCGCGCAGGCCGAGGATGCCGCCGACCTTGAGCCGCAGGTCGCCGAGCGCCTTGTGCACGACGCGCTTCTGGTCGGCGACGAACAGCAAGAGGTCGCCGGGCTTGGCGCCCATGTGAGCGATCAGCTCCTTGCCCTTGTCGCCCTCATAGAACTTGGCGATCGAGCCCTCGACGCCGGCGGCGGTGACCTTGGCCCAGGCGAGGCCCTTGGCGCCGAGTTGGGTGACGAAGGCGGTCAGCTCGTCGATGCCCTTGCGCGAGAACTTCTCGGCCGCGCCCTCGGCGCAGATGCCCTTGACGATGCCGCCGGCGGCGACGGCGCCGGCAAAGACCTTGAAGTCGCTCTTCTTCGCCAACTCGGTGCAGTCCTGCAGCAGCATGCCAAAGCGCAGGTCTGGCTTGTCGCAGCCGTACTTGGCCATCGCCTCGAAGAAGTCAAAGCGCGGGAACGGCTGCGGCACGTCGATGCCGAAACCCTCCTTCATGGCGTGGACGTACATCGCCTCGACCACGTCGAGCACGTCGTGCTCCTCGACGAAGGACATCTCGAGATCGATCTGCGTGAACTCTGGCTGGCGGTCGGCGCGCAGGTCCTCGTCGCGGAAGCAGCGCGCGATCTGGTAGTAGCGGTCGAGGCCGCCGACCATGCACAGCTGCTTGAAGATCTGCGGGCTCTGCGGCAGCGCGAAGAACTTGCCCGCGTGCACGCGGCTCGGCACCAGGTAGTCGCGCGCGCCCTCCGGCGTGCTCTTCGTCAGGATCGGCGTCTCAATGTCGATGAACCGGCGCTGCTGTAGGAAGTTGCGCACCGCCGTGACGAAGCGCGCGCGCTTCATCAACGCTTCCTGCAGCGGCCGGCGGCGCAGGTCGAGGTAGCGGTACTGCATGCGCAGCTCCTCGTTGGCCTCGGCCTTGTCGAGGATCTCGAACGGCGGCGTCTCGGCCTCGCTGAGCACCGTCACCGACAGCACGCAGAGCTCGATCTCGCCGGTGACGCGGTTCTTGTTGACGTTGCCCTCGCCGCGCGGGCGCACGCGGCCGCGCACCGAGATCACGTCCTCGGCGCCCAGGCGCACCATCGCGTCGAAGGTGCCGGCCGCCATGCCGGCGGTGTCGGCGTCGACCGCCAGCTGGGTGATGCCGTAGCGGTCGCGGAGGTCGATGAACACGAGCTTGCCGTGCTCGCGCTTGTTCTCGATCCAGCCGTTGAGGACGACGTCCTGGTCCTTGGCAGCGAGGGTGAGTTCGCCGCAGGTGTGGGTGCGCTGCCAGGTGCTGCGTTGCTTCATGCGTGTGCGGGCTTGCGGGCAAAGTGTCGTACCCGCCCCCCATGGCGCATTCCAGCGACGCTCCAGCGGTCACTCGTAGCGCACGGACTCAGCCGGGCTCTCGCGCAGCGCGCGAACGGCCGGCACGACCGCCGCGACCAGCGCGACGCCGAACGCAAGCGCTGGCGCCAGCAGGAACCAAGGCAGCGGCAAGGTCACCGGCGCGTCCAGGCGCGCAACGGCGTTCATACCGAGAACCAGCGCCGACGCCAGCAGCGCGCCGAGCCCGCATGCGAGCAGGCTGGCGACCGCGGCGGTGACCGCGCCTTCGAGCAGGAAGCTGCCGACCAACGCGCTGCGCCGGATGCCGAGCGCGCGCAATACGCCGAGTTCCCGCGCGCGGCCAAGCGTCGCGATGGTCATGCCGTTGACGAGGCCAAGGCCGGCCAGGACCAGCATCAGGCCGAGCAGCAGGTCGAACAGCCGGAAGTCCTTGCCGACGTCGCGGCGCAGGTAGGCCTCGACCCACGCGCCCGACTTGTAGCCGGTGATCGCCGGCACGACCGCGCGCGCCGCCGACCCCGCCTGTTCCGCGTCGGCGCCCGGCTGCAGCCGCAACGTCGCCATGGTGACGCAGGTCGTCGGAATGCAGAAGTCCCGGCGCAGCCAGCGCGGGTCACAGATGGCGAACGCGCGCTCGTCGGCGTCGAAGCCGGCGCGGTCGTCGATCGCAGCCACCTCATAGACCACCGGCTCGCCGTTGCGGTCGCGCATCGGCACCAGCGCGCCCTTTTGCCAACCGCGCGTGCGCGCGAGGCGTCGGCTCGCCACCAGCGCGCGCACCTTCTCGTCGGCGTAGCGGCGCAGCAGCGCCGGGTCGCCCTCGAGCGGCCCGCCCGCGTCGGCGGCAGCCGCCGGCGCGAGGCCGCGCAGCAGAAAGCCGCCGCCGCGTTCCTCGCCTTCGTAGGCCTCCACCGCGTGCACACCGGGCAGCCGGGCCAACGGCGCCAGCGCCTCCGCCGTCGTCGGCGTCGTGCGCAGGAACACGCGTTCGCGCAGCGTCGTCGCCGCGAAGGCGCCGACCTCGGCGTGCAGCGAGTGCGTCACGCTCTTGAGCCCGATCACGGCCAGCAGAACCGCAGCGAGCCCGGCGACCGCCGCGGCGACGCGGCCAGCGGAGCGCTTGAGCACCTTGCCGACGAGCCACGACGACAGCGGGAAGATCGGCCGCAGCGGCAGCAACAGCGCGCGCCCAACTCCGGACGTCATTCTCGGCGCCAGCAGCAGCACGACGCCGAACAGGCCAAGCACGCCGACCAACTCGAGCAGCACGGCACGCAGTTCACCGCCTTCCTCGGCGACGAGCGGCGTCATCGCGAGGTACGCGAGCGGCAGCGCCACGCACAACAGGGCGAACATCCAGCCATGCACGCCGCGCAGAAGGTCGACGCCGTCATCAGCACTCGGCGCGAGACCGTGTGCGCGCAGGATGTCGAGCGCCGGAACCTGCCGGGCGCGCACCAGCGGGAACATCGCGCCGGCGAGCGTGAACAGCACGCCGAGCGCAAACGTCCAACCGACCGGGAACAGCGGCACCTCAAAGGTTTCCCACTGCTTGCCGAGTCCCAGCGAGCTGATGTCCTGCGACTGCAGCCAGCGCGCCAGCAGCAACCCGCCGCCGACGCCGAGCGCGCTGCCGACCGTCCCAAGCAGGATCGCGTCGCACAGAAAGATGCGGGTGATCGCGCCGCCACCGGCGCCAAGGCACCGCAACAGGCCGAGTTGGCGGATGCGCGCGACCAGGCTGTGCGACAGAGTCTGAAAAACGACATACATGCCGAGCAGCAGCGCGAGTCCGCCCAACACCTTGAGGCCGTTGCGGAAGGCGCGTTCGTCGGCGCCCTCGCCGAGCAGCGCGCTGCGCGCATCCTGCACGAGATAGCGCGGTCGCAGGTCGGCGCGCAAGCGGTCGAGGTCGGCGCCGTCGGCGCGGCGCACGTGGAAGACGCTACTGCCGAGCGGCAGCAGTCGTTCGGCAAGGTCGTGCGCGACCACCGCGACGCGACCCTGTTCGCGCTTGCCCAGCCGCTGGCTGGCGAGCACGCCGACGACCGTGGCCCGTACGGCGAACGCATCGGGGCCGGCAGTGCGCGGCACCTTCACCAGCGCGCCGTCGCGGCACTCGACGCGCTCGACCACCGCCGGCTCGGCAAGCGTAACGATGTCACCGACGTCGACCGCGAGTTCGCGCACGGCGTCCTCGCCGAGCAGGCAGCCGGGCGTCGTCGCGTCGGCGTCCGCTGACTGCAGGTCGCGGCCGCGCGCGACGGCGTAGTGGCCGAAGCCTGCCGGCGGCAGCGGGGTGAAGCCGTAGACCGCGAGCTCAATGACCCCGCCGGCGCCACGGGCGACCGCCCGCGCTTCGCGCCACATCGCCGCATCGGCAACGCCGCTTACGGCGAGCAACTCGGCGAGTGCTTGGGCCGGCGGTCGCGGCGCCTGCGGCAGGAGCTCCAGGTCCACCGCGCCGCGCGTGCCATCCTGACGCCGCAGCCGGCTCTGGATGGTGTTGTGGTCCATCACGTGGATGGCCACCACGATCGCCACGCCCAGCGCGATGCCGAGCAGCGACAGCAGCACGCGCAGCCGGCTAGATGCCCAGTTCCGCGAGACGATGAAGTACGTCAGCGACACGGAAGGGGCCTCCCTGGAGTTCAGCGTCGGGCCGGAGCGCGCCGTCGCGCAGGAACAGGATGCGGTCGCCGGCGGCGGCGTCGCGCGGGTTGTGCGTCACCAGCAGGATCGTGGTGCCAAGCTTGCCGCAGACCTCGCGCAGCAGCGCGATGACGTCTTCGCCGGCCTTGCTCGACAGGTTGCCAGTCGGCTCGTCGGCGAGCAGCAGCGGCGGCTGCGTCACCAGCGCGCGCGCGATCGACACGCGCTGCATCTCGCCGCCGGACAGCTGGGCCGGCAGCTTCTTGCGATGGCCGTCGACGCCGAGCAGGCGCAGCAGGCTGTCGGTGCGCGCCTGATGGCGCCTTGGCCGCTCGCCGGCGATGCGCAGCGGCAGCGTGACGTTCTCCTCGACGGTCAGGTCGGGCAGCAGGTGGAAGAACTGGAAGATGAAGCCGATGCGCTCGCGGCGGATCCGCGCGCGCGCCTCTTCGTCACCGCCGCCGAGATCGACGCCATCGAGCAGCACCAGCCCCGCCGACGGACGGTCGAGACCGGCGAGCAGGTGCAGCAGCGTCGACTTGCCGGAGCCAGACGGGCCCATCAGCGTGGCGAACTCGCCGCGCCGTAGGCGCAGACTCACATCGCGCACCACCGGCATCTGCTGGCCGTCGTGCGCGCGGAAGCGGAAGACGCCGCGCGACTCGAGCACCGGCGGTTCCGACGTTACGGCAGGCGCAGCCTCGTCCATTGCGCGCAGTCTGTGCGCGCGCCGCTGCATGGTCAAGGACGCCTGGTCGGCCGCCCCGCGCTGCAGCCTGACCGCTCGCGCAACTGACGGTCACTTCACTGCGAGCAGCTCGACGATGAACAACAGCGTCGCGTTGGCCGGGATCTTCGGCGGCGAACCGCGCTCGCCGTACGCGAGCTTGCCGGGGATCGAGAACAGGAACTTGGCGCCCGGCTTCATCAACTGCACGCCCTCGGTCCAACCCGGGATGACGCGGTTGAGCGGGAACTCGGCCGGCATGCCGCGCGCGTGCGAGCTGTCGAAGACCTTGCCGTCGGTCAGCCAGCCCGTGTAGTGCACGCTGACCATCGCGTCGGCCTTGGGCGATTCGCCCTCGCCGGCGGCGACGACTTCGTACTGCAGGCCGCTCTGCGTCGTCACGGTCTTGGCCGCATCGAGCGCGCGGAACACCGGCAGCTTGTTGACCCCGGTCACCTCGAGCTCCCACACCGTGTCGCCGCCATGGTTGGGGAAGAGCTTCTGTGGCACCTCGGCGCGCACGATCGCGCCGAGCTTGCACTGCGCCGCGAGATCGCGCAGGAACGGGAACGGCAGCGACTCGACCGCGCCGCTCAGGCGATGGTTCATCTGCCGCTCGCTGCAATCGACGAGTTCGCCACCGGACTTCCAGATGGCGTAGCGCAGCGCGACGCCGTCGGCGCCGGTGAGCAGGTCGCCCTTGCCGTCCTGCAGCATCTCCCACCGCACGACGTGCTCGTCGGGCGGCGCATCGGCGGCAGCGCCGGGCTTCGGCGTCTTGACGATCAGGTCCTTCTGCGCGTCCTTGTTGGCCGGACGGAGCTGCGGCATGCGCGTGATCCGCAGCAACTCGACGTCGAACACGAGCGTCGCGTTCTGCGGGATGGTCGGCGGGCGCCCCTCCTCGCCATACGCGAGGTTGCCGGGGATGACGAGCTTGCAGCGCGCGCCGGGCGTCATCAGCTGCAGGCCTTCCGTCCAGCCGGCGATCACCTGACCGACGCCGAAGGTCGCGGGCTGACCGCGATCGCGCGAGCTGTCGAACTGGGTGCCGTCGGTGAGCCAGCCGGTGTAGTGCACCTCGACCATGTCGTCGCGGCCGGGGCCGGGGCCCTTCGCGCCCTCCTGCAGGAAGCCGATCTCGAGGCCCGAGGCGGTCTTCTTCATGTCCTTGCAGTCGGGGATGCCAGCGGCGGGCGTCGGGTCCTGCGCGGCGGAGACGGCGGCCAGCCCGAACAGGGCGGCGGCCAACAGGGTCGTGGCGTTCATGCGGGTGCGCCGACGGAGGGTCGGCAGGGCCGGAAGTCTAGCGGCCGGCGGCCGCGCGACCACGCACGCGGCCTGGAACACCGGCGGCGGCACAGCGCGCCAGCCGCGGCATCAGCTGCTCAAGTTGCCCGAACCGGTCGTGCGACGCGACAACAGCTCGCGCGCCAGCGCCTTGCGCAGCGACGCCTCGGCGTTGAGGTACTCCTGGCTGAGCTTGTCCAGGCCGGCCATCTTCGCGCGCGCCTTCGCCTCGGCCGCCGTGACGCGCGCCATGTCAATGTCGGCGGCCGCCTCGCCGGCCTCGCAGACCAGCGTCAGCACGTTGTCCTGCACCTGGGCGAAGCCATCGCTCAAGAACAGGTCGGTCGCCTTGCCGTCCGTCTCGGTCACGTGCGCGTAGCCCGTGAAGGCGATCACCGTGAGCAACGGCGCGTGCTGCGGCAGGATGCCGTAGCCGCCGTCGATGCCCGTGAAGCTGACATCCGCGACCTTGCGGTCGACGACCGTGCGATCGGGGGTGACGATGCGGAGGTGCAGTTCGGCGGCCATGGCGGGTTCAGCGGCTGCTTGCGGACGATGCGACGACTAGTGGCGTTTGGACGTTCCGGTCACTTGGCGCCACGCGCCACGGCTTCCTCGATCGAGCCGACCATGTAGAAGGCCGATTCCGGCAGGCCGTCGTGCTTGCCTTCGAGGATCTCCTTGAACGAGCGAACCGTGTCCTCGCGCTTGACGAACTTGCCTGGCGTGCCGGTGAAGGCCTCGGCGACGAAGAACGGCTGCGACAGGAAGCGCTGGATGCGGCGGGCGCGGCTGACGACCATCTTGTCCTCTTCGCTCAACTCTTCGATGCCGAGGATGGCGATGATGTCGCGCAGGTCCTGGTAGCGCTGCAGCGTGCGCTGCACGGCGCGCGCGACGTTGTAGTGCACCTCGCCGACGGTCGCGGGGCTGAGCATCTTCGACGTCGACTTCAGCGGGTCGACGGCGGGATAGATGCCGAGCTCGGCGATCTGGCGCTCGAGGATGATCGTGCTGTCGAGGTGCGCGAAGGTCGCGACGGGCGCTGGGTCGGTGATGTCGTCGGCCGGCACGTACACGGCCTGCATCGACGTGACCGAGCCCTTCTTCGTCGAGGTGATGCGCTCCTGCAGCGCGCCCATCTCGGACGCCATCGTCGGCTGGTAACCGACGGCGCTCGGCAGGCGGCCCAGCAGCGCGGAGACCTCGGAACCGGCCTGGACGAAGCGGAAGACGTTGTCGACGAACAGCAGGACGTCCTTGCCCTCCTGGTCGCGGAAGTACTCGGCCATCGTCAGGCCGGTGAGCGCGACGCGCAGGCGGGCGCCCGGCGGCTCGTTCATCTGGCCGAACACGAGCACGGCGTTGTCGAGCACCGACGCCGTCTTGCCGCTGGCGTCCTTGTACTCGGCCTCGGCCATCTCGAGCCACAGGTCGTTGCCCTCGCGCGTGCGCTCGCCGACGCCGCAGAACACCGAGAAGCCGCCCTTCTCGACGGCGGTGATGCGGATCAGCTCCTGGATGAGCACCGTCTTGCCGACGCCAGCGCCGCCGAACAGGCCGATCTTGCCGCCCTTGGCGAACGGGCAGAGCAGGTCGACGACCTTGATGCCCGTCTCGAAGACTTCGGTGATCGCCTGCTGCTCCTCGAACTTCGGCGCGGCGCGGTGGATCGGCAGCGTCGCCTTGGCGGCGACCGGCGGCATCGGCTTCTGCGTGCGCGGGTGCGGCACGTTGACCTCGAGCGCGCGGCCGAGGACGTCGAAGAGGCGGCCACGGGTCGCGTCGCCGACCGGCACCGAGATCGGCGCGCCGGTGTCGGTCGCCGGCATGCCGCGGCTCATGCCGTCCGTGGACGACATGGCGACGCAGCGCACCGACGCGTTGCCGAGCTGCTGCGCGACCTCGAGCACGAGGTCGATGCCGCGCTTCTGGTCGACAACGGTGATCGCGTTGTAGAGGTTTGGCACATGGCCCTCGGGGAACTGCACGTCCACCACGGGGCCGAACACCTGCAGGATCTTGCCTTGCACTTGGGTCGCGGTCGTCACGTCTATCGTCCTCGGAATCGGGTGCGGTCGGTCTGGATGTCTGGACTCGAGCGCCGGCGAACGCCGGTCAGCTCACTGCACTGGCGCCGCCGACGATGTCGAGCAGCTCCTTGGTGATGTTCTCCTGGCGGGCGCGGTTGTAGACCTTCTTCAGGCCCTTGTTCATGCGCACGGCGGCGTCGGTCGCGCCCTTCATCGCCATGCGGCGGCTGGCGTGCTCGCTGGTCAGCGCCTGGAGCATCGCGTCGAACACGACGGTCTCGAGGAACCGCGGCATCAGCCGGTTGAAGATCGTGGTCGCGTCCGGCTCCAGCAGGAAGTCGGCGGCGTAGGCAGCCTTGGCGGCCTTCTCGCCGACGGCGATCGAGCGGATCGGCAGGAACTGCGCGTCCGTCGGCGCGAACTTGATCATCGACTGGAAGCGCGTCGAGAAGATGCGCATCTCGTCGACGGCGCCGGAGGTGAAGGCATCGACTAGCGCCTGCCCCACCACCTTGGCGGCAGCGAAGTCGGCCTTGTCGAGCGGCGGTTCGACGAAGAAGCGTTCCACGGCGAAGCCGCGGCGCGTCAGCCAGGCATAGGCTTTGCGGCCGTAGACCCAGAACTTGACCTTGCGCCCCTGCGCCTGCTGCTCCTCGGCGGCCTTCTTCAGGGCGAACAGCAGGTTGCTGTTGTAGCTGCCGCAGAGGCCGCGGTCGGAGGCGACGACGAAGTAGCCGACCGTGCCGACGTCGCGGACGCCGAACAGCGGCACGTCGCCATCGCCGGCGACCTTGTCGGCGACCGCCGCGATCATGCGCCGGATCTCCTCGACGTACGGCCGGAAGCCCTGCGCCTTGGACTGGACCTTGCGCAGCTTCATCGACGCAACCATCTCCATCGCGCGCGTGATCTGCGCGATGCTCGCGACCGACTTGATGCGGCCGCGGAGTTCCTTGAGGTTCGCCATGCTTCAGCTCGTGGGTGGTTCGTTGCGCACGGGGCGGCGGGTGCTGCCCCTCATCGATCAGGAAACCGACTCGGTCAGGCCAGGAACTCCGCCTTGAACTTGGCGCAGATCTCGTCGCACTGCTTCTGCAGCGCGTCGGTCCACTTCTTCTCCGTTCGCAGCGACGCCAGCACGTCGCCGTGGTTGGCGCGCATGGCGGCGAGGTACTTCTTCTCGAAGTCCGAGACGCGATTGAGCGGCACGGAGTCGAGCGCGCCGGAGCTGCCGGCGTAGAGGATCACGACCTGCTCCTCGACCGGCATCGGCTGGTACTCGGGTTGCTTCAACAGTTCGGTCATGCGCTGGCCGCGCGTGATCGCCTGCTGCGTCGCCTTGTCGAGGTCGCTGCCAAACTGGGCGAAGGCCGCGAGCTCGCGGAACTGCGCCAGCTGGATGCGGAGGCCGCCGGAGATCTTCTTCATCGCGCCGATCTGGGCCGAACCGCCGACGCGGGAAACCGAGATGCCGGCGTTCACGGCCGGGCGCTGGCCGGCGTTGAACAGCGACGACTCGAGGAAGATCTGGCCGTCGGTGATCGAGATGACGTTGGTCGGGATGTACGCGGACACGTCGCCTTCCTGCGTCTCGACGACCGGCAGCGCGGTCATCGAACCGCCGCCCTTCTCCTTGGAGAGCTTGGCGGCGCGCTCGAGCAGGCGGCTGTGCAGGTTGAACACGTCGCCCGGGAAGGCCTCGCGACCCGGCGGACGGCGCAGCAGCAGCAGGACCTGGCGATAGGCGACGGCCTGCTTGTACAGGTCGTCGTACGCGATGACGACGTGACGGCCCTCGTCGCGCAGGCGCTCGCCCATCGACGCGCCGGCGTAGCAGCTGAGGAACTGCATCGACGCCTCGGCCGACGCCGGCGCCGAGACGACGATCGAGTACGGCATGGCGCCGTTCTTCTCGAGCTTGTCGACGACCGCCTTGACCGTCGACTGCTTCTGGCCGACGGCGACGTAGATGCAGATGACCTGGTTGGGATTCTTCGGATCGCCGCCGCCGGTCGACTTCTGGTTGATGAACGTGTCGACGATCAGCGCCGTCTTGCCAGTGCCGCGGTCGCCGATGATCAGCTCGCGCTGGCCGCGCCCGATCGGGATCATCGAGTCGATGGCCTTGATGCCCGTCTGCAGCGGCTCCTTGACCGGCTGGCGCTCCGGCACCGAGGGCGAACGGCCCTCGATCGGGCGGTAGTCGCTCGGGCTGAGCTTGATCTCGCCCTTGCCGTCGACCGGGCGGCCGAGCGCATCGACGACGCGACCGCACATCTGCAGGCCGGTCGGCACCGACATGACGCGGCCCGTCGTGCGGACCGTGTCGCCTTCCTTGACCTTGGCGTCGCTGCCGAGGAGCACCGCGCCGATGTTGTCCTCTTCGAGGTTCAGCGCGACGCCGAGGATGCCGTTCCCGAAGTCGAGCATCTCGTTCATCATGCAGTCGTCGAGGCCGTGCACGCGGGCGACGCCGTCACCGACCATCAGGACGGTGCCGACGCTCGACTTCTGCATGCGGCCGGCGAAGCCCTCGATCTCGGACTTCAGGACGGAGGCGACTTCGGAGGGTTTGAGATCCATGGTCTATCGAACGGGGAAGCGAGTCTTTGGAATGTGGGGGACGACCGGCGGACCGGTCAGACGGCCGCCTGCGCGAGCTTCTGGGCGAGCTGCCCGAGCTGGCTCTGCAGGGAACCGTCGTAGAGCACGTTGCCGATGCGCAGCCGCACGCCGCCGAGCACGTCGGCGCGAGTGACCACGGTCAGCTTGACCTTCTTGCCGCTGAGCCGGCCCGCGAGGGCCTCCAGCGAACCGACCTCGTCGGCGCCGAGCGGGTGGGCCGATTCGACGACGCCCTCGACTTCGCCGCGCGCGGCCATCAGCAGCGCGCGGTAGGCCGGATGCACGTCGAACAGCACCTCGAGCCGGTGCCGCTGCTGCAGCACGCCGAGCAGATTGGCGACCAGGGTGTGGTGGCCACGCGCGACCTTCTCGAGCACGGCGGCACGCTCGGCGGTCGTGATGTCGGGGCTCGTCAGCAGGGCGCGCGCAGCGGGCGACGAGATCACCTGCTGCAGCGCCTGCAGGTCGGCCAGCACGGCGTCGGCTGCGCCCGCGGCCACCGCCGCGCTGTGCAGCGCCTGCGCGTAGCGTTTGGCCTGCAGCGTCATCGGCCACCCCGCTCCGCGGCAGCGCCAGACTGGGCGGCCGCGACGAACTGCTGCACCAGCGGCCGGTTCTTGCCGGCGTCGATCTCCTGCTGCAGCAGGCGCCCGGTCGCGGCGATCGTCAGCTCGACGGCCACGGCGCGAATCTCCTGCAGGGCTTGCCGCTTCTCGGCGGCGATTGTGTCGCGCGCCTTCTGCAACTCGGCTTTGGCGCGTTCGTCCGCCGCCCGCACCGCATCCGCAGCCTGGCGCTCGGCGCGCGCCATCGCCTCCTCGACCAGCCGCTTGCCCGAGGCCTGCGCCTTCTCGAGTTCGGCCTTGGCGCCCGCCATCTGCGCCTGGGCCTCCTTGCGCGCCGCTTCGGCCGCCAGGATCGAGTCCTCGACTTTCTGGTCGCGGTCCTCGAGCGCCGTGGTGATGGGCCCGTAGACGAACTTCCACATCACGAACAGGCCGAGTCCGAACGCGAGGAACGTCCAGATCATCGCACCGGGAGCGAACTCCAGCAGCGTGCTCAGGGCGCGTGGGTCCTGGCTTGGCCCGGACGTCACGGTTGCAAGATGGGTCGACAGGGTGCTGGCGAGTGGCACGCGAGCCTCCAAACGGGAATCAGGAATGGCGGACCCGGCAGCGGACTGCCGGGTGGAGACGACAGGGGACCGGTGGGGACTACTTGGTGGCGAGCATCAGGCCGATGACCGCCGCGAACAGGGCGACACCTTCGACGAACGCCGCGAAGATCAGGGCATTGCCCTTGATCGCGTCGGCGGCTTCGGGCTGGCGGGCGATGCCCTCGCCGGCCGAACCGCCGATGCGGCCGATGCCGATGCCGGCGCCGACGCCGGCAAGCCCCGCGGCGAGGCCGGCACCGATGCCGAAGCCGGGATTGCTGGCGACGAGTTTGACGATTTCAGGATCCTGGAAGAAAGCGAGCATTAGGTTCTCCGTGACTTACGAAGGGAGTGGACGAGGGGGGGAAAGGGGAACGTGCAGCGAAGGGACTAGTGGTCCTGGTGCATCGACTGGTAGATGAAGTTGATGCTCAGGAAGGTGAAGATGTAGGCCTGGAGCAACGTGACAAAGGCCTCGATGATGTAGATGAAGATCGCCATGCCGAGGCACGGCAGCGCGGTCAGGTAGGACGTGATCGCGCCGCCCTGCATCTTCGCGAACAGGAACACGAGGCCGATCGCCGCAGCGATGACGAGGTGGCCCGAGAGCATGTTTGCGAACAAGCGAATCGTGAGGGCGAAGGGTTTGACCAGCAGGCTCACGAACTCGATGACGAACATCAGCGGCACGATCACCACCGGCACGCCGTGCGGCACGAGGCCCTTCCAGAAGCCGAAGACCCCGTTCCGCTTCATGCCGAGCACCAGCATCAGCAGCAGCGTGACGATGGCGAACGCAGCCGTCACATACGGAGTGCCGGTCGCGGTGTAGATCGCGAGCGGGAAGTGATGGCCGAGACTCGGAACCAGCCCGACCACGTTCTGGAACATGATGAAGAAGAACGTGAACAGGAACAGCGGCACGAAGGCCCGTCCCTCTTCCTTGCCCATCACCGCGTAGACCATCTCGTCGCGGATCCAGTGGCAGAAGCCGCGCATCACGCGAGTGAACCAGCCGGCGCGGCCGCTGCGGAAGCTGCCGAGCACGGGCAGGAACACCGCAGCCATCAGACCAAGGCAGATCCACTGCCACGGCTGCACGTTGTAGACCGTGAACAGCGAAACCTTCTCCTCGTGGCCGTCCTTCTCGAGGCCGTTTCCGTCGAAGCGCGGCCCGATGCCGGGCTCGAAGATCGCGTAGGGCACGCTGTGCGAGAACTGCTGGTTGAAGATGTCCGCGTTCGACATCTGCAGCGTGCCGGGCGCCTTCGCGTGCCCCGGATCCTGCGCGGCGTGCCCAACCACCTCGGCCGGGTGCTGCGACCGCAACCCGGGCGTAGCGAGGCCTGCCAGCAGGCAGCAGGAGGCAGTGATTAGGAAGCGCGATGAGAGCATGAGGAATCGATGGGACTGCGGCCGGGTGCGGCCGTCGAATTGCTCAGGGTGGTGGTCCTATTCCGTCGGTTGTGCCCCGCTCGGGGCAGCGTTCTCCGCGCCCGAGGTGCGCGCGCCAGCAGGCGCTGGCGCCCGGTACGAAGGTCGATGGTTCATCGCCCGTGACAGGTAGGCCGCGGCGGCCAGCTGGCACACCAACGCCACCGCCGCGAACGTGATACAAAAGGTTGCGAGGGCGGCGAATTTCACGCCTGACCCCCTCAGCAGGAACACGCCGAGCACGAGCACGCCGAGCTTGGCGCCGAACGCGACCGCGAGCAGGCTCTGCAGCCGGCCGGCCAGGAGCCGGCCATCCTGGGCATACGCTGCCGTGGCACGCGCGTCGAGGAACCGGCCGTGCACGAAGACGGCCAGCATGGCCGCGAACAACGACGCGCCGATGCCCGCGGCGAAGAACGGCACGCCGTCCTGGGGCACGAGGCCCAGGGCCCACACCGGAGCTGCGCACACCGCCACCACCAGCACGGCAAAGCCGAATGCGCGGCCGAGCAGCAACACGTCGACCACCGTGCCAACGACGGCAGCGCGCTTCGGCCCGCCGTCGGCGGTCGTGCCAGGGTGCGCATTCACAGGGGAGGTCGCGGGCATGCTCGGGTTCAACTCGGAGGCGGCTTGCCGCCGCTCCTCGGCAACTTCCCAAAGGGCCAGAGTTCCGGCGCCAGCACGCGGATCAGATGCAGGATGCCGCCGACGATGCCGCAACCGACGCACAGCAAGAGCATCCAAGGTCGGGTGCCCAGCCTAGCATCGAGCCACAGCCCGCCATAGGCGAACAACCCGACCGTCGCAGCCAACGTGAGCCCGGCACCGAGGGCATTCGAACCGACTTTGGACTGTCTGGGCAGGTTGCTCATCCCCACCGCGTGAGAACGTGGTCGACGAGGGGCCGGGATGCTAGCCACGGGCCGCGACCAGGCGCAACGTCTCGGCCGACATTTTCTGTAGGAAGTTGGGCCCGTGTTTCCACTACGTCGCAGCCGTGTCGGATGGTCCGCCATGGCTGCACACGAACCCAAATGCAAGCATCCACCTGCTTCGTGCTGCCGCTCTTGTGCGCAGCCGCCGCTGCCCAGCAATTCCTCGCCGTCTCGCCGACCGAGCGCGCGACGTACGAGGGCAGTTCGTTCACCCACTTCCCGCTTGGTCGCGCCAACGCGCGCATGCAGACGCTGCACCGCGACGTTCCCGGCGGCACGACGCTGCACGGTCATGCCTACCGGCGCGATGCGATCGCGCTGCGCGGTCAGGTCGATGGCTTCCAGTGCGAACTGGAAGTCCGCGTCTCGATGTCACCGCTGACGCCCACCACCGCGTCGACCTCGTTCGCCAACAACGCCGGCAGCGCGCCCGTCGTCGTGGCGCCACGCCAAGTCGTCGCCTTTCCGGCGACCCTCCGGCCCGGACTCGACCCGGCGCCCAACTTCGCGCTGCAGATCCCCTACCAGACGCCGTTCGTCGTGCCCGCCGGCGGCGGCACGGTGTGCATCGACGTCATCTTGTTCGGCAACCAGTCACCAGCCGGCATCGACCAGAACCTGAGCCTCTACCTCGACGCGCACGAGCACTACAGCGACGGCCGCGCCGAGCAGCCCGGCTACCGGACGCTGGTCGGCTGTCCGGCGCCGGGCAGCGCCGTTGCCAGCACGGCGACGATGAGCTACTGGCGGCTGGCAACGGGCGCGCGCCTCGACCTGGCGCTGCGCGATGGCATCGCCGACGATGGCTCAGGCGCCACGCGCGCCTTCGTGCTGCTCGGCCAGCAACCGCAGGCGGCGACCTGGCCAACGCAGCCGGGCTGCGGCTTCTGGACGAGCGGCGACGTCTGGTTCGCGCTGCCAGGCTCCCTCAATGCCATCGGCAGCTACGACGGCAGCCTGCAAGGCTTGCCGCAGTTGCCGCCGGGCTACCGGCTCTGGTGCCAGTGCGGCAGCGTGGATCTGCACAACGGCGCCCTCGCCTTCACGGACGCATCGACGTTCCTCACGCCGCCGCCGGGGCCGCTGCCGATCCCCACCGCGCGCATCGTCAACAGCACCAACCGATCGTCGCCGGCGGGCACGGTGTCGTACGCCGTGCCGGTGATGCAGTTCTTCTGATCGTCTGAGGCGCGGCCCTTCCGGGCGGCCGCGGCGCGCCGGCCCGGGCCGGCGTCAGTTCTCGAGCTTCTGGCACTCGGTGATCGGCGAGTTCGAGCCGAAGGTCGCGACCGCCTGCTCCTTGTTGAACTCGCCGAGCGCGAAGCGCTCACGCATCTGCTGGTAGCTGAGCGTGCGGATGTTGGCATCCGACATCAGCAGGTTGACCGTGCCGTCGCGGTGGATCCAGCCGCCCTCGTTGTCGTCGGCCATCAGCGCCTCGTTGGCGTTGTTGGCCGTCTTCATGTGTTGACGGGCCCGTCCGGCGTAGTGCGTGTCCTCCGACGTGCAGCTCTTCAGGTCGGACCAGGGGTTCTGGCCGCCGCGCAGCATCTCGCGCTTCTCGATGAAGGCCGGGTCGTTGTCGCGGGCGCCGGGCACGAAGTACTTGGCGAGGTTCTCTTCGTTCTGCCGCACGACGCCAGAGGTCCAAGTCGCCAGCACGAATTTGTGGCCGCCCTGCATCGGCAGCGCCCGATCGTGCTTGAGCTTGTACAGCTCGAGCCAGGTGTAGTGCGTGCGCAGTTGCTGGCGGTCGGCCTCGACGTTGGCGGCGTCCTGCACGCCCAGCACCTCGGGCAGCAGCACGGCAGCAAGGACTCCGATGATGCTGATGACGATCAGCAGTTCGATCAACGTGAAGCCGGAAGCGGAGCGGCGCATGCTTGAGGGATGGTTTGGGGCCAGAGGGGCACTACAGTCTAGCGCGCCGCCTCGGCGAGGAAACCACCCGATCCCGCCCGAAGGCCGACCGGGAGCGGGGGCAGCGCTCTGCGCCATGCCCCTCCCCGGCCGCAGCAGCCCGGCGTCTCAGCCGTCGTTCGTGCCGCCGGTCGATGTGCCGCCGGTCGATGTGCCGTTGTTCGTCGGGTCGCCGTTCGTGCGGGTCTCGCCGGCGGGCGCGGCGACGTTCGGCAGGTTGTAGGTGTTCTGGTAGTTCGTCGCGAAGAACGTGTCGCCCGAGTACTCGCCCCACCACTGCCGCCACCGCAACACGGCGACGCGGCGCTCGGTCTCGTTGGCGTTGAGGTGGTCGTAGCCGAAGTCGTGGCCGGTCGCAGTCTTCAGCGTCTCGTGGCACATGCACCGGACCTGCTTCTCGTCGCTGTCGAGGCCCTCGATCAGCGTCTGCGACCACTGCAGGTCGCCCATCGCCACCAGCGTGCGCGCGACCTCGAGACGAACGACCTGCTCGCTGTCGTTGATCGCCGTCTGCAGCGCCGGGATCGTGCGGCGATCGCGCAGGCGTCCGAGCACCCAGGCGCACGAACTGCGCACCTTCGGGTCATTGTTGGTCAGGCCGGTCAGCATCGCCGGGATCGACTGCTCGCCCGCCTGCACCAGCCAGACGAGGTTGTTGTACAGCTCGCCGCGGTGCTGGTAGGGCAACTGCGCGACGCGGCGATCGATCTCGACCGCCATGATGGAATTGGGCTGCTCGAACGTCTCGTTGGTGGCGTTCGTCGTGGAGCAGGCCTGTAGGAGAAGGAACAACGCGGCGCCGGCGACAATCCTCATGACGTCCTCGTCGGGGTTCGATGGCCTGGAGCAACAGCCCCGGACCGTGCCGTGGTATCGACACTACGGCGAGGTGGCTTGAGGAGCCCGTCGGCGGGCGGTTCGCAGCGGGCCGTCGCGGCCCGGCAACCCGCGCCGTTGCTGAGCTGGCGGCCGCCGCATCCTTGCCAAGGCAGCGTCCCGTCGTACATTCGCGCCCGCTCGACCGAAGGGCGGTTGGGCCCAACCCCATGCATCCGGGTTTTGCCCCGGGAGGATTCCCATGAACAAGGCTGATCTCGTCAGCGAAGTCCAGAAGCAGCTCGGCACGGAATGCAGCAAGGCGCACGCCGAACGCGCCGTGAACGCGCTGATTGCCTCGATCCAGAGAGGCCTGAAGAAAGACAAGGAAGTCCAGATCGTCGGCTTCGGCACCTTCGCCGTGAAGAACCGCAAGGCCCGCACCGGCACCAACCCGCAGAACGGCGAGACCATCCAGATCAAGGCCTCACGCACCGTCGGCTTCCGCGCCGGCGCCTCGCTGAAGACGACCATCTGAGCGCGATACCTCGCCGCAGGCGCGGCCATGGCGCGCTGGCGCCCGTTTGGAGTGGCGAGCGTGCCGTCGGCCCGGTCAGGCCGAACCTTCGATCCAGGCGCCGCCAAGCACGCGGTCACCGTCGTAGAACACCGCCGCCTGCCCCGGCGTGATGGCGGCGACCGGCGCAGCGAACTCGATCCGCGCCTGCCCGCCGTGCGCGACGATCGTCGCCGCCGCCGCCGCGTGCCGCGCGCGCACCTTGACCTGCGCCGCCACCGGTTCGCCAGCGCGCGGCGCGTCGACCAGCCAGTGCACGCCGGCGACGAACATCACGTTGCGGCCGATGGCGTCGCGCGGCGCCAACGTGACGTCGCCCACCGTTGCGTCGATGGCGACGACGTAGTGCGGCGCTCCGAGCGCGGGCAGGCCCTTGCGCTGACCGACGGTGAAGCCATCGACGCCATCGTGGCGGCCCACCTCGCGGCCCTGCAGGTCGACGAGGCGCCCCGCCCGGCCGCCGCCGCCACGCGCGCGCACGACGTCGCGGTAGTCACCGCTGGTGACGAAGCAGATCTCCATCGATTCGGGCTTCTCCGCCGTCGCCAAACCGTGCGCAGCGGCGAGCGCCCGCACCTCCGGCTTGGTCAGTTCGCCGAGCGGGAACAGCGTCCGCGCCAGCGCCGCACGGTCGACGCCGAACAGGTAGTACGTCTGGTCCTTGCCAGCGTCGCGAGCGGTGCGCAGCGCGCCATCGACGGCGCGGGCGTAGTGCCCGGTCGCCACCGCCGCGGCGCCGATGTCGTCGGCGAGGCGAAACAGGCGTCCAAACTTCAACTGCTGGTTGCACAGCACACAGGGGTTCGGCGTGCGCCCGCGGCGGTACTCGGCCGCGAAGTGGTCCATCAGCGCGGCGAACTCCTGCTGATAGTCCACCGCGTAGAACGCCATGCCCAACCGATCCGCAACCAGCGCCGCGTCGCGCGCGTCACTCGCCGAGCAACACGACTTTTCCTGCGCCGACTTGCCGGCGACGCCATTGCGCATGAAGACGCCGACCACTTCGTGGCCCTGCTGCTGCAGCAGCAGCGCGGCGACGCTGCTGTCGACGCCACCGGACATGGCCGCTAGTACGCGCATCGGCTCGATCGGACCTCGGAGGGCGACACAATGCCGGCCTGTAGCTGCAACGCAACCGCCCCACTCCCTATACTGCTTCGCCCCCCAACCCCGAGCCTACGGTCCCGATGCGCGCCACTTACCACCTCCCGATCGCCTTCTCGTCCCGCCCGCAACAGCCCGCCTCGACGTCGGAGAAGCCGGCGGGCGCGCCGGGCGCAGCGACGCCCGCGGCGGCGCCGGGCGCGACGCAG
>VGZG01000011.1 GCA_016872675.1 Planctomycetota bacterium
CGTGTAGCGGCCGCGCCGGCAGCGCCGGCGGCGGGGCGGCACGCGCCCGGCTCGGCCGTGGGATGCCTGCGTCGCGCGGCGATCCGCTCCGCGCGCGATCGCCGATCCCGCTGCTGCATCGCGGCGCGCGCACAGACATACTCGCCGCTTCGCCATGCCCAGCGCCGCCCGCCTCGTCGCCTTCGCCGTCTGTCTGCTGCCGTGCGCGTGCGAGACGCCGGCCGAGCCACCGCCGCCCGTCGAACGCACCGCGACGCCGGTCCGCGACACGTTCGCCGAAGCCGATCGCGCCCAGGCGGCGACGGCCGGCGAGCCGACGCCGAAGGACCCTGGCCGCGTCGCCGACGACTGGCTCGCTTCGTTCCACGACGCGCGCCTGACCGCCCTCGTCGACGAAGCGCAGCGCAACAACCCGGACCTCGCCGCCGCCGTCGCGCGCCGCGATCGCGCGCTGGCGCAGGCCGGCCTCGCCGACAGCGCCTTCTCGCCCAAGGTCGACGCCGGGCTCGGCGCCGTGCGCCGCGACGCCGGCACGCCGGCCGGTCCCGCCGATCGCTTCGACCTCGGGCTCAGCGTCAGTTGGGAAGTCGACGTGTGGGGCCGCATCGCCAAGACCAGCGCCGCTGCGGCGGCCGACGCGGTCGCCGCCGCCGCCGACCTCGAGTACGCGCGCCAGTCGATCGCCGCGCGCACCGCGCAGTCGTGGTTCCTCGCCATCGCCGGCCGCGAGCAGGTGGCGCTCGAACAGCAACTGACCGCCCAACGCGAACGCCTGCAGCGCATCACCGGCTCGCGCCTCGACGTCGGCGAAGCCAAGCCCACCGATCTCGACCTCGCCGAAGGCCAGACGGCCGTCGCGCGCGACGCCGTGCTCGCCGCGCGCGGCGGCGTCGACGCGGCGCTGCGTTCGCTCGAAGCGCTGCTCGGGCGCTATCCGGCCGCCGACGTCGAGACCGGCGCGGCGCTGCCCGAACTGCCGCCGCCGCCGCCGGTCGGCCTGCCGTCGGAACTGCTGGAGCGCCGGCCCGACGTCGTCGCCGCCGACCGACGCGTCGCCGCCGCGTTCCAGCGCATCGGCGCCGCCAAGGCCGCCAAGCTGCCGCGCGTCGCGCTGACCGCGGGTGGCGGCACGGCGAGCGGCGACCTGTCGTCGCTGCTCGACCCCAAGCAGGCGGTGTGGAACCTCGGCGCCAACCTGCTCGGCCCGCTGTTCGACGGCGGCGAGCGCGAAGCGCAGGTGCGCATCGCCAAGGCCAACGAGCAGGAAGCGCTCGCCAACTACGTCAAGGTCGCGCAGCGCGCCTTCCTCGAGGTCGAGACCGCGCTCGGCAACGAGCGCGTGCTGCGCGCGCGCGAGGTCGAGCTGGCCGACGCGACGCGCCGCCTGCTGCGCTCGCGCGACGCCACCGAGGTCCGCTACGCCGAGGGCGAAGCGACGATCCTCGACGTCGACCAGATCCACACCGACTACGCGCGCGCCGCGCGCGCCCTGCTGCAGGTCCGCCAGGAACTGCTGCAACAACGCCTCAACCTCCACCTCGCGCTCGGCGGCTCGTTCGCCGCGGGCACGACGACGCCTTCTCCCGAGTCGAAGCGATGAACCACGCCGTCCGCCCGTCCCTCGCCGGCCTCGCGCTGCTGGCCGCTTGCGCGCACGAAGCGCCCAAGCTGCCGCCCGCCGGCCCCGCCGAAGTCGTCTGCGTCGAACTGCAGCCGCAGACCGTCGATCTCGCCGCGCGCAACGTCGCGCAGACGCGCGCCAACAACCGCGTCGAGATCCGCGCGCGCGTCGCCGGCGAGCTGATCGCGGTCGGCTTCGCCGATGGCGACCTGGTGAAGAAGGATCAGGCGCTGTTCACGCTCGATCGCCGGCCGTTCGAAGCCGCGCTCGCGGCGGCGTCGGCGCAGAAGGCGCAGGCCGTCGCCAAGCGCGACGAGGCGCAGCGGACCGTCGAACGCAAGCAGCGGCTGGTCGCCGCCGACGCCGCGGCCCAGCGCGAGCTCGACGACAGCAAGACGACGCTGCTCGCCGCCCAGGCGGCCCTCGACGCCGCGACGGCGGCCGAGGACAAGGCCAAGCTCGATCTCGACTACACGACGCTGCGCGCGCCGTTCGACGGCCGCATCGGCAAGCGCCTGCGCGACGTCGGCGCGCTGATCGACGCCGGCCAGAACTCGCTGCTCGCCGTCGTGCAGCAGATCGATCCGATCCAGGTCGTGTTCCGCTTCAGCGAGCGCGAGATGCTGGCGTGGAAGCGCGGCCTCGCCGACGGCACGCTGACGATGGACGGCGGCCGCAGCGCCCTGCAGGTGCGCGTCAGCACGCTGGACGGCGCCGAGCACCCGGCGACCGGCGAGGTCAGCTTCCTCGGCATGGAGGTCGATCCGGCGACCGGCGCGGTCGAGATCGACGCGCGGCTCGCCAACCCGGGCGAGAAGCTCGTGCCCGGCCAGTTCGTCACCGCGACGCTGTCGGGCGTGAAGCGCCCGGCGACGTTGGTCGTGCCGCAGCGCGCGGTGTCGATCGGCGCCGAGGGCGCGTCGGTCTGGGTCGTCGATGCCGCCGCCAAGGCGCAGATCCGGCCGGTGACCCTCGGCCCGTGGCACGACGACGCCTGGATCGTGCAGCGGGGCCTGCAAGCCGGCGACATGGTCGTCGTCGACGGCGTGCAGAAGCTCGCGCCCGGCCGTCCGGTGCTCGCCGCCAAGGCGAAGCCGAGCGAACCCGCGAAGCCCAGCGAGCCCGCGAAGCCCGCCGCGACGCAGCCGGAGCAGGGCAGGTAGGCCGCGATGTTCTCCCGCTTCTTCATCGACCGGCCGATCTTCGCATCGGTCCTGTCGCTGCTGATCCTGCTGCTCGGCGGCCTCGCCATCGTCGCGCTGCCGATCGCGCAGTACCCCGAGATCACGCCGCCGACGATCCGCATCCGCGCGACCTATCCGGGCGCCAGCGCTGCCACCGTCGCGCAGTCGCTGGCCGCGCCGATCGAGCAGCAGCTGTCGGGCGCCAAGGACCTGATCTACTTCAGCTCGCAGTGCACCAACGACGGCCAGCTGACCACGACGGCGACGTTCGCGATCGGCGCCGACCAGGACCTCGCGGCCGTCGACGTGCAGAACCGCGTCAAGCTCGCCGAGCCCAAGCTGCCGCAGGAGGCGATGCGCCAGGGCGTCGTCGTGCAGAAGACGTCGACCAACATGCTGGTGGTGCTCTCGCTGCAGAGCACGGACCCGCGCTTCGACGAGCTGTACCTGTCCAACTACGCCACCGCGAACATCGTCGACACGCTCAAGCGCGTGCCCGGCGCCGGCGACGTGATCTGCTACGGCGCCAAGGACTATTCCATGCGCGTCTGGCTCGACCCGGACAAGCTGGCGCAGAAGGGCATGACCGTGGCCGACGTGCGCAACGCGGTCAACGAGCAGAACGGCCTGTACGCCGCCGGCCGCGTCGGCCAGGAGCCCAACGCGGGCGACGCGCAGCTGACGGTGCCGGTGATCTCGCGCGGGCGGCTCGAGACGCCCGAGGAGTTCGCCGCGATCATCCTGCGCGCCGGCGGCGACGGCTCGGTGGTGCGCATCTCCGACGTCGGCCGCGTCGAGCTCGGCTCGCAGAGCTACGACCTGTTCGGCCGCCTCGACGGCAAGCCCGGCACCCTGCTGATCGTCTACCTGCAGGCCGGCGCCAATGCGCTGGCGGTGAAGGAGCAGGTCGTCGCGACGATGGAGGAGCTCGCGCGCTCCTTCCCGGCGGGCATCGGCTACACGCTGCCGTACGACACCACGAAGTTCATCGAGGTGTCGGTCGAGGAGGTCGTGCACACGCTGTTCGAGGCGGTGCTGCTGGTGCTCCTCGTCGTCTTCCTGTTCCTGCAGAGCGTGCGCGCGACGCTGGTGCCGCTGTGCGCGGTGCCGGTGGCCATCGTCGGCACGTTCGCCGGCATGATGGCGCTCGGCTTCACGATCAACTCGCTGACGCTGTTCGGCCTCGTGCTCGCGATCGGCATCGTCGTCGACGACGCGATCGTCGTCGTCGAGAACGTCGAGCGCCTGATGCACGAGCGCAGGCTGTCGGTGCGCGACGCGACCATCGCCGCGATGCAGGAGGTCACCGGCCCGGTCGTCGCGATCGTGCTGGTGCTGTCGGCGGTGTTCGTGCCGGTCGCCTTCCTCGGCGGCATCACCGGCCAGATGTACCAGCAGTTCGCCATCACCATCGCCGTGTCGGTGGCGATCTCCGGCCTCGTCGCGCTGACGCTGAGCCCGGCGATGTGCGTGCTGCTGCTCAAGCCCGCGCACGGGGCCAAGCGCGGCTTCTTCGGCCTGTTCAACCGCTGCTTCGACGCCGCCACCCGCGCCTACACCGCGACGGTCCGCGGCGTGCTGCGCGGCGCCGTCGTCGCCGTGCTCGTGTTCGGCGCGCTGTGCTTCGGCACGTACAAACTGTTCGGCGCGCTGCCGAGCGGCTTCGTGCCGCCCGAGGACCAGGGCTACTTCCTGGTCGCCGGCGTGCTGCCCGAGGGCGCGTCGCTCGGCCGCACGAGCGCGCTGGCCGCGCGCGTCGAGCAGGAGCTGCTGGCGACGCCGGGCGTGCGCAACGTGTTGACGCTCGGCGGCCAGAACGTGCTCGCCGGCAACGCCACCGCGACCAACGCGTTCACGATCTTCGCGATGCTGGAGCCGTGGGATGAGCGCAAGGTCGCCGAGAAGCGCCTGCGCTCGATCCTGCTGGGCTTCAACCTGAAGTGGCGCAACGACCCCGACGGCGTGGTGCTCGGCTTCAACGCGCCGCCGGTGTCGGGCCTCGGCACGCGCGTCGGCTTCGAGTTCCAGCTGCAGCAGCGCGGCCGCGCCGACGTCGCCGAGCTGGCCAAGGTCAGCGACGATTTCGTCGCGCGGCTGCGCCAGCGCCCGGAGATGTCCGGCCTGTCGACCAACCTCGGCGTCACGCTCCCGCAGGTGTTCCTCGACCTCGACCGCGAGCGCGCGCTGCGCATGGGCGTGCCTATCGGCGACGTCTACATGGCGATGCAGGCGTTTTTGTCGTCGCTGTACGTCAACGACTTCGTCAAGGACGGCCGCATCTACCGCGTCAACCTGCAGGCCGAGCCCGCGGCGCGCGCCGCGCCGGAGAGCATCGGCCGCTTCGAGGTGCGCGCGCGCGGCGGCGCCATGGTGCCGCTCGCCAGCCTCGTCGCGACGAGCTGGCGCAACGGCCCCAACTTCGTCTCGCGCTTCAACGCGTATCCGGCGGTGCAGATCGCCGGCGCGCCGGCGCCCGGCTTGTCGACCGGCGACTGCATCCGCATCCTGAAGGAAGAGGCCGAGAAGCTGCCCGAGGGCTACGCCTACGAATGGAGCGGCCAGACCTACCAGGAGATCGAGGCCGGCTCGCAGGCGTCGATCGTGCTGTTGCTCGGCATGGTCGTCGTCTTCCTGCTGCTCGCGGCGCAGTACGAGTCGTGGCTGCTGCCGGTCGCCGTGCTGCTGGCCGTGCCGCTCGCCGTGTTCGGCGCGCTGGTCGCGACGGCGATGCGCGGGCTGGCGATCGACATCTACTTCCAGATCGGCCTGCTGACGCTGGTCGGCCTCGCGGCGAAGAACGCGATCCTCATCATCGAGTTCGCCGTCGTGCTGCAGAAGGAAGGCCGCAGCGTCCGCGACGCCGCGATCGAGGCCGCGCGCCTGCGCTTCCGCCCGATCCTGATGACGTCGCTGGCGTTCGTGCTCGGCGTCGTGCCGCTGGTCACCGCCGACGGCGCTGGCGCCGCGGGCCGTCACTCGATCGGCACCGGCGTGCTCGGCGGCATGGTCGCCGCGACGCTGCTGGCGGTGCTGTTCGTGCCGTTGTGGTTCTTCCTGCTGCGGCGGGACGGCAAGCCGGCGGGGGACGCGCCGGCGGCGGCGGCGCATGCGTCGGAGCCCGCGGCGGCGCACGCGCCGACGCCGGTGTCGGACGCCGGCCACGGCCCGACGGCGTGACGGCGGCTGCGGCGGCGCGCGCTAGAGTCCGCGAGGTGCCCACGCCCCGGAAGACGCCGACGAAGCCGACCCCCGCCGCCGCGAAGCGCCCGCGCGCGCCGACCAACGCCGACCTCGTGCCCGAGGGCCAGCGGCCGTGCCCGATCTGCGGCACGCACATGCAGACCGTGCGTCGCGCCCGCGAGGTGATCGACGTCTGCGCCGACCACGGCGTCTGGCTCGACCGCTGGGAGCTCGAGCGGCTGGTCGGCGGGCACGGCGTGCGCGCGCGCCGCCGCAGCGACGCGGCCGAAGCAAAGGCACGGCGCGAACTGCTGTGGTGGCCGTTCTACGACCTGTTCCGTGGCTGACCGTCTGCCTGCCGCGTTTCAGCGGCTGGCGGTCTTCGGCACGATGTCGGTCTGCAGCGCCGGGTCCGCGGCGGGGACGTGCGTCACCGGCAGCCCCAGCTCGCGGCGCACGAGGTTGGCGCCCTGCGCGATCGAGACCGACTTGAAGAACGCGATGTCGCGATTGCAGCCCTGGCGGCCGAAGCCGCAGTCGCTGCTCACGATCAACTGCTCCGGCGCGATGTGCTGCAGCGCCACGCGGATCGTCGCGGCGACGTCCTCGGGGCGCTCGACCTGCAGCGTGCGGTGGCTGACCGCGCCGATGCAGATCTTCTTCTTGCTGTGGTTGCGGAACGGCGCGAAGCGCTCGACGTCGCGCATGCCGCGGTCCTTGGTCTCGATGGTCCAGACGTCGCCGCGCATCGCGCCCATGTAGAGGTCGAAGCTCTCGGCGTAGCTGTCGTTGTCGATGACCTTCTGCATGTTGGGGTTGCCCCAGCACGTGTGGATCCAGATCTCGACGTCGTCCAGCCCCTGCACCTCGCGGTTGAAGCAGTCGACCATGAACTTCACCTCGTCGCTGTCCTTGCCGTAGGTGTTGGCCCAGAAGTGGATGGTCGGCTCCTCGATCTGGATGCAGCGGCAGCCGGCGTCGCGCAGCGCCAGCAGTTCCTTGTTCATGGCGACGGCCATGTCCCACAGCACTTCGCGGCGGTCCTTGTACTTCGTCGTGTGCAGGTCGAGGAACAGGCCCATCACCTGCGACGAGCACGTGCCGAAGCGCACCGGCTTGCTCGCGCGCGACTGCGCCATGCGCCAGATCTTGGCGTAGTCGAGCGGTCGGTGTTCGACCTTGTCGACGACGCGCGGCCAGCGCCAGCCGGTGTAGATCTCGTTGAGCATCGTGCCCGGCGGGTAGCGCAGCCACGGCGAGCGCGTCTCCTCGCTCTGCAGCAGGTCGCCGGCGAAGCCGGACCACCGCTGCAGCGGGTAGTGGTGCCACGAGCGGCCGGCGTAGTCCTCGTCGCAGTGCAGGTCGCCGTGCGTCAGCAGGTCGAGGCCGGCGCGCTCCTGCTCGCTGACCACCACGGCGAGCGCGTCGCCGAACTTCTCGCGAAACCGCACGTCCATCATGCACGTGTCGAGCGGGCGGCCCCACATGCTGTCGTCGTACCAGCGGGGGCGCGGCCACGAGCCGGTGACGGTGCAGGGGAGGATGGTGTCGGCGGTGACGGTCAGCATGGGATGGACCTCGGAGGGAGACGGCGTGCCCGCGAGCGCGCTCGGTTCCTTGTAGCGGGCCCGCGCCGCGCCGTCATCGCGCGTCGCGAACTGCGTCGTCGCAGCGCGTTCTAGGCGCGCCGCGGCGTGCCGATGCGCACGGTGACGTCCTGCGCCTCGTGCACCAACGCCGTGCCGGCGAGCGCTGCCGCTGGCACGCCGGCCGCGACGACGAGGCCCGGATCGACGGCGCGCAGCGCGCCGGCGCGGATCCGGTACGGCGCGTGCCGCACCTCGGCGTACAGCAGCCTGCCGCCGCGCCGCGCGTACAGCGCGTAGCGTTCGACCAGGAAGTGCTCCAGCGTGCCGGGCGACGCCGCGGCGAACGGCGCATCGGCGGCGAAGACCGCGTCGACGAGCGATCGCGCCGGTGCGGGCCGCGGCCAGCGGCGCTCGCTCGTCGCCTTCCGCGTCGCGAGCGCGCGGCCGGCGGCGTCGCTCGCCGTCGCGTGTTCGTACTGCATCGTCGCCCGGAAGTACGGCAGCCCGAAGCCCCAGCGCGCGGCGAGCACCGCCAGCGTGCTCTCGGCCTCGAGGCTGGCGAACCACACCGCCGGGATCGCCTCGCGCGCCGTGCCGCGCCGCCGCACGTAGGTGCGCACGTTGGTCTCCAGCGTGCGCGACGTGCCGGGGATCGGCGGCAGCCCGACGAAGCGGATGCCGGTCATCAAGAACGGCACCAGCGCGACGTAGGCCGCGCCGTCGAACGTGTCGGGCTCGAGCTCCGGCGGCAGCAGCGGCGCCACGACCGCCGGATCGACGGCCCAGTGCACGAACACGAGGTCGCGCCACGTCTGCCAGAAGATCTGCCGGAAGGGGGCAGTGTGGTCCATGGCGACCCCCGCGTCAGCGCGGCTGGAAGACCTTGTGCTTGCGATCGCCGCCCGAGACGAGGTACGCGATCAGGTCCATCACCTCGTCCTTGCCCATCGCCGCGATCGTGCCCGGCGGCATCAGCGAGACCTGCGAGGCCTCGACGCTGGCGACGTCCGCCGCCGGCAGCTTGGTCAGCGCGCCGAGGTCGTACGGGTCCATCGCCAGCGCCAGTTCCTGCTCGTTGCGCCAGATCATCCGGCCGTAGCGCACGGCGCCTTCGCGTAGCGTGACCTTGCTAGCCATGTACTGCTCGGAGATCGACTGGCTCGGCTCGCAGATCGCGACCAGGATGTCGCGGATCGTGAAGCGCTTGCCGAGCGAGCCGAGGTCGGGCCCGGCGTAGCCGCCTTCGCCGCGGAAGCGGTGGCAGGCGACACAGCGGCCGGCGGCGAACATCCGCTTGCCGTTGTCGTGGTTGCGGCCGGCGAGTTCGTCGGCGAACAGCGCGAGCGCCGTGTCCGTCGTCCAGCCGCCGGCCGGTCCCTTCGGCGTCGGCAGCGTGCCGAGGTCCACCTTGGCGACGTCACCGAGCAGCCACGACACCGCGGCGGCGTCGGCGGGCGGCAGATGCGCGATCGCGTCCTCGCGGATCGCGCGCACGTAGCCGGCGAAGCTCTTGCCGCCGTCCTTCTGCAGCGTGTCGTTGAGCCAGCCGAAGTAGCGCTTGCGGTCGGCGAGCGTCCAGCCGGCCTGCACGCGGCGGATGGCGGCGGCGAAGTGGATGTTCTGCACGTTCGGCGTGTTGGCCATCGCCTTGAGGATCGCGTCGCCGTACTCGTGCCGCGCCAGCAGCGCCGCGTCGTACGCCAGCGCCTTGGTCGTCGTCGCGTCCATGAGCGCGAGCGTCTTGCCGACCACCGTCGGCGCGCCGAGGTGGCCGAGCACGCGGCTGATCTCGTTGTCGAGGCGTTCGTCGTGGGCCGGATAGAACGGTTCCAGCCGCGCGATCACCGCGCCAGCGTCGGCGGGCGCGATGGGGCCAAGGCGCAGCAGGCACAGCGACACGGCGCGCAGCAGCGCCAGCCGGTCGTCGCGCGCGAGCGTCTCGAACGGCAGCGCGCACAGCCGGGCGAGCGCGCGGCTCGCCAGCGCCGGCTCGCCGTGGCGCGCGAGCGCGATCAGCGCGTGGATCGCCGCGCGCGGCTCCGTCTCGGCCAGCGCCTTCTCCTGCCACAGCGCGCGGTCCTGACACTCGATCGCGAGGCGCGCGGCGTAGCGCAGCGCGCGGTCGTCGTGCGCCAGATACGGCCACGCCGCCGCGACCGCCACAGCGCCGCCGACGTTGCTGCCGTGGTAGGCCTCGAGCGCGCGGCGCTGGTCGCGCAGCCCCTGGTTGGCGAGCAGGCGCCTGGGCACGCCGGCGTCCTTCGGCCCGGTGTGGCGCACGCGGTAGAGCTTGGACGCGGTGTTGCGGCCGCCGACCAGGAAGTACATGTGGCCGTCGGGCCCAAAGCGCATCGCCGCGATGTTGAGCGGCGAGCCGGTGAGGAACTCGCGCGTCGCGCCGCGGTAGCTCGATCCGTCCTCCTCCATGGCGAGCGTGTAGATGGTCCCGAACGTCCAGTCGCACAGGAACAGCTTGTCCTGGCACCACGCCGGCCAGTTGGAGTGGTGACCGAAGGCGATGCCGGTCGGCGAGCCCGGGCCGACGTCGCACACCGAGCCGAGGCTGTCGGCGAAGTAGTCGGGCCACGGCGCCGAGCCCGCGCGCCAGCCGAACTCGCTCGCCGACGTCACGTGGTTGACGCGCGTCGGGCGATACCACGGACTGCCGACGTCGAACTCCATGTCGGAGTCGAACGTGAACAGCTCGCCTTCGCGGTTGATCGCGAGGTCGACGGCGTTGCGCAGGCCCGACGCGACCATCGTCCAGTCCTTGCCGTCGGGCGAGATCCGGCAGATCCAGCCCGCCGGCGGCTCGATGCCGACGGCGTGGCCGGTCGGATCGGGCATCGTCGGCAGCAGCGAGTCCTCGCGCCACACCGGCGGCTGCAGGCTGCGCGTGCCGGCCGGCGGCCGCGAGTGGTTGCCCGACACGAGGTACAGGCCCTTGCCGTCCTCGGAGAGCACGATCGAGTGCGCCGAGTGTTCGTAGCCCATCTCCAGGTCGCGGATCCTGGTGAACTCGTCGAACGCGTCGTCGCCGTCCGTGTCGCGGATGCGGAAGAAGCCCTTCATCGACGACATGTAGAGGCTGTCGAAGGCCCACAAGAAGCCGAGCGCGCCGCCGACCGTGCGCTTGCCCCACGGCACCGGGTCGTACGGAAAGCCCGGCAGGCTCTCGACGCGCACGGCCGCGTCCGTCGCGCCGACCGCCGGCAGCGTCACGCGGAACACGCCCTGGCTGTCCTGGTCGCTGACGATCAGCCGACCCTTGGGATCGAACGCCATCGCCACCCACGATCCCTGCTCGGGCGGCACGGTGTAGACGATCTCGGCGTCGAAGCCGGCGGGCAGCGTGATTTGCGTGTCGGCGTCGAGCACGCGCGGCAGGTGCGAACCGTCGTGCGTTGCCCTCGGCGTGCCGTCGCCGCGCGCGAGCAGCGCGTACGCGGTCACGGATGCAGCGACGAGCAGCGAGACCGCCAGGAGCTTCGACAAGGCCATCGCCGTCATCGGACGGATTGACCGTCGGTGACGCCAGCGCGAAAGCGCTCCGTCGCTACAGCCGGTCGCCGCGGGCGCGCAGGATGCGGCCGCCGTCGTCGTTAAGCACGCGGACGAAGAACGTGCCGTGCTCGCACTCGGCGCGGAGGAACACGAGTTGGCCCTCGTCGGTGCGTTCGGCGTCGAGCACGGCGACGTCGACGATCGCGCCCATGCGGCCGAGGTCGGTCCGCATACTGGCGGCGATCTCGCGGCCGCGGGCGTCGGCGTCCGGGGCGTAGCGCGGCGCGGCGAATTCACCTTTTTGCCAGCGCGCCAGCTCCTCGCGCAGCATGGCCGCGACCGCGGGCGTCACGGCGTCAGGCTTTGGCGTCATGTCGGCCCACGGCGCCGTCGGCGCGAACAGCCCGGCGACGCGCATGGCCAGCCCGCGCGGGGCGCTGCCCGACGGCCGTTCGAGGTTGGTGAACACGATCACCGACAGGTCGTCGTCGAGCAGCCGCAGGATGTACACGCCGGTGAAGCCGCTGTGCTGGACGATGCGGCGGCCGCGGAAGCCGTCGAGCATCCAGCCGAAGCCGTAGCCGGCGAGGTCGTCGGGGCAGTGCGCCACTTCGCCGCCGTCGAGCCGCGCCGGCGTCCACGCCTGCGCCAACTCGGCGCGCGTCAGCAGCGTGCCGTCGCGCAGCGCGCGGTCCCACTTGACGAAGTCGGCGACCGTCATCAGCAGGTCGTTCCACAGCCCGTAGTCGACGAGCCGGCGGTCGTTGCGCAGTGCTTCGTTCTGCAGCCGGTAACCGGCTGCGCGCTGCGGCACGATTGCGTTGGGATCGGCGACGGCGACGCCGTTCATGCCGAGCGGCTGCAGGATGCGCGCCTTCAGCGCGTCGAAGTACGGCACGCCGGCTGTGCGCTCGACGATCAGGCACAGCAGGAAGTACCCCTGGTCGCTGTACGACCAGCCGGTCCCCGGCGGAAACAGCAGCGGCCGGGTGCGCGCGTGCCGATACAGCTGCTCGGTCGTGTAGTCGACGAAGCCGCGGCCGTCGCTCGTCTCGACCCAGTCGTCGGGCATGCCCGACGTGTGCGTCAGCAGGTGGCGGATGCGGATGCCCGACCACTCGGACGGCGCGTCGAGCAGGTGCACGCCGATCGGATCCTCGAGCGACAGCTTCTTGTCGCGCGCGAGCAGTTGGACCATCGCAGCGGTGAACTGTTTGTCGAGCGACGCGATCGCGAACTTCGTCTCGGGGCAAACGAGCGTGTTGGTTTCGAGGTTGGCGTGGCCGTAGGCGCGCACCGCCGCGACTTCACCGCGCTGCGCGACGGCGAGCGCGAGCCCGGGGATGCCGCGCGCCGCCATCTCGCCGCGCACGTAGCGGTCGAGCGCGTCGGGCTCGGCGAGCGGGATGGGCGCGGCGCACGCGGCGGCGAACAGGGCGAGGACCAGCAGTGCGCGAAGGCTCATGCGGGAAGGCGGCGGATGCTACCCGTTGGCGCGAGCAGTCGCGCCAGCGTCGCGCGGTCCGGCGCGCCGGCCACCGCGTCGCGTGGCGCTGCCGCGGGCAGCGCCCGGTCGCAGTCAACCGACGCCGATCACGAGCGCGTTCCTGTGCCCGGCGCCGCCCAGCCGTGGCGGACGGCGAGGTAGCGCCACGTCAGGTAGGCGGTGTTGGTGGTCGCCAGCGCGAGCGCCAGGCCGTGCAGGCGGGTGGGGGCCAAGGCGGCGATGCTGTGGCGGCGGCCGGCGGGTTTCCGCGCGGCGGCCGCCGCCCTAACCTGTGCGCCCCCGCCCGTGGCCAAGTCCCGCGACCTCTTCGAAGAAATCGTCCGCCTGCGCGCCGAGGGCATCCCTGCGGCGTTGGCGACGATCGTCGGCACGCGCGGCTCGACGCCGGGCCGCACGTCGATGCGCCTCCTGGTGCTCGGCGACGGCACGTTTCTCGGCACGGTCGGCGGTGGCTGCCTCGAAGCCGAGGTCTATGACACCGCCCTGCAGGTGCTGGCAGACGAGCAGCCGCGCTCGCTGCAGTTCCGCCTGACGGAGCAGGATTCGCCCGACTCGGGCCTGATGTGCGGCGGCGAGGTGACGATCTTCGTGGAACCGATTACGACCCCATCGCTCTGGATCTTTGGCGGCGGCCACGTCAGCAAGGCGCTGTGCCAGGTCGCAGCGCTCGCCGGCTTCCGCGTGACCGTCGTCGACGACCGCGCCGCGTATGCGTCGCAAGCACGCTTCCCCGAAGCGCACGACGCGGTTGTGCTGCCGTACCCCGACGCTGTTGCCAGGATGCCGATCCGCCAAAACAGCTACGCCATCGTGGTCACGCGCGGGCACAAGGAGGACGGCCTCGTGCTCGAGCGCCTTGGCCGCCGCTTCGCCGCCGGCGAACGGCTGTGCTTCCTCGGCATGATCGGCAGCACGACCAAGCAGGCGTTGCTGTGGAAGCACCTGCGCAAGGTCGGCATCGGTGAGGACTTCCTGCAGACCGTGCGCACGCCGATGGGGGTCTACCTTGGCGGCAAGACGCACGAGGAGATCGCCGTCTCGGTGGTCGCCGAGTTGATCCACGTCCGCCGGCTCGGCAACGACATGTCGGCCAGTTGGCAGGGCCGCAAGAAGGCGAAGGGCCGCGTGGAAGGCGTGCGCGACCTGCCGGCCAAGGACGCCTGATCGGCGGCCCTGCGCCCGCCGACGAACCGGCCGGGGACCCGCGCCGTTGTCTCGCTCTCCCAGGGTCGGCATGATGCTCGGCCCCTCCCCTCCGAGTTCGCGATGCCCATGATCCGTTTCTCCGTCCTCGGCCTGCTGGCCGCGTTGGTCGCCCCCGTCGCCGCTCAGGACGACGTTATCCACCTCGTCAACGGCACCTCGGTCACCGGCGTGCGCGTGACCGGGTTCGACATCCGCAACATCAAGTACAGCAGGGGCGGCACGAACGAGCAGACGTCGACCGACCAGGTCGCCATGGTCGAGCTCAAGAAGTTCGCCGGCACGTACGCCCGCGGTCTCAAGGACCCTGGGATCATGCTGACCATGGCCAAGGAGAAACTGGCCGACAAGGACTTGCTGCTGGCGCAGCTCGGCTTCGTCAACGCTGCGGCGCAGTTCTTCGACGCCGGCCAGCCCGCCGAGGCCGTCAGCGCGCTCGAGGAGTTGCAGAAGGCGATCCCTGAGGCCGGCGTGCTGCCCGAGGTCTTTCGCCAGAAGTTCGAGTACTACATGGGCCTCGGCGGCAAGGGCGCGAGCAGCGCCGCGCAGGTGGCCAAGAAGTACCAGGCCGACGCCAACGCCAACGCATGGCCGGTCGGCCTGATGCTTGAGGCGGACTTCTTCGTCACGCTCGCCGACCGCAAGGACCCGAAGAGCTGCCAGGCGCAGCTCAAGGCCATCGCCAGCAAGGCCGGCGGCACGCACCCCTTAATCGCCAACCGCGCCAACGTCGAGCTCGCGCACAGTCTGCGCGAGACCAAGGACAGCGACGGCGCGCAGCGCATCTACGAGGACATCAGCAAGAAGGACGGCGTCGACGACAGCTCGCGCGCCGGCGCGTACCTGGGCCTCGGCAAGATCCTGCTCGAGAAGAGCGCCGCCGGCGACAATGAGTCGTTCAAGCAGGCGATGCTGCTGTTCCTGCGCGTGCGCCTCGAGACCAAGGACGCGTGGCCGAGCCAGCAGGCCGAGGCGCTGTACCACGCGACCCTCGCTGCCGAGAAGTGGCGCGGCCCCGAGTACGGGTTGGTCGTGTTGCGCTGCCGTCGCCTGCTGAACGACGAGTTCGGCTCGACGGAGTGGGCCGAGAGGGCCAAGCGCTGAGAGCCGGTCGTCGGGCCGCGCTGCGGCCCGCCTGACGGCGGCCACCGTCGCAGCGCCTACTGTCACCGGCGCTTGATGCCGCGGGCGACAGAGCGGTTCCAGCCGCCCGCTGCGCGAAAACCCGCGCGTTCGCCGCCCGAATCACGGCCCGCCGTTGCCCTACCGCTGTGCCCGAACGCGGACCGTTGTCCGTGCGGCGTGGAGGAGCATGGAAGACAGCGACGTGGTCTGGGGCGGAGCCCTGCGCGACGCAGGCGGTTGGCTGCGTCGCTGTCGCGACGACTGGACGCAGCGCAACCTCGACGACCTGACGCAGGAGGCCGCGATTGCGGCGTGGCGGTGGGGCAGTCGCATGCGCCACCGCGAGCGGCTGTGGGCCGCCGTGCAGACGATCGCTCGCCGCTTGCGCAGCCGCAGCCGCCGCCGGCAGGAGCGCAGCGTCGTGGTCTGCGCGCAGGCTGCCGTCGACGCCGCCGTGTGTGAGGCGCGCGCGGACGCGCCGCCGCTGTTCGCCGTCGCCGACCGTGCGCTCGCCGCCGAGGCGCTGCGGCCATGGCTGCGCACAGCCTTGCGCGCGCTGTCGCCGCTCGACCAGCAGTTGCTGCGCGCCTTCTACGACGGCGTCGGCTGCGCCGAGCTCGCCGTGCGCCACAGCCGCACCGAGTCGTGCGTCAAGACCCGGCTCCATCGCGCCCGCCGGCGCGTGCAGCACCACGTCGAGGCATGCGCCCGCGCCGCGGGCGGCCTCGACGATCAGAAGTGATCGCAAGTTCCAACAACCCGAAACAGAAGGAGATACCGATGAACGCGATGTGGAAGCAGTTTGTGTGCGTCGCCTTGATGGCTTTGCCGCTCGTCGCACAGGAGACGCCGCCGACGCCGGGCGGCGAGCCGGCGAAGGCCGTCGCCGGCAAGCCGGCGATGAGCGAGGCCGGCAAGAAGGCGCTCGCCGTCGCCAAGGACGCATCGCTGCCGCTGCGCGCGCTGCGCGGGCCGGAGCGCGCGCCGGCGCTGGAGGCCGCGGCCAGCGCCTACGACAAGGTGGTGACTGACTTCGGCGGCGAGCCGGCGGTGGCGGCGTTCGCGGCGATGACCGCCGGCGACCTTTGGCGACAGCAGGGCAGCCTGCCGCTCGCCGAGAAGGCGTACCTGCGCGCCGCCGCGCTCGACGGCCCGCGTTTCGGCCAGCGCGGCCTGATGAGCGCGGGCGACATGCAACGCCGGCAGAAGCGTGTCGACGAGGCGATGGCGACTTACACCAAGGCGATCGCGCTCGATCCGGGCAGCAGCCGCGCGCAGGAGATGCGCCTGTGGCAGGCGCGCTTGCTGCAGGGCGCCAGCAAGCTCGACGAGGCGATCGTCGCCTTCCAGGCGGCGCTCGAGAGCGCCGATCCGGGCAGCCAGGTCATCGAGGCCTGCAACTTCCTGGCGCTGGCGTGGATCCAGAAGGGTGACTTCGACGCCGCTGGCCGTGCCATCGAGCACGCCGAGCAGGCGATCGCCGCCGCGGCTGACGAGGACCCGCAGACGGTCGAGCGCCTGAAGAAGGCGATTGACGGCATGTCGGCGAAGAAGGCGCTGCAGCGCGCGCGCGACGCGCAGAATGGCGTTGGCGAGGACGCCGCCAAGCTGGAAGCGAGCCGCGACGGCAAGTGAGCGGCGGCGGCGCAGGTTGGCCGCCAGGGCGTCGAAATCCGTGGTCGTCGCGGATCCCTTGCGCCCGCCGCACCGGCGGAGTGGAGCATGGCGCGCTAGGATGCGCGCCATGCTCCGCTCCGCGTCGGCCGTCGCCTGCCTTCTGCTGTCCAGCGCTTGCGCGCTGCCGTCCGCGATCGAATCACTCGACGACACCAGTCCGCCGCCGGAGTTCGGCCGGCCGGGTTGGGTGCGCGGCGCCGCCCAGGCCGGCGCGTGGGTTGGCGGCGTCCCCGGCGTCGTCGCGTCGGTCGTGCTGTTGCCGATCACGTGGCCGCTGAGTCAGTTCGCCGACGAAGGCCTTGGCGAGATGGCGGCCGACGAGTTCGTGCTGTTCCCCGCGCTCGCGTGCGCGTCGGTCGGCCACTCGCTGTTGGCGCTGCCGTGCGACACCGTCGACTACCTCGGTCGCCGCGTGTGGAGCGACCCGACACCGATGCCGACGTACGACTCCGTGCCGATGGCGCCGGCGGCGATGCCGACGGGCAAGCCGCCTGCCGAGGCGGCCGCCGCCGCCGAGCCGAAGTGACGTGGGCGGCGGCCGTCGCCGCCGTGCTAGACTGCGCCGCTTCGATCCCGCGGGCGATTAGCTCAGTTGGTTAGAGCGCCTCCCTTACAAGGAGGATGTCGGGGGTTCGAGTCCCTCATCGCCCACCATCCTCCGCGCGCGCCGCGCGTTCTCCGCCCTCAGCGATCGACGAACACGCCGCGGCCGCTGACCGCCGTCTTCTTCGCCTCGCCTTCGGCGAACGTGTCTTCGCGCACGCGCACGACCGTGCCGCCGTTGGCCGGCGCGGGCTGCAGCGGCGAGGTCGCGGGGTAGGTGTCCTTGCCGCCGCCGAGGTCGAGGAACAGCGCCACCGACTTGCTGCCGCGGCCGACGTCGTCGGCGTGGCCGCAGCGCGCGAACGCGAGGTCGCTGCCAGTCTCGTAGACGTCCTTGCCGCCGCCGTCGACGAGCGCAGCGAACGACGTGATCGTCGCACTGCCCAGCGTGATGCCTTCGCCGAGATAGCGGTCGTCGCCGGCGCGGTCGAACAGGCAGCTGACGGTGAGGTCCCAGTTGCCGGCGATGCTGGCGGTGTGGCGGTTGTCCCACAGGTCGTTGCCGGCGTCGTCGAACACCGCGCCGACGCCGTGGTGCGCGCCGGTGGCGATGCCGTAGCGCGAGGCGAACGTCTGGTCGTCGCCGCCGCGGTCGCGCACGACGCCGACGCCGAAGAAGTAGCCGCAGCCGCAGCCGAACTCGCCGACCGTGTTGACGTCCTTGCCGCCGCCGTCGACGAGCGCGCCGAGGCCGCCGGGCGCGACGGTGCGGAAGCCGAAGGCCGTGCCCTGCGCGCGGCCGACGAACTCGCCGGCGGTGCCGTACGTGCTCGGGCGCGTGCCGGTCGCTGTGCGCTGGTCGTTGCCGGCGACGTCGAGCAGCAGGCCGACGCCCTGCGGCAGGCCGTAGCCCTGGCCGTCGCTGCCGAGCGCCATGACGTCGTTGCCGGCGCGTTCGAGCAGCGCGCCGGTGCCGTGCAGGGCCGTGCCCTGTGAAAACGCGTCCGCCGTGTAGCGATCGTCGCCCTGCGCATCGACCAGCAGGCCGACGCCGGCGAAGGCGCAACCCTGCGCGCCGCGGCCGCCTTCGTAGACGTCCTTGCCGGCGGCGTCGAAGAGCAGCGACACGCCGAACAGCCCGCAGCCCTGCGCGAACGGCTCGCCGGCGAGGTAGCGATCGTTGCCAGCGAGGTCGAGCACGACGTTGATCGGCGCACCGAGGTCGCTGCGCGTGCTCTGCGCGCGCCATGTGTCGTTGCCGCCGAGGTCGAGCGCGAACGCGATCTTCGCGTCATAGCTGTTGGCGTCCGTGCTGCCGATGAGGATCCAGCCGTGCGGCGTTTCCTCCGCGTACATCAGCCGGCCGGTGACGCCGGGCACGGTCGGCGGCGGCGGCGCGGCGGCGAGGTCCTTGCGCAGCGCCGCGGCAAGCGCGTTGTAGACCTTGGGCTGCAGCAGCGGCAGCAGGCTGTCGGCGGCGGCGTGCATGGCGGCGGCGTCGACGCGCTGCAGCAGCTTCCATGTGCGCTTGTTGTCGTTGGTCTTGCTCTGGTGGATGTAGATGCTCTCGAGGTAGTCGTCGAGCAGCGCGGCGAGCCCGGCGCGCAGCGCCGCGCGGTCGTCCGCTTCGAGCGCTTCGAGCGCGGTCGTTGCTTGCTGTGCTGCGCTCGCGAGCAGCGCCTTCAGCGCGATGAGCGACGGTTCGACTGCGTTGCTGCTCTGGTCGGCGACCGCAGGCAGCGCGAGGAACGTCCGCGCCTCGTCGAGCAGCGCGCGCAGCTGCGGCGGATCCATGCGCGCCGCGGCGTCGAGCCGGTCGGTCGTCGCCAGCAACGCCGCCGGCGCGCCGAGCGGGTCAGCGAAGGCGTCGAGCGCCAGGCTGCTCGCCTTGTTGTTGCCGAGCGACTTGGCCCATTCCGTGATCTCGCCGGCGAGCGCATCGACCTCCGCCTGCAGGCCGTGTTCGCGTACCAGCGCCCGCAGCTCGGCGATGCCGGGCCATGGCGCCTGTGCGGCCGGCGCTTGTGGCGCGGCGGCGCAGTTGGCGAGGGCGCGGGGCGGGCACAGCGCCGATGTCGACAGCGCGACGATGGCGATGCGCGTGGCGAATGCGGTGCTGGGGCGAAGCATGGTCGGGCCAGGATAGGCCACGCGGGTCGCGCGACACGCTCAGCCGGCGTCCCGATGCTGCATCATCCGGTGGCCCCTGCGGCCGGCGCAGACTCGTCTGCGCGCTACCCGCGTGGCGGCGGCCCGGCGTAGGCCTTGCGGGCCGTCTGCTGCTCGTCGCGCAGCAACCGGGTAGCCGCGAGCACGTGCGCGTGCAGGCCGGCGCCAGCGTTCGCGTCGAGGTGGGCCAGGAGGGCTTCGCGCATGCGCGGATCCCAGTAGTGGCGCAGGTGGTTGCGCACGCCTTCCTCGCGCTGGCCTTGTGGGTACGGCGCGAAGAAGTCGCCGATCTGGTTGGCCATCGCCACCAGCCGTTCGATGGCGATCACCATGCCGTCGCCGTGTGCCGCACTCATGCCTTCGCTCCCGCCCGCGCGCGGGCCGAAGCTGGCGCGGTCGCCGGGACCTTGGCGACCTCGACAGCCGTCACCTTGTACTCGGGGCAGTTGGTCGCCCAGTCCGACAGATCGCTGGTCACGGCGTTGGCCTTGCTCTGCGCGAAGTGGAACGTCGTGTACAGGACGCCCGGACTGACCTTGTCGCTGATGCGCGCGTGCAGGCGCGTCTCGCCGTAGCGGCTGCTGATCGCCACGAGATCGCCGTCGCGGATGCCGCGCGCTTCCGCGTCCTGCCGGTGGATGTCGAGCAGGTCCTCGTCGTGCCACGCGACGTTGCCGGTGCGGCGGGTCTGCGTGCCGACGTTGTACTGCGACAGGATGCGCCCGGTCGTCAGCAGCAGCGGATGGCGCTCGTCGATGCGCTCGGTCGTCGGCACGTAGCCGGTCAGCATGAAGTTGGCCTTGCCGCGCGGGAACGTCTGCGTGTGCAGCACCTCGGTGCCTTCCGGCGCCTGCGGGTTGCACGGCCACTGCACCGAGCCGCAGCGCTCGATCAGCGCGAAGCTCATGCCCTGGTAGGCCGGCGACAGGCGCGCGACTTCGTCGAGGATCTGCGACGGGTGGTCGTAGTGCAGCGGGTAGCCCATCGCGTTGATGAGCTTGACGGTGATCTCCCAGTCCTCGAGCCCGGCGAGCGGCGGCACGACCTTGCGCACCATGCTGACACGGCGTTCGGCGTTGGTGAACGTGCCGTTCTTCTCCAGCGAGCTGGAGCCGGGCAGGAACACATGCGCGTACTTCGCGGTCTCGTTGAGGAAGAGGTCCTGCACGATCACGCACTCCATCGCCTTCATCGCCGCGACGATGTGGTTCTGGTTGGGGTCGCTCTGCACCGGGTCCTCGCCCTGGATGTAGATCGCCTTGAACGTGCCGGCGAGTGCTGCGTCGAACATGTTGGGCAGGCGCAGTCCCGGCTCGGGGTCGAGCGAAAGCCGCCAGTCCTGCTCGAAGGTCGCGCGCACGGCGTCGTCGGTGACGAAGCGGTAGCCGCTGAGCATGTGCGGCCAGCTGCCGAGGCAACTGCCGCCCTGCACGTTGCCCTGGCCGCGCAGCGGGTTCACGCCGACGCCTTCGCGGCCGAGCATGCCGCAGGCGAGCGCGAGGTTGCCCAGGCACATGACGCCGGTCGAGCCCTGGCTGTGCTCGGTGACGCCGAGGCCGTAGTAGATCGTGCTGCGCTTGGCCTTGGCGTAGACGCGGGCGGCCGCGCGGATGTCGGCCGGATCGAGGCTGGCCTCCGGGCCGACGACCTCGGGCGCGTAGCGGGCGTCGGCGACCAGCGCCCGCCACTGCTCGAACTCCGCCGGGTGGCAGCGCGCCGCGATGAACGCCGCGTCGTGCAGGCCCTCGGTGACGACGACGTGAGCGAGGCTGTTGAGCACCAGCACGTTGGTGCCCGGCCGCAGCGCCAGGTGCACCGTCGCCTTGCAGTGCGCCGACTCGGCGGTCTCGGTGCGGCGCGGGTCGACGACCAGCAGCTTGGCGCCCTGGCGCACGCGGCGCTTGAGCATCGAGCCGAACACCGGGTGGCCCTCGGTCGGGTTGGCGCCGACGACGAGGATCACGTCCGCCTGCAGGACCGAGTCGAAGTGCTGGCTCGCCGCGCCAGCGCCGAGCGTCGCCGACAGGCCGAACTGCGTCGGCGAGTGGCAGATGCGCGAGCAGTTGTCGATGTTGTTGTTGCGCAGCGCGACGCGCGCGAACTTCTGCATCAGGAAGATCTCTTCGTTGGTGCAGCGCGACGACGACACCGCGCCGACCGAGCCGCGGCCGTGCTGCGCCTGGATGCGCTGCATCTCGGCGGCGGCGTGCGCGATGGCGGCGTCCCACGACACCTCGCGCCACGGCTGATCGATCGACGAGCGGATCATCGGCGTCCGCACACGGTCGGGGTGCTGGTAGTAGTCGAAGGCGAAGCGCCCCTTGACGCAGGCGTGGCCGTGGTTGGCCTTGCCTTCCTTCCACGGGATCATGCGCACGATCTCGCCGCCGATCGTCTCGGCCTTGAAGCCGCAGCCGACGCCGCAGTAGGCGCAGGTGGTGACGAGCGAACCGTCAGGCTTTCGGGGGTTGGGCACGGTGGTAGCCTCCTACGAACAGACTCTTCTCGACCAGGCTCTGCGTCGGGCAGGCCTGCACGCACGCGCCGCACGACACGCACTCGCTGTCCAGGAAGCGCTCGCCCTGGCTGGCGGCGACCTGCGAGGCGAAGCCGCGGCCCTGGATCGTCAGCGCGAACGTGCCCTGGATCTCCTCGCACGCGCGCACGCAGCGGCTGCAGACGATGCACTTGGCCGGATCGAACAGGAAGTACGGGTTGCTCTCGTCGACCGGCGCTTGCAGGTGGTTCTCGCCCTGGCCGTAGGGATGGCTCGCGACGCCGACCTGCTGCAGCGTCTCGTGCAGTTCGCTCCAGCCGCCCGGCACGTCCTCCTGCGGGAAGTCGGACAGGTACAGCTCGACGACGCCCTGGCGCAGTTCGTGCAGGCGCGGGCTCTGCGTCGTCACCACCATGCCGGGTTCGACGAGCGTTGTGCAGGCCGCCGGGTAGCCCTTGCGGCCCTGGATCTCGACGAGACAGACGCGGCAGCTGCCGAACGCCTCAAGCGTGTCGGTGGCGCAGAGCTTCGGCACCGGGCAGCTGCCCGCCGCCGCCGCCAGCATCACGCTGCTGCCGGCGGGCACGGTCACCGGCTTGCCGTCGACGACCAGCGCCACCGGCTCGCCGCCACGCGGCGGGGTGCCGAGGTCCTGGCCTTCTCGCAGGTCGCGTAGTTCAGACCACATGAGCGGGCTCCTTGGCGGGCAAACCGAAGTCTCCGGGGAAGTACTGCAGCGCCGACAGCACCGGCCACGGCGCCATGCCGCCGAGCGCGCACAGCGAGGCGTTTTCCATGACGTCGCAGAGGGCGAGCAGCTGGCGGTGGTTCCGCGCGACGTCCTTGCCGCGCACGATCTTCTCGATCAGCTCGCGGCCGCGCGTGCTGCCGATGCGGCACGGGGTGCACTTGCCGCACGACTCGACGGCGCAGAACTCCATCGCGTAGCGCGCCTGCTCCGCCATGTCGACCGTGTCGTCGAACACGACGATGCCGCCGTGGCCGACCATGCCCTTGTGCTGCGCCAGCGCCTCGTAGTCGAGCGGCAGGTCGAGCAGGCGCTGGTCGAAGTACGCGCCCAGCGGGCCGCCGACCTGCACCGCGCGCACCGGTCGGCCGCTGCGCGTGCCGCCGCCGTAGTCCTCGATGAGCTGGCGCAGCGTCACGCCGAACGCCTTCTCGACGAGACCGGCGCGCTTGACGTTGCCGGCGAGCTGGATCGGCAGCGTGCCGCGCGAGCGGCCCATGCCGTAGTCGGCGTAGTGCTTGCCGCCGCGGTCGAGGATGATCGGCACCGACGCCAGCGAGACGACGTTGTTGACCACCGTCGGCTGGCCGAACAGGCCCTTGATCGCCGGCAGCGGCGGCTTGAAGCGCACCATGCCGCGCTTGCCTTCGAGCGACTCGAGCAGCGCCGTTTCCTCGCCGCAGATGTAGGCGCCGGCGCCGACGCGGACTTCGGCGTCGAACGCGAAGTCGGCGCCGAGGACGTTGCGGCCGTAGACGCCGCGCGCGCGCAGCGTTGCCAGCGCTTCGTTGAGCACGGCGAGCGCGTGCGGGTACTCCGAGCGCAGGTAGATGTAGCCGTAGGAAGCGCCGGTGGCGTAGCCGGCGATCGCCATGCCCTCGAGCAGCACGTACGGGTCGCCCTCCATGACCATGCGGTCGCTGTAGGTGCCCGAGTCGCCTTCGTCGGCGTTGATGACGACGTACTTTGGCTGCGCCGGCGCGCTGGCGACCGTGCGCCACTTGATGCCGGTCGGGAAGCCAGCGCCGCCGCGGCCGCGCAGGCCCGAGGCGACGACTTCCTCGACGACGGCCGTCGGCGCCATGCCGAGCGCGCGCCGCAGGCCGCGCAGGCCGCCGTGCGTTTCGTAGTCGGCGAGCGACAGCGGGTCGGTGAGGCCGGCGCGCGCGAACGTCAGGCGTTCCTGGCGCGCGAGGAACGGCATCGCTTCGACCACGCCGTGCGCCAGCGGATGCGCGCCGCCGCGCAGCAAGCCGGCGGCGAACAGGCCGGGCACGTCCTCGGCGGTCACCGGTCCGTAGCCGACGCGGCCAGTCGCCGTCTCGACCTCGACGAACGGCTCCAGCCAGAACATGCCGCGGCTGCTGGTGCGGACCAGTTGGATCGCCTGGCCCGCCTGCCGCGCCGCCTTGGCGATCGCGGCGGCGGTGGCGTCGGCGCCGAGGCTCAGCGCCGCGGCGTCGCGCGGCACGCAGATCTTGATCGTCATGGCCGCCTCCGCGCCTGCGCCAGCAGGCGGTCGAGGCCTTGCGGCGTGACGCGACCGTGCAATTCGCCGTCGAGCAGCGCCGCCGGCGAGCAGGCGCAGTTGCCCAGGCAGTACACCGGCTCCAGCGTGACCGCGCCGTCGGGCGACGTTTCGCCGAGCTTGCAGCCGAGCGTGCGCTCGGCGTGCGCCGTCAGTTCACGGCTGCCGCACGCCTGGCAGCTCTCGGCCTGGCAGAGCTTGAGCACGGCGCGGCCGGGCTGGCTGGTGCGGAAGTCATGGTAGAACGAGATCACGCCGTGCACCTCGGCGCGCGAGCGGTTGATCGCCTTGGCGATCTGGCCGACGGCGCCCGGCGGCACGAAGCCGAGCGCCTGCTGCACCCCGTGCAGGATCGGCAGCAGGTTGCCGGGCTGGTCGCGCCAGCGGTCGAGGATCGCTGCGACAGCGGCCGTGTCGTAGGGCGGGAACTCGGGGCCGCGGCGGCGGCCTTGGCCGCGCGGCAGGACGGAGTCGTTCTTCACGGGTGCGGTGGGGCGGGTCGGAGCGTGCGCCGGGCTGCGAAGAATAGGTGCCCGCGCTACAGCGCGCCAGGAAGGGAGTGCTGCCGCATCGGTGACGCGACGGCGGCATTCCTGCCCGCGGCACGGTGCAGCGTGCGACCGCGGCGGCACGGCGTGTCGGCCCGGACGGCCGTCGCCGCCGCCAGCAGCGCTTGTGCGCGGCCGTCCCATCGGTTCGCATCGCGCCCCTGCCATGGAAGACCGCAAGCTTGCTCCGTTTGTCGATGGCGTGTGGGAACAGGACATCGTCCCGCAGCTCGTCGACTACATCCGCATCCCCAACAAGTCGCCCGCGTTCGACAAGGACTGGGCGGCGGCGGGGCACATGCAGCGCGCCGTCGACCTGATCGCCGGCTGGTGCAAGGCGCAGTCGATCGAAGGGCTGACGGTCGAGGTGGTGCGGCTGCCGGGCCGCACGCCGCTGATCTACATGGAGGTGCCGGGCGAAGGCGACGACACGGTGCTGCTGTACGGCCACCTCGACAAGCAGCCGGAGATGACCGGTTGGTTCGACGGCCTCGGGCCGTGGCAGCCGGTGCGCAAGGGCGACAAGCTCTATGGCCGCGGCGGCGCTGACGACGGCTATGCCGCCTACGCGTCGCTGACGGCGATCCGCGCGCTGCGCGAAGCCGGCGGCAGGCACAGCCGCTGCGTCGTATTGATCGAGGCCTGCGAGGAGAGCGGCAGCTATGACCTGCCGCACTACATCGACGCGCTGAAAGCGCGCATCGGCACGCCGAGCCTCGTCGTCTGCCTCGACTCCGGCTGCGGCAACTACGACCAGCTGTGGTGCACGACGTCGCTGCGCGGCCTCGTCGGCGGCGACATCCGCGTCGACGTGCTGACCGAGGGCGTGCACAGCGGCGACGCCAGCGGCATCGTGCCGAGCACGTTCCGCATCTTCCGCCAGCTGATGGAGCGGCTGGAGGACAGCGCCACCGGCCGCATCCTGCCCAAGGAGTTCCACATAGCGATCCCAGCCCAGCGCCAGGCGCAGGCGAAGCTCGCCGGCAAGGTGCTCGGTCAGACGATCTGGCAGCGCTTCCCCTGGCAGAAGGGCACGAAGGCGATGGCCAAGGACCTGCAGCAGTTGGTGCTCAACCGCACGTGGCGGCCGTTCGTCGAGTTGATCGGCCAGGACGGCGTGCCGCACGTCGAGAAGGCCGGCAACGTGCTGCGGCCGTTCTCGACCTTCAAGCTGTCGCTGCGCATCCCGCCGCGCGCCGACGAGAAGGCGTGCCTGCAGCACCTCAAGAAGGTGATGACGCAGGACCCGCCGAACGGCGCCAAGATCACGTTCTCGGCCGAGAAGGCGAGCGTCGGCTGGGACGCGCCGCCGCTGGCCGGGTGGCTGGAGAACGCCGCCGCCGCCGCGTCGCAGGCCTGCTTCGGCAAGCCGTGCGTCTACATGGGCGAGGGCGGCACGATCCCGTTCATGGGCATGCTCGGCGCCAAGTTCCCCGACGCGCAGTTCTTCATCACCGGCGTGCTCGGCCCGCAGAGCAATGCCCACGGCCCCAACGAGTTCCTGCACATCCCGATGGGCAAGCGCCTGACGGCGTGCGTCGCGCGCATCCTGCAGAGCCACTTCGACCGGCCGCGCGGCGCGGCGAAGCGGGCCGCGAGCGGTCGCAAGTCGGCTGGCCGGCGCGCGCGCTGATCGCCGACGCGCGCTGCCTGCGGACCGCGCGCTACTTCGCTGCTGCCGGCGTCAGCAGCTGCAGGCCGCTCGCATCCACCGCCTTGCGGAACTCGGCCATCGGGCCGGCGAGGAACGCGTCGACGGCGGCGGCGACCGCCGGGACCTTGCCAGCGGCGCGGCCCATCAGCGCGATCTCGGTCGCGTTGGGCGCGTCGGCGGTGCCGGTGACGCGCATCAGCTCCTGCGCCTTGGCGATCAGACCCTCGTCGTCGCGGTTGATGCCTTGCACCGGCTTCTTGCCCCAGAGCTGCTCGTCGAGCGCGGTGGCGGCCTTCTTCACCGTCTCGAGCGCGTCGCGCAGCGCCTTGTGCGGATCGGTTGCGCCCGGCTTCGTCTTGGGCTCGACGGCAAGGCGTTTCTCGACGACCTCGAGGTCCTTCTTGCCGCGCGCGAGGCGCTGCGTCGCGCGGTGCAGCTCGGTCTTGAGGTCTTCGCGGCGTTGGCGCAGCGCGTCCTTGGCGGCGCGGTCGGCGGCGGCGATCGCCACGCGTGGGTCGTCCTCGACGGTCACCTTGACGTCGCGCTGCTCGCCCTGGAAGCGCACGGTCACCAGGTACTCGCCGGGCAGGACCTCGCGGCCAGCGGGCGCGAACTCGGGCTCGTCCAAAAGCTCGCGCGACGGGCCGGGGCCGCCGTCGCGCTGGAAGCGCCAGACGACGCGGTTGAGGCCGAGGCGCAGGTCCTCGCGCCACGCGCGCACCTTCTGGCCGGCGGCGTCCCAGACCTCGATCGTCGCCTTGTCCTTCGGCTCCTCCGGCGGCTTTGGCGCGGCGTCGGCGGGCTTCTCGGCGGGTTTCTCGTCCGTCTTGGCATCCGTCGGCTTCGCTTCGGCCGGCGCGTCCTTCGCCTTCTGCGCCGCCTCGCGCGCCTTCTGCTGCTTCTTGTCGGCGTGCTTCAACTCGGGCGCGTCGGCGAAGACGTGCAGGAACACGCCACGGTCACGCGACGTGCCGCGGAACTCGCCGTGGCCGGGGAAGCGCTCACCGGACGATTGTGCCACTTCGTGCGCGATCGCCGGCGTGACCGGGAACACATGCAGCTTCGGCTTCTGCGCCATCGTCGCGGCGAGCTGGCGCAGCGGCGAGACGTCGTCGAGCACGAAGATCGAGCGGCCGTGCGTGGCGACGATCAGGTCGTGCTCGCGCGGGTGCGTCGCGATCGCCATCGCCGAGCACGTCGGCACGCCGTGCGTCCACTTCTGCCACGCGGCGCCGCCGTCGAACGACACGTACAGGCCGAACTCCGTGCCCAGCCACAGCAGCTGCTTCTGCACGGGGTCCTCCTCGATCACGAGGCAGTAGCCGTCGATCGCCGGCGTCGCCAGCGACGTCCACGACGCGCCGAAGTCGCGCGTGACGTAGACGTACGGCGTCCAGTCGGCCGTGCGGTGGCCGTCGAACACCGCGTACGCGGTGCCGGCATCGTGCTTGCCGGCCTCGATGTGCGGGCACCATGTGTGCTTGGGCAGGCCGGGCACATTGGCCTCGACGCTCGTCCAGTTGGCGCCGCCGTCCTTGCTGACGTGCACGCGGCCGTCGTCGGTGCCGACCCACAGCACGCCCTGCTGCACCGGGCTCGGCGCGATGGTCAGGATCGTGCAGTGGTTCTCGGCGGCGGTGACGTCGCGCGTCAGGCCGCCGCTCTCGTGCTGCTTCTGCTTCTCGGGGTCGTTGCTGGTGAGGTCCGGCGAGACGATCTGCCAGCTCTCGCCGCGGTCGACCGACTTGTGCACGAACTGGCTGCCGTAGAACAGCGTGCCCGGCGCGGACGGATCGAGCGCGATCGCGGCGTTCCAATGGAAACGCAGTTCGACGTCGTCGGGGGCTGGCGGGCGGATGGACTTCTGGCTGCCGGTGCGCAGGTCGAAACGCACGAGTGAGCCGCCCTGGCTCATCGCGTAGCCCTGCCGACTGTCCTGCGGATCGGGCACGGTGGCGAAGCCGTCGCCGAAGCAGACCTCCTGCCAGTGCGCGTTGCGGATGCCGCCGTGCTCCCACACCGTCGCCGGCCCGCGCCAGCTGCCGTTGTCCTGCAGGCCGCCGTAGACGTGGTACGGCCGGTCGAGGTCGAAGGCGACGTGATAGAACTGCGCCAGCGGCAGGTTGCCGCAGAAGCGCCACGAGCCGCCGCGGTCCTGGCTGATCGACACGCCGCCGTCGTTGCCGAGGATCAGGCGCATCGGGTCGGTCGGGTCGATCCACAGCGCGTGGTGGTCGGGGTGCGCCGCGTCCCAGCCGGCGAGGCCCTCGAACGTGCGGCCGCCGTCGTTGGAGACGTCGACCGTCGTGTGCAGGCTGTACAGCCGGTTCTTGTCGGCCGGGTCGACGCGCACGTCGCAGAAGTAGAAGGGCCGCGGGGCGACGTCCTCCTTGTCGTTGACGACGCGGAACTTGAAGCCGCCGTCGTCGCTGCGCAGCAGCACGTTCTTCTGCGCCTCGGTCAGCGCGTAGACGACGCGCGGGTCGCTCGGCGCGATGGCGAGGCCGATGCGGCCGAGCTCGCCGCCGGGCAGGCCATCGTCCTCGCCGAGCTTCGTCCACGTCGCGCCGCCGTCGAGCGTGCGGAAGAGGCCCGAGCCGGGGCCGCCGGACTTGAACAGCCACGGCCAGCGGCGGTGTTCCCACATCGCCGCGAACAGCTTGTCCGGGTTGCGCGGGTCGAGCACGAGGTCGCCGCAGCCGGTGCGCGGGTCGACGTACAGGACCTTGGTCCAGGTCGCGCCGGCGTCGGTCGTCTTGAACACGCCGCGTTCCTCGTTCTCGCCCCAGCTGGTGCCGAACGCGGCGACCCAGGCGGTGTCGGGCTGCGTCGGGTGCAGCAGGATGCGGTGGATGCGCTCGGTCTTCTCCAGACCGAGCTTCTGCCATGTGCGGCCGCCGTCGCGCGTGCGGTAGACGCCGCGGCCGACGCTCGCCGAGTTGCGTGGATTGCCTTCGCCGGACCCGACCCAGACGACATCCGGGCTGCGCGGGTCGATGGCGAGCGCGCCGATCGACGCGCAATCCTGCTCGTCGAACACCGGCGTGAAGCGCACGCCGCCGTCGGTCGACTTCCACACGCCGCCACTGGCGGCGCCGGTCCAGACGATCGTCGGATCGCCGGGCACGCCGACGACGGCGCCGATGCGGCCGCCGCAGACGGCGGGGCCGATGGCGCGCGCCTTGAGGTCGGACAGCAGCGACAGGTCGACCGTTGGCGTCGGCGCCGTGGTGGGAGCGGGAGCCTGCGTCGTCGCCGCGGCGGCGAGCGCGATCGTGGCCAGGAGGAAGCGTGCGGTCATCGTCGTGCCAGCCTACGCGGCGGGCCGTCGTCCAGCACGCCGCGAGCGGGCGCGTCGATCACTTGTCGTTGGTGGCGCGCAAGCGCGCAATCACGTCGCGGACGGCGCCGGCGCCAACCGCGCCAGCAGCGCGCCGCTCGCCAGCCACGCCGGCCCAACGCGAAATGCGTGAGATTCGCGATGGCTTTGGCGTGACGGTTGGCATCAACGGCGCAAGTATCGGTTGCGCGTCGTGCGCGCGCAACACGCGGGCCGCGCGCGTTCTTTGTTGCGATACGACGCGCGTTCGCGCACTCTAATGTCTAGTGCTGCATCGCTTCGAGATCACGTTGGCAGACGTCGACCGCGGCGTGTACGCGGATCTCGATCTTCGTGTTGCGCGCCATCCGTCGGAGGACGAGCAGTACTTGCTGACGCGCGTGCTCGCGTGCGCGCTCGAGCACAAGGCGGGGCTGGCGTTCAGCAAGGGTTTGGCGGAGGCTGACGAGCCGGCGCTGTGGGTCAAGACGCCGGATGGCCGTGTCCTCGAGTGGGTCGAGGTCGGCGCGCCGGCGCCCGATCGTCTGCACCGCGCCGCCAAGCTCGCCGAACGCGTCGTCGTGTGGTGCCATCGTCGGCCCGATCTGCTGCAGCAGAAGTGCGCCAAGGCGAAGGTGCACAAGGCCGACTCGATCACTGTCGTCAAGGTGCCGACCGAGCTGCTCGAAGCGCTACAGCGTCGGCTCGACCGCAACAACAAATGGGATGTCTCGCGTTGCGAGGGTCGCGTAACGGTCGTCGTCGGCGGTGAGGCCATCGACGCGGCGATCGACAGCATGCCACTGGCCCCCGCCCCGGAGTGAGATGACGCGGCTCGTCGACCTCTTCGCAGCGAGCGTCGCGCGCCACAGCGGGCAGCCCGCCGTCGACGCGCCGCCGGGGGCGGATCGATCGGAGCGCGTCGTCGTCACCTACGCGCAGCTCGCGACGATGGCGGCGCAGATCGCCGCCGCGGTCGTGCCGCACGTGCGCCAAGAAGCGCTCGTCGTCGTGCTGCTCGGCCGCGCGAGCCCGTGGCTGTACGCGACGTGGCTCGGCGTGATGCAGGCCGGGGCCGGCTACGTCTGCGTCGACCCGACTTCCCCCGACGCGCAGCTCGCGCACATCGCCGCCGACGCCAAGGCCGTCGCGGTGGTCACCGACACGGCCGGAGCGGCCCGCGTCGCCGCGCTTGGCCTGCCGGTCGTGCAACTGCCGCTCGCCGCGGACGCGCCTTCGGCGGCGCCGAGCCCAGCGTGGGCCGACGAACGCAGCCTCGCGTACGTGATCTACACGTCGGGCACGACCGGCAAGCCCAAGGGCGTGTTGATCGAGCACCGCGGCGCCGTCAACCTGATCACGCAGGGCGTGCAGCGCTTCGCCATCGGCCCGGGTGATCGCTGCGCGCAGGGCAGTTCGCCGGCGTACGACTCGTCGGTCGAGGAAGCGTGGCTCGCATTCGCGTCCGGCGCGACGCTTGTGCTGCTCGACGACGAGACGGTTCGCATGGGACCAGACCTCGTCACGTGGCTACGCCGCGAGCGCATCAGCGTGTTTTGCCCGCCGCCAACGCTGCTGCGCGCGATGGGCGTGCGTTCGCCGCGCGCCGAACTCCCAGACCTGCGCCTCTGCTATGTCGGCGGCGAAGCGCTGCCGCAGGATCTTGCCGACCTGTGGGGTGCGGAACTGTGGTTGGAGAACGGCTACGGCCCGACCGAGTGCACGGTGACGGTGACGCGCTGCCGCGTGCAAGCCGGCCGGCCGGTGACCATCGGCGTGCCGGTGCCGCCGCACGTCGGTTGGCTGCTCAGCGAGGACCTGCAGCCGGTGCGCGACGGCGAGACTGGCGAGTTGTGCATCGCGGGGCCTGGGCTCGCGCGGGGTTACCTCGGCTTGCCGACGTTGACCGAACAGCGCTTCCCGACGCTGCCCGGCATCGGCCGCGTCTACCGAACCGGCGACTTCGTTACGCGCGGCGCCGATGGCGAACTCAGCTACCACGGCCGCATCGACGCGCAGGTCAAGGTGCGCGGCTACCGCATCGAACTCGAAGCGGTCGAGGCCGTGCTGGCCAAGTGTGAAGGCGTGCGTGAAGTCGCGTGCTGCGCGCAGGAGGAAGGCGGCGAGAAGGTGCTCGCGGCGCATCTCGTCGCCGCTCATCCAGCGCACTTGCCCGACGTCGACGCGATGGCTGCGGCGGTTCGCGCCGTGTTGCCGGACTACATGACGCCGCGCCGTTTCGGCTTCATCGCCGAGTTGCCGCGCACGCTCGGCGGCAAGATTGACCGCAAGCGGCTGCCGCGCATCGCGCCGCCGGCCAGCGTCGTGGTCGGCGAGGTATGGCAGCCGGCGACGTCGTCCGAGCGATTGTTGCGCGACGAGTTCGCGGCGACGCTGCACGTCGAGCCGGCGATCGTCGGCGCCGATAGCGACTTCTTCGCGCTCGGCGGCAACTCGCTGCGCGCCGCGCTGCTGGTCTCGCGCCTGCGCCGGCAACCGGGTGGCGAGGCGACGGCGGTTCGCGATGTCTATCTGTACCGCACGCCGATGGCGCTGGCCCGGCGCCTACAGGCCGCGGCCGCCGACGATGGCCACGAAGCGGCCGACGCGACGTTGCCGCCGCTGCTGCCGACGCCGTGGGTCGCCACGGCCGTGCAGGCGGCTGTCGTCGCGCTGCTGATCGCGGCCGCATCGGGTCTCGCGTGGTTCGCCGGCTTCGTCGTTCTGCCGTGGCTAGTCGCGCAGTTCTCACTGCTGCAGCTGCTGTTCATCGGCCCGTGGCTCGGCGCGCTCGGCTTCGGCGCCTACGCCGTCGTCACGCTGGCCGTCGCGATTGGCGCCAAGGCGCTGCTGATCGGCCGGTACCGGCCGCAGCGCGTGCCGGCGTGGAGCAGCTTCCATGTGCGCCACTGGATCGTCGTGCGGCTGGTGCGCCTCGTGCCGTGGAACCTGCTGGACGGCACCGAGGCCAAGGTCGTGGCTCTGCGCGCGCTCGGGGCGAAGATCGGCAAGCGTGTGCATCTGCACCGCGGCGTCGACATGCTGTCGGGCGGCTGGGACCTGATCGAGATCGGCGACGACGCTGCGCTGATGCGCGAGGTCGAACTCGGCGCTTGCCAACTCGACAACGGCCACCTCGTCGTCGGCCCGGTGCGCATCGGCGCTGGCGCGACGCTGAGTACGCGCGCGGGCATCGGTCCCGGCGGTTCGCTCGGCGCCGGCAGCGTGCTCGGACCGCTGGCGTATGTGTCGCCGGGCGTTGCCGTGCCGGCCGGCGAGTTGTGGCAGGGCGTGCCTGCGCAGCGCGTCGGCCAGGCGCCGGCGCCGGCCGCCATCGATGTGCCGAGCGCGTCGCTGTCGCCGTGGCTGTACGTGTCGCTGCGGCTGTTCGGCCGGTTGTTCTCGGCGCCGATTTTGGCACTGCCGTTCACCGGCCTCGTCTACGGCGGCGCGCTGCTGCTTGGCGTCGATGCGGCGGCGTTGAGCAAGTGGCTGTGTGCCGACGGCCCATCCTCGCGGCCGGATTGGATGTGGCTGACGGTGCTGCTCGCGCTCGTCGGCGCGCCGGTCGCGCTGGTCGCGCAAGCGTTGGCGCTGCGCTGGTCGTCGCCGATCCCGGCTGGCACGCACGGCCGCTGGACGTGGCTGCACCTGCAGGCGCAGGTGCGCATAGACGCCGTCGAGTCCGCAGGGCAGTGGCTCGCGGGTGCGTTGTTCTGGCCGATGTGGCTGCGTCTCGCCGGCATGAAGATCGGCCGCGACACCGAGATCAGCACGATCGTCGACGTGCTGCCCGAACACGTGCGGCTCGGCGGCGGCGCGTTCCTGGCCGACGGCATCTACCTCGGCGTGCCGCGCCAGCACGGCGGCGCGGTGACCGTCGCGCCGACCGCGCTCGGCGACCGCAACTTCGTCGGCAACCATGTGGTGATCGACGCCGGCCAGCGGCTGCCCGACGACGTTGTGATCGGTGTGTGCACGGTCGCCGACGACCGGCGCATGGCGGCGGGCACCGGCTGGTTCGGCCAGCCGGCGTTTGCGCTGCCCAAGCGCGAGGTGGCGACCGCCGACCACCGCATGACGCACCGGCCGGACCTGCTGCGCCGCGCCAACCGCATGTTCTGGGAGTGCGCGCGCTTCGTGCTGCCAGCGCTGCCGGTGTGGCTCGGTCTGCGCTGGTTCGACGTCGTTGCCGCCGCCGGCGAAACCGCGTCGGCGCAGTTCGTCGTCGCGTGCCTCGCGGCGGGCGGCTACGCGCTCGTGCTCGCCGCCGTGGTGATCGCCGCGAAGTGGCTGCTGCTCGGCAAGGTCAAGCCGGCGCAGCACGCGCTGTGGTCGTGCTGGGCCAACCGCTGGGACTTCCACTACGTCGTGTGGGAGCGCTACAGCCGCGGCTTCCTGCAGCTGCTCGAAGGCACGCTGCTGCTGCCGTGGTTCTTGCGCGCGCTCGGCATGAAGATCGGCCGCCGGGTCGTGCTCGGCGACGGCTTCGCGCAGGTCGTCGACCCCGACATGCTGCGCATCGATGACGGCGCGACCGTGCACGCGATGTTCCAGGCGCACAGCTTCGAGGACCGCGTGCTCAAGATGGGGCCGGTACGCATCGGCGCGCACGCCACCGTCGGTCGCGGCACCGTCGTGCTGTACGGCGCCGACGTCGGCGACGGCGCGCACGTGCTGCCGCACAGCGTGGTGATGAAGCAGGAGACGCTGCTGCCGCGCCGCGGCTACGCCGGCGCGCCGACGGTCGAGGTCGAGCGCCGCCACGAGCCGCTGCGCAGCACGCCGGCGTAGCCGGTAGCGATCGCTCGCGCCCCGCGGACGCTACTGGAACGTCTGGCCGACGTTCTTCTGGCCGGGCGTCGCGCCGGCGGGTGCGTTCCAGGTGAACGCATTGCCGTGGTTGCCGGCCCCGGTCAGCTGCAGCGACTGGCCGACCGGCGTGGTCGACGGCTCGCTGACCGACAGCTGCGTCGCCTGCTGGCCGGCGATCGCGCCGCCGACGCCGGTCACCGCGCCTTCGTAGGCGATGAAGTGCACGACGGCGCCGTCGGCGCTGACCACTGCGATGGCGTCGGGTCCGTCCTGCAGGCCGGCGAACGGGAATGACAGCGTGCCGTAGCCGTTCTGCTGGTCGGGGAACGCGCCGGCGAGCTTCTGCCGCGCGTACACCGTGCCGTTGGCGCCGTCGATGGCGAGCAGCATCCAGCCGTTGAGGCGCATGCCGGCGGGGCCGGCGAGCTCGACGAACTCATTCACGTCGACGCCCGTGTTGTCGTAGTGCAGCTCGTTGACCCAGACTTCGGGGTTGCGCACGCGGACGCACTGGTTGAGGTAAAGGCAGAGCGCCCAGTCGGGGTTGTCGATGAACGGGTTGCGGTTGCCCTGCGCGGCGAACACTGCGTTGTTGCGCTGGATCTCCTTCTGGTCGACCGGGTCTTCCTGGTGCCACTGCAGGAGCACGCTGAGCTTGCCCATGTAGGCGACCGACAGGTTGTTGCCCGTCGTGCTGTTCTGCACCAGCGTCAGGTCGTCGGTCAGGCGCAGGTCGGGCTCGCTGGCGCCGGTGCCGCCGTGCGTACCGCCTTCGTAGCGCAGGTCCATGTAGAACAGCGCGCGGGCGACGTCGCCCTTGCGGCCGTTCCACGTCTGCCAGCCGCCGATCGGCGACAGGTTGATGTCGCTCCAGTTGCTGTTGCCGGGGAACGCGCCGGTGCCGCCGCCCTGGCCGCCGGTCAGCGTCGTCGCGAACTCGGTCCACGACGCGCTCGCGATCAGGTACGGGCTGTTGTCGCGGGCCGCGTTGTAGGCGATGTCGCAGAGGAACAGGTGGTGGCAGTCCGTGTACGGGTAGTTGGTCGCGCCATCGACCGGGAAGCCGTAGCTGTTCGGCCAGCTGTGCTCGCGGTTGTAGAACGTGTTGCCGCCGCCCTGCTTCTGGTAGAGCGCGTTCTTGTAGAGGTCGAGGATCTGGGTCGTGCTGCCCGGCGCCTGGTCGGCGAGCTCGAGAACGTCCCACGTGTCGGTCGACGACGCTGTGTAGGGGATGCGCGTGTGGTCGTCGATGACCGCGTGCAGCGTCGCGCGCAGTTGCGCCGCCGACGTGCCGACTACGCTGGCGTAGTACGCCGGCGGCGCCTGCGCGGCGCCGGCGGTGGTCAGCGCGGCGGCCGCGAGCAGGTGCGGAACGGTACGCATCGGCGCCGAAGCATACCGCGCGCCGGCGACCGGGGACGAGCGGGCGATTGCCGCGGCGCGCCCGCCGCAAACACCGCGGGCCGCCGACGTCCAAAGACGCCGGCGGCCCGCAGCGTCCAGCCGCCGCGCGAGGCGCAGCGGCTGGCGGTCGACCTCGATCAGAAGTTGCCGAGGGTGAAGTCGACGCCGTTCGACACGAGCATGCCGAAGGCGTTGACCGTCGGGTCGAGCCAGATCGACTGGCTGAAGACCGACAGGCCGGCGAAGGCCGGGTTGTTCGGCAGCGGGAACGCGATCGACATCGAGACGCCCGGCAGGCCGAGGTTCGAGATCAGGTTGCCGACGCCAGTGCTGATGTCGACCAGGGCCGAGCAGCCTGGGGCGCCGATCAGGCCGAGATCCAGGCCCGGAGCCGCGATCTGGCCGGTTGTGACGAAGCAGATGCCGAGGCTGGAGCCCGTCTCACGCGAGGTGACGAGGTTGACCGTCGTGCCGATCAGCGGATTGCTCGACGACACGAGATTGAGCGGGAACACCTCAGGGAAGCTGAGCAGTTGGCTGGTCAGCGTGTTGATGTTGAACAGGCCGGTCGCCGGCGAGTTGCCGCCCGGCGAGAAGCCGATGATGTGGTCCGAGCCCTGCAGGAAGCCCGTCTGGCCGAACGACTCGATCGTCTGCCAGACGATGTTCACTTCGCCGGTGACGAGGTTGAACTGGAACTGCAGCGTGCTCGGGTTGGCCTGCGTCGTCGGGTAGCTCTCGACGCCGTCCCACGTGATGTAGGCGACGCCGCCGACTTCCTCGAACTTGACCTGGCCGCTGCCGGCCTCGGTCGGGTTGTAGTCGTGCCACGACCACCACGCCGTCTCCGTCGCCGACAGCATCGCCGGGATCTCCGGGACATAGTTCGGGCCGCCCGGCAGCGTGTTGTTGGTCGCGACCGAGACGTAGCCGTTGGCGTGAACGAACAGGTTGTTCGTCGTGCCGCCCGCGTAGTTGAACGGGACCGTCAGCGCGACCGTGACTTCGTTGTCGTCGGTCAGCGCCAGCGCGGTGGCCGTCGCGCTCGGCGCGACGTAGCCGGCGGCGGTGCCCGGCAGCATCAGGTAGCTGGGGCCGGTCGGCAGGAACTTGAGCGACTTGCCGGTCAGCGCGAGGCTGGCCGCAGCGGCGGCGCCGCCCGGAGCGTTGTCGGTCCACTCCTGGTAGGCCGAGCCGTTGACCGTGTAGCAGCCTTCACCATACGTGGCCGTCTCGGCGCAGGCGTGCGGGGCCGTGCCGTTGGCGTAGATGATCTGGCCGCGCCAGCCCCACGAGGTGTAGCCGGTGGTGCCGCCGATTGCCCCCTGCGGCGCCCCCCACGGCGTGTACTGCATCGAACCGCCGGAGACCGAGATCTCGGCGTTGGTGAACGTCTGCGGCGTCGTCGCGACGAGCAGCGGGGTCACGCCGACGTAGCGGAGCAGGACGCCGCGCGAGCCCGGGCTGAGCACGAGGCCGGCGCCGGCGGGCGTCTGCTGGCAGGTCAGCGCCGACAGCGTGACCAGCGAGCCGGTCGTGCCCTTGCCGAAGATGCGGCCCGAGCTCTGCAGGGTCCAGTTGGCCGAGTTGGTCTCGCTGCCGACGTACGTCGTGATGCCGGGGTTGGTCAGCCAGACCTCGAACGTGCCCTGCTGGCCGAGCGGCGAGAGCAGGGGCGTGTTGATGGCCTGCAGCGTGACCTGCGAGGTCACCGTCAGGTCGAACATGTGGCTGTGGATCGCCGGCGGGGCGTTCCAGCCGTAGTAGCCGACCGGAGCAACGGGATAGACATTCAGTGGCGATTGCGCGCTAAGTAGAGCGCCACAGGCGAATGCGGCGACCGAAACGAGGTTCAGGTTCATGAGTTCTGCAGGGGGTTGGGACGGGGGCAACGCGGAGAGGTTTGGTGCAAACGAATGGCCAAACGTAGCTCAGATGCGCGGCTCGTCCACCCCCACTTTGAACCAAGTTCTGCGGGTGGGACCGTCGCGGTGGCAAGGCGGACTCCGTTGTCGCCGGCGGCGGCGTCTTTGCGGCCACGCTGCGGCCGGCCGCATTGCGGCTCGCCGTCATTGTCCAGCGTGGTTGCGGCTCAGGCCCAGACGATCGTGATCGGCGCGTCGATGTCGGGGTGCAGGCTCTTATGCACCGGGCAGGCGTGCGCGGTCGCTTCGAGCAGCTTCTTCTGGTCGTCGGTGAACGTGCCCGGCACGTGCAGTTCGACCGGCAGGCGTGCGATGCGGCGGGGGCTCGCCTGCATGTGCTTCTCGACCTTGGCGCGCGCGTCCTTCAGCACGATGCCGTGCCGGCGCGCGACGATGCCCATCGTCGTCAGGATGCAGGTCGCCAGCGCGGTGGCGACGAGGTCGGTGGGGGAGAAGTACCGGCCGAGGCCTTCGTTGTCCTTCGGCGCGTCGGTGCTGAGTTGGGCCGAAGACGGGCCGTGGACGGCCGTGCAGCAGAGGTCGCCTTCGTAGCGAGCGGTGATCGTGACCATGTGCAGAGCCTACGCGCCGGCGCCAATTGCAGTCAGCGTTTCGTACGCGCGCTGGATCGCGGTGAAGCGCTCGGTCGCCTCGCGCAACGCCGCCGGTCCGAGGTGCGGCTGCGCGTCCGGGTGGAACTTGCGCACCAGCTCGCGGTGGCGCTTGCGGAGCTGTGCTGGCGTCGCGTCGGGCGGCAGGCCGAGTTCGTCGAGCGCCTGCTTGCGCGCCTCGGCGGGCGCGGGTGCTGGGCCGCGCGCGCGCTGTTCGCCGCGGCGATCGCCGCGCAGGAACTGCGCCCGCGCCAGGTGGAACAGCATGCGCGCGCGCGGCGCCGCGATGCCGAGGCCCTTGGCGATCTGCTGCAGCGCCTCGTGCTCGGCCGCGCCGTAGCGGCCGTCGGCGAAGGCGACGAGGCAGCACCAACAGAACACCGAGTCGAGCTCCGCGTCGTCGAGGCCGACGGCGATGCGCGCGGCGAGGCCCTTGCGGTCGTGGATCGGGAAGGGCTGCGCTTCCCAGTCCTGCAGGTCGGCGGCGCGCACCGGATCGGCGAAGCGCTCGAGCACGAAGTGGCGCACGGCGTTGCGCTCCGCTTGCGAAATCGGCGCATCGGCGTCGGCGACCGACGCGAGCAGGTAGTAGATGCGTCGCGGCAGCGAGGCGCGGGCGAAGGCGTCGCGGGCGGCGTCGTTCCACGTGGGCTGTGCGCGTCGTTGCCCGCCGAGCGCCCGCGCGAACGGCCCAATCGCCCGGTACGCGATGGCAAAGCCGAGCATGCCGGCGATCAGCGTGACGACGCCGCCGGGATCGGCCAGCCGTAGGACGCGCACGAGGCCGCCGCTGCCGGCGAACGCCAGCAGCGCGAGGCCACCGAACAGGCGGCCGCCCCAGTGGTGCACTGCGGAATCGGTCGGCATCGGGCGTGCAAGCTAGCGGCCGGCGGTGGGCGGTTCGACGCGGTCGGCCGGTCGCGCCTTCCCTACTCACTGGGGCCGCCTTGTCGTCGCGCCTGGATTCCGTATCCTCCGCATCCCCCAATCCTGGAACCCACGATGCGAACCCTGCTCCTGCCCCTGTTCCTCCTGGTGGCCGGCGGCCTTACGTCCTGCGCGGCGACCGGCGCCTGCTGCGACGCGGCCAACGCCCCGCAAACGGTCGTCGACAATGTCGCCAAGGCCAACCCGGCCGTGACCCGCCTGACCATCCACTGCGCCGCCGACGGCAGCATGAAGGTCTGCGCCAGCACGGTCGCCGAGAAGGTCGGCAAGGCCTCGGACCCGGAGGACAAGAAGGCGCTCGAGACCGGCCAGGAAGTCGTGCTCGAGGAGAATGGCGGACTCGACATCACCCTGCCGATCTGCATGAAAGACGGCAAGGCGACGGCGGTCTGCGGCGTCACCATGAAGACCGACGGCATGACGCGCGAGCAGGCGATCGCCAAGGCGAAGGAGATCGCCAAGGCCGTCGACGGTGGCCTCGGTGGCACGTGCAGCGGTTGCGGTGATGACGAGACCGAGGGCGAGGGCGATGCGGCTGGCTGCTGCAGCGACAAGGGCGACAAGGCCGCCGGCGGTTCGTGCTGCGGCGACAAGGGTGCTCAGGCTGCGGCCAAGCCGGCGGCCGGCGGTTGCTGCTGCGCGAAGAAGTGATTCGAACTGCCGCGCCGAGTTGTCAGGCAGCGCCGTAGCGGACCGGCGAGGACCGGGCCGCCTGCCCGAGGTGGGGCCGGTGATACGGTCTGCCCGCGCCGCCAGCGCACGGCGAGGCCAGCCGGGACTTGCCGATGCCGCCCATCGAGCCCCCGTTCGTTCACAAACCAGCCCGAGCCCCCGCCTGATAAAGGACGAAGCCCAGCGACAACCGAGGTTGGCGCTGGGCTTCTTGTTTGGCGAGGACGACGGGAATCGAACCCGCAACCACCGGATCGACAGTCCGGTACTCTAACCAATTGAGCTACGTCCCCACGTTGGGGGCGGCGGATCCTAGCTAGGTCGACCCTGGAAGCAAGCACCAAGTCGGCAGCGCCGGCGGCCGTCGTTCGCATCCGCGCTATCCACGGGCGAGCGCGTTGGTTCGTCGCAGCAACCGCGGACGCGCCGTTCGAAAGCGGGTGATCGCCGCGCCGTCGACGTGTGACCGGACGGTGTGGCAGAGACAGAGAAAGCGACCATCAAACTCACGCTCCCGACGGCCGCAGTGACTCTTCTCGCTCATGTCAGAGGGTGGTCACGCCTCGACCCTTGTGGGCCGCGACACAACCACTACTTCGCGCGCCGCGCATCTCGTGCATGATCCCGGAAGCACAAGTGATCTCAGAATCCGGCGCTTCCCGTTTCGCTCCCGCGACCCGCCTACGGCTTGGCTTCGCCGGCGCAACCGGCTTGTCCGTGCCGCATCTGTCGGTCGACGGCATGACGCCGCACGGTCCGAATCTCTCGCACTGGCCGGGCAATCGCACGCCGACGGTTTGGAAGGCCGACCTCAGCACCGGCATCGCGCTGCGCTTCGCCCGCGCCGACGCCGCCGCTCAGCAGGCGTTCCTCGGCGGCGTCGAGGTCGTGTGCAACGACCACTACGACACCGACGGCTTCGGGTCGCTACTGGCGATCCTGCGGCCGGATGTCGCATTTGCGCGCGAAGAACTGTTGCTCGCTGCCGCCGCGACCGGCGACTACGGCGTTTGGCAGACCTGGCGGGGTTTCGCCATTGACCGCACGATCGCGCGGCTCGCTGCGCCGGAGTCGCCGGTGCGCGGCGCGTTTCACGGCGTCACCGATCCCGACGATCTGTCGCTGCGGCGCTACGAATGGCTGCTCGCCAACTCGGAGAGCGTGCTCGACCACGTCGGCCAGTTTCGCGCGCTGTACGCCGACGAGATGGCGCGCGTGCAGCAGGAGATCGAACGCGGGCTCGCCGGCGCGGTCGAACGGCGGCTCCGGCCCGAAATTGGCTTCGCCGTGCTGACGACAGATGGGCCGCGCCACCGCATGACGCTCAACACGTTGGCCAGCGCGTACCGCGTGCTGCACGTCCAGCGCGATGCCGACGGCATGCGCTACCGCTACCACGACCGCACCGAGAGCTGGTTCGAGTTGGTGACCATCCGCGCGACGATCCGGCGCGACCTGCGGCCGCTCGCCGCGCGCCTGGCCCTGCTCGAGCCCGCGCACGACGGCGCGGCTTGGACGGCGGACGCGCCGAGCGAGCCGATCCCGGAGCTCTACTTCGGCGTGCCGAGCCGTCAGGAGTACGGCCAACTCACGCGCGAACTGCGGCCGAGCGCGCTGCGGCCCGAGCAGGTCGTCGCGGCGTTCGAGGAAGCGTTCGCCGCGCCCTTGCAGTCGTGAGCGCGGATGCTTCAACATCCGCCCCGATGTTCCGTCCGCTGGTCGCATGCTGTGTCGCCGCGCTCGCGGCCTGCTCGTCGGACATCACCGCTGACGGCAAACTCCGCGTCGCCCTCGCCATCGGCATCGACGGCGCCGATGGTTCGGCCGTCGCGTCGGCCGCGTCCGCCATGCTGCACGGTGGCGCCGCTGCCGTCGTGGTCATCGACGCGCACGGTCTCGCAGTGGCGCGCCGGCTGCGCGCGAGCGCAGCGCCGGCGCTGCGCGTCGTCGCGGTAGCAGAAGCACAGGCGCCGCAAGCAGACGAGACGCTGATCGTGCCGGCCGACCCGGCGCCGGTCGCCGTCGACCTTGCGTTGCTCGCCTGCCACGGCGTCGCGCTGCCGCCGAAGGTCGCGCTCGGCCTGCGCGTCGTCGACACGGCCAACGCCGCCGCCGGCGGCGTCGCACGCCTTGGCCCCGGCGACATCGGTCTCGCCGCGCTTGCCCGCCAGCACGCCGAGCAGCTGACGACGAAGCCGACGACCGACGTCGTCTTCCGCGTCGGTCTCGTCGCGGCCGACGGTGGCGACGGCTGGCCTCTGCGCGCCCACGCGGCGGCGCGCGCGGCGGCAGCGCGCTACCCGCAGCTGGTCATCGAAGGCGGCGTGGCCGCCGGCGGCCCGGTCCGCGTCGCTGCGGCGCTGCGCGAGCGGCTCGACGCCAACGTGCGCGTGCTGGTTGTCGCGCTCGCGGACCCGCAGCCGCTTGCGGAGCTGGCGGCGCGCGCTGCCGAGTTGCGCATCCCGATCGTGGCGATCGATCCGTCGCTGCGTGCCGCGACGGCCGCGTGCGTCGTCGGCAGCGATCCAGCCGCCGTCGGTCGTGCGCTCGGCGCGGCGGCCCGCGCCGCGCTGCCCACGGACGCCGCCATCGCGCTGCTGCGGCCGCAGGGCGCCGAGGCCGTCGAGACCGCGTTCCGCGAAGCGCTCGCGCGCAACCCGCAGTGACGGCGCCGACCGCAGGTCCGGGCGACGCGGCGTCGCCCGAAGACGGTCCCACCGGCGTCGCCGACATGGCGCTCGCGGCGTTCTGGTTCGCGGTGATGGGCCTGTTCGTCAAGCTTGCCGGCGCGTCGTTGCCGCCCATGCAGATCGTGTTCGCGCGCGGCGCGATCACGCTCCTGCTGGCGACGTGGATGCTGCGTCGGGTGGGCCTGTCGCCGCGCGGCAACCAGCCGCGCCTGCTGCTGCTGCGCGGCATCGTCGGCTCCGCGGCGCTGGTGTCGTACTACTTCGCGCTCGTCGGCCTGCCGCTCGCCGAGGCGACCGTGCTGCAGCAGACGGCGCCGCTGTGGACGGCGGTGTTGGCGTCGTTCACGCTGCGCGAGCCGGTCACCGGGCGGGTCGTCGCGGCGTTGGCGATCGCCTTTGCCGGCGTGCTGCTGATCGCGCAGCCGGCGTGGCACATCGGCAGCGCGGCGTCCGCCGACGTGCCGCTCGGCTACGCGCTCGTCGGCCTGCTCAGCGCCGTGCTGTCGGCTGTCGCCTACGTGACCGTGCGTCGGCTCGGCCACAGCGAGGACCCGCTCGTCGTGGTGTGGTACTTGCCGGTCGTCACGCTGCCGCTGTCGGCGCCCTTCGCGCTGACGCATTGGGTTTGGCCGGATGCGCGCGGGTGGGCGCTGCTCGTCGGCATTGGCGTGGTGACGCAGCTCGCGCAATTGGCGCTGACGCGCGGCCTCGCCCGGCAAGAAGCCGGCCGAGCGACGGCGATCGGCTATCTGCAAGTTGCGTTCGCGACGCTGTTCGGCGCCATCGTATTTGGCGCGCTGCCGACCGCGGAGCGCTGGGCCGGCATGGCGCTAATCGTCACGAGTTTGTGGTTCGCGGCGCGGCGATGAGCCGCGCCGGGCGCCTCGACGCCATTCGGCAAGCGGTGAGAGCATTGCGGCTTGCGCGCGCGCAAACCGGCATCCGGCGTCTGCGCCCGGCGCCGAACTGCCGGTGCCATCGTGCCCCCGGTCGTTGACAGACTCACAGACTGTGCTAGTCAGACGCTCACCTGTCTCGCCCTCCGCCGCTCGCCATAGCGGCGGCATCCGTCCTCACGGAGTGTTTGCCATGCGCATCGAACCCGTGTTCCTGGTGGCGCCGCGGACGCCTGCGTCCGACGTGAGCCGCCGGTCGTTCCTCTTGGTCGGCGCGACGTTTGCCTGTGGCGTGTCGTTCGGTGGCGCGTGCGTTTTCGCCTCCGGCGGGGCGCGCTTGCCCGACGACGCCTTGGCGCCGACCGGCGACGCCGAGCTCGACCAGTTGCGGCGCCTCGCCATCGATGGCAGCGACGCACAGCTCGTGCAGCACCGCCTACTGCTCGTCTCGTGGACGTTCAGCCACTACTGCCACGACGCGGCGCTGTGGCGCGGCATCGGCCGCCTGTGCGACCTCGTCATCGCCGACGCGGCCTTCCCCGACCGCTCGCGCTTCGCGCGCGCGCTGGCCGGCGTGATCGAACGCGCCGAGGTGCCGGTGGCCGCGCCGCTGCAGCAGCGCGCGCAAGCGCTGCGGAGCGTGCGATGAGCCCGCAAGGCGGCTCTGGGTTGCGCGTCATCGGCCCGGTCGTGCAGGGCGGCACGATCACGGTCGAGGTCGGCAGCAACGACACCACCGTCTATGTCAGCGCCGGCAGCGCTGGGGAGACGGTCAGCCACGCCGTCGTGCCCGGGAAGACCAACCAGCTGCCCGTCCCGCCCGTGCCCGGGGGCACAGTGCTGTGGCTTTGGGTCGGTAAAGGCCTCAACCGCCGCGTCGTCCTCGTCGAAGTCCTAGCCCCCTGATCAGCACCTTCGTTTGCCGTTCGTCCAAGCCCGCAACAACTTGAAGGAGAGGTGGTCCCATGCTCCCGTTCCGCATCGTCGTCGGCTGCTGCCTGTCTGGCTTTGCCGCAGCGCAGTCGGTCCAGCATCACGTCGTGCCAGCGAGCGCCGCGGCCGTCGACGCCGACTCGTTCGGCTGGCTCGCCGGCGCGTCGGCGCCGCTGCGTCAGCAGCACCTCGTCGCCCCGCAGCACCTCACGGGCCTCGTCGGGCGCACGCTGACGGCGCTCGAGTTCCGCCGCACCGCCGCCGCCGAGGCCTACCAGGGCGGCCTGATGAACGTCGCCGTCACGCTCGCGCACGCGCCGCACGGCCCGCTCGACGCGAGTGCGACGTTCGCCGTCAACCTCGGCGTCGGCGGCGTGCTCGTCTTCGCCGGCGACGTCGCGCTGCCGTCTTCGCCGGCGCCTTCGCCTGGCCCTGCCATCGGCTGGACGCCGGACAACATCGTGCGCATCGCATTCACGGCGCCGTTCGTCTACCTGGGCGGTCCGTTGTGCGTCGACGTCGTCGGCGCGCCGGTCGCCGGCCAGACGGCCGACTGGTGGATGGCCGACGCTGCCTCGGATCCCGTCGTCGGCGCGACGACCGAACTCGGCGGCGGCTGCGGCGCCTACGGCGGTGTCGCGAAGCGCTGGAGCAGCGTTAGCGCGTACACGCTGCTGCCGGGCGCGTACGCGTCATTCGAGGCCATCGGTCCGGCGTGGAGCATCGGCATCTGCGCGTTCGGGGCGCGCTCAGCCCAGCCGATCCCACTCGCGCTGCTTGGCTTCCAGTCACCGGCGGCCTGTAGCCTGATGCTCGCGTCGCTCGACGCGATGATGTTGGCGCCGTTCGTGCCCGCCGCAGCTCCGGCGCTGCAGCATCTCGGCGGCCACGCGTCGGTCGTCCTGCGCGTGCCCAACGATCCGGCGGTGTTCGGCGCGACGCTGACGACGCAGTGGCTCGAGTGGACGCAGCAGGCGACCAGCAACGCCATCGAGTGGACGGTCGCCAATGCCCCGCCTAGTCTCGGCATGGCGCTGCTCGAAGGCCATCCGCAGGAACCGAGCGGCAACCTGACCGTGCACCTCGCGCACGTTCTGCGCTTCGAGTCGCAGTGACGGCAGCGGCCGCGCGGCGTCAGCGCTTCTTCTTCTTGCGCCGCTTCTGCGGCTCGGAGACGCCGCCCTCGGGCGTCGACTCCGGCAGGCGCATCGACGACTCCAGCAGCCCCTGCTGGCTGCGCAGCGGCGCCTCGCCCTCGGCGCGCGCGCCGCGCTCGCTCTGGCCGCTCGGCAGCACGCGCCGCGCCTTGACGTTGTCGGCGAGCGTGGCGCCGAGCACTTCCTCGATCACGCGCTTCTTCAGCTCCAGATCGACGACCGGCGCGGCGACCTCGACGCGGCGGTCGAGGTTGCGGACCATCCAGTCGGCCGACGACAGGTAGACCAGCGGGTGGCCGGCGTTCTCGAAGTAGTAGACGCGGCTGTGCTCCAGGAAGCGGTCGACAATCGCTATGACGGTGATGTGGTCCGACAGGCCGGGCACGCCGGGCCGCAGGCAGCAGACGCTGCGCACGCACAGCTGCACCGGCACGCCGGCGCGCGAGGCCTCGTACAGGGCCATGATCACCTGCGGGTCGGCGAGGTTGTTGAGCTTCGCCTTGATCGCCGCCGGCTTGCCGGCCTTCTTGGCGTCGATCTCGCCCTTGATCAGCGCCAGCAGCTTGTCGCGCAGCGTGAACGGCGCGACCAGCAGGTGCTCCATCTGCGGCACCCGCGTGTAGCCGGTGATCATGTTGAACGTCTCGGCGACCTCCTCGCCTAGGTCCGGACGCGCGGTCAGCAGGCCGATATCGGTGTAGAAGCGGGCGGTCGTCGGGTTGTAGTTGCCGGTGCCGAGGTGGCAGTAGCGGCGGATGCTGCCATCGTCCTCGCGGCGCACCACCAGGGTGCACTTGGCGTGCGTCTTCATGCCGACGATGCCGTAGACGACGTGCACGCCGGCCTGCTCCATGCGCCGCGCCCAGCGGATGTTGGCCTCTTCGTCGAAGCGGGCCTTGAGTTCGACGATCGCGGTCACTTGCTTCCTGTCGAGCGCAGCTTCGATCAGCGCCTCGACCATCAGGTTCTTGCTGCCGGCGCGGTAGATCGTCTGCTTGATCGCCAGCACCTTCGGGTCGCGCGCCGCCAGCCGCACGAAGTCCTCGACGTTGGAGAACGACTCGTACGGATGGTGCAGCAGGATGTCGCCTTCGCGCAGGTCGGCGAACATCTCGTCAGCGTTGGCCCAGCTCCACTGCCGGCGCGGCGCGTGCGGCGGATCCTTGAGTTCGGGCTGCTCGACCAACTGGTGCAGTTCGAGCACGCGGCCGAGGTTGACCGGGCCGTCGCAGAAGTACACGTCGTCCTGGTCGAGCGCGAAGGCCTTGAGGAAGCGCTCGAGCACCTCCGGGTGCGCGCCGGCGTCGATCTCGAGGCGCACCGGCTCGCCGCGGCGACGCTTGACCAGCTCCTTCTCGATGGAGCTCATCAGGTCGGTCGTCTGGATCTCGTCGACGTCGAGGTTGCTGTCGCGGGTGACGCGGAACGTGCTCGCGTGCACCAGGTCGAGGCCGGGGAAGAGCTCGCGCAGGTTGGCCTGCACGACGTCGGCCGTGAACACGTACGCGCGCGGCCCGTCGAGTTCGGGCACGCGCAGCACGCGCGGCAGCGAGCGCGGCACCTGCACGACCGCCATGCGCGGCGTGCGTCGCGGCGCCTTCGGGTCCTGCAGCAGCACCACGAGATTGAGCGACTTGTTGAGCAGCACCGGGAACGGGTGCGCCGGGTCGACCGCGAGCGGCGTCAAGATCGGATAGATCTCGCGGTGGAAGTGCGCGTCGACCCACTTCTGCTGGCCGGCGGCCAGTTGGCGGACCGACTTGAACTCGATGCCGGCCTTGGCCAGCTCGGGCAGCAGCTGGTCGCACCACGTGAGGTGCATGGCGTGGTGGAAGGCGTGGGCGTCGGCGCGGACGCGGGCGAGCTCCTCGGTCGGCTTCAGGGCATCCGGGTTCTCGCCCTGCAGGCCGGCCTCGGCCAGTTCCATCACGCCGGCGACGCGGATCTCGAAGAACTCGTCGAGGTTGGTGCTGGCGATCGCCAGGAACTTGACTCGCTCCAGCAGCGGGTTGGTGGTGTCGGCGGCTTCTTCCAGCACGCGCCGGTTGAACGCCAGCCACGACTGCTCGCGGTTGGCGAACAGGGTGGCGCGGTCGAGGGCGGTGATCGGGGTCGCCGGATTGACAGCGAGCGCGGGCTGGGCGGCGGCGGAGTTGGCCGGGGCGGCCGGTGCAACCGGTGTTGCGGCGACCGGGGCCGCGCCGACCGTCTGGGCTGCCGGCGGCGGCGCGGGCTGCGGCTCCGGCGCCGTGCCGCCGCCGCTGCCGTCGGGCAGGCGGCGCTGGCGACCGAGGGAATCGTCGGGCGGGCGCATCGGGTCGAATTCGAAGCTGGTCATCGGACGATTCCTGGCCACAGGCGGAGGGGACTGACTACCCGCGGCCCCTGTCGGCCGCCAACCAAGATTCCACCAGGGTTTCCACATTGCGGCGAGCCGTCGGTGGGAACGACCCCTCCGGCCCCGGGACCCCCCTGCCATAGACGCGACAAATTGTTGTCACAAAAGGATTTACCATCGCTTTGATCCAGCCTTGGTCCACCGCTGCCACAGCGCTGCACAGCGACGACCTGTGCCTGCCACGTCGCCGAGGGCGCCGCCGACCTGCGCGTGAGGGCCGGCAGCGCGCCGGGCGCCCACCTCGACGGCGAGATCCAGCCGCAGGCGGTGGACCAGCTGGTCCCGGCGGTCACCCTCGCACTGGCGCGACGGATCCCGTCGCCCGACCCGCGGCAGCGCTTCGTGCAGGACGGGGACATCCGACGGCTTGTACGTGTTGAAGGACCGCGCCCGCTTCGGCGGCAACGCGCGGCGCCAACGCAACGCGACCGGCCTCGCGCTGGTCACTGGCCCGACCGGTGCCGGCAAGGCGTCGGGTTCGGCACGCTGCGCACGACGGGCGCGATCGCGACCGTCGACCGCAGCATCGACGTGTTTCCGACCGACGCGCAGCAGGCAGGTGCGCGAGCAACTCGTCAGCACGCTGCAGGGCGTGGTGGCGCCGACGCTCGTCGCCAACGTCGTCGTCGGCCGCGTCACGGCGCGCGAGGTCCTCGTCGACTCGGCGCCGGGAAGTCGTTGTGCGGAAAACGGTACGAACGACCGGATCGACCCGTCCTAAGGTGCGCGGCCGATGTTCGACCGCGTCCTTCCCGCCTGCTTCGCCGCGGTCGCCGTCCTCGGCGCGGTCGCGGCGCAGTCCGAAGGGACGCGGCGTGTCGCCCGGGTCGGACGCATCGAGCCCGACGCCGCCCCGCGCATCGACGGCCGCATGGACGACGCCTGCTGGGCCGACGCGCCGCAGATTGGCGAGCTGACGATGGTCGAGCCGTGGCTCGGTCGCGCGCCGACCCAGCGCACGGTCGTCAAGTTGCTGCACGACCGCAACGCGCTCTACATCGGCCTCTGGTGCTACGACGCCGACGCGACGCGCGTTCGCGCCTTGCAGCGCGCCCGCGACGCGCGGCTCGACCCCGACGACCGCGTCGAGATCCTGCTCGACCCGTTCGAGAACCGCCGCACCGCCTACTTCTTCCAGATCGGCGCCGGCGGCTCGATCGGCGACATCCTGATCTCGCAGAACGGCCAGCGCTTCGACAAGCCGTGGGACGCCATCTGGGACGGCGCCTCGGCGGTGACCGGCGAAGGTTGGTTCGCCGAGATCGCCATCCCGTTCCGCAGCATCCCGCGCCGCGAGGGCGCGAGCGCCTGGGGCTTCAACCTCGCGCGGCGCGTGCGCGCGGCCAACGAGGAGTACCGCTGGGCCAACCCGAGCCAGTCGGTGTCGTTCTACCGCGTCAGCGAGTGCGGCACGATGGCGGGCATCGGCGAGATCGACGCCGGCGTCGGCCTCGAGCTGGTGCCGTACGTCGCCGCGCGCGCGGAACGCGATCGCGCCGCCGCCGACCCCGACGCCAGCGGCGACCTAGGCGCCGGCGGCGAGATCAACTACCGGCTGACGCCGTCGGTGACCCTGTCGACGACGCTGTTCACCGACTTCGCCGAGACCGAGGACGACAGCCGTCAGATCAATCTCAACCGCTTCCCGCTGTTCTTCCCCGAGAAGCGCGACTTCTTCCTCGAAGGCAGCAGTTACTTCACCTTTGGCGCCAACGAAGCAGGCAACAGCCGCTTCCTGCCGTTCTTCTCGCGCCGCATCGGCCTGTCCGACGGGCAGCCGGTGCCGCTGCGCTTCGGCGCCAAGGTGACGGGCGAGGCCGGCCCGTTCGAGATCGGCGTGCTCGACGTCGAGACCGGGGCGACCGACGCGCTCGACGAGGAGAACCTTGGCGTCGGCCGCTTCAAGTGGGCGCCGAGCGACGCCACCGCCGTCGGCCTGATCGGCACCAATGGCGATCCGACGAGCCAGGGCGCCAACACGGTCGTCGGCGCCGACGTGTTCCATCGCGTGCCGCAGCTCGTCGGCGACCTCGACTTCACCATGACCGTCGACGCGCTCACGTCGACAGGATCGCTGGCGGGCGACGACGGCGAGTGCTTCGGCCTCGATCTGCGCGCTCGCGGCAGCGAGTGGCAGTTCGAGCTCGGCTCGCGCTGGGTCGCCGCCGACTTCAGTCCGGCGCTGGGTTTCGTGCGCCGGCGCGACACGCGCCAGTCGGCGTTCGAGGGTGGTTGGCGCCCGCGCGTCGCCGAGGGCGGCGCAGTCCGTCGCTGGATCGTCGAGGTCGAGGTCGAGCATGCCGACGCGTGGGACGGCGAGCCGCAGGACGCTTCGTTCGGACTCGACCAACTCGGCGCCGAACTGCACACCGGCGACCGGGCCGGCCTGTTCCTTGATCGTCGTTTCGAGCGCGTGCAGGACGACTTCACGTTGTTCCGCAACACGACCACGGTGTTCGGCGGTGACTACTGGACGACCCGCGAAGGCGTCTTCGTGGAAACCAGCGAGGCGCGCGCCGTCAGCGGGTTCGCCAGGGCTTCGACCGGCGGGTTCTTCGATGGCACGAGCCAGCAGTTGTCGTTCGATCTCGACTGGCGCACCTCGCCGCTGCTGCACCTTGGCGGCGGCTACGACACCGCGATCGTCGACCTTGGCCCCGGCCGCAACTTCGTCACGCAGATCGGCAGCGCGCGCGTCGACTTGTTCGTCTCGCCGCGGCTGAGCCTGCGCAACCTCGTGCAGTACGACAACGAGTCCGAGGTGCTCGGCTGGCAAAGCCGCCTGCGCTGGATCTACGCGCCGGGCCGCGACTTCTTCGCCGTGCTCGGCACCACCTGGGAACGGCGGGAGGACGGCTCGGTCGCGCCGGCTGAGCAGAGCCTCGAGCTCAAAGTCGTGCACGCCCTGCGCTTCTGACGCCCGCGCCATTGGCGTTTGGGCTGCGGCGCCGCCGGCCGGTTGCCGCGTCGTTTTCCGAGGCTAGTGGCGTCCGCACGGCAACCGCCGCCGCCATTCTGTACACTTGCCGGCCAACATGATCCCCATCGCGCTGACGCCCCTGTTCTTTGCCGCTGCCGTCATCGCGCAGCAGGTTCAGGTGACCGCGCCCAACGTGTCGCCGGTGAACGTCGATCGGCCGTTCGCAGGCAGCGTCGGTCGCTATCAGCAATGGCACTCGGCGGCGAGCCTGCAGGGCGCGGTGATGGAGCCGATGCGGCTCGAGCAGATGGAGTTCTTCGCCGGCACGACGCCGACGTCGCAGGCGGCTCAGATCGACTGCGAGATTCTCGTTGGCCACGGCAAGGCCTTCGGCGCCACCGGCTCGTTCGACAGCAACTACGATTCACCGCCGGTGCTGGTCAAGCCGCGCGCGTTGGTGCCGCTGATCGCCGGTACGCCGGGCCAGGTGGTCATCACTGTGCCGTTCACGACGCGCTTCACGTGGGATCGCTCGCGCCCGCTGCTGTGGGAAGTGCGCGTCCATGGCAACAACCTCGGCAACGCGCCGTTCCCGTACAACTTCCGCGGCACGACGACCTCCATCGGGTCGGTCTCGCGCGTGTACGGCACCGGCTCGGTTGGCGTCGCCAGCGGCACGACGCTCGTCGGCGGCGGCATGCTGACGCGCTTCACCTTCCGCCCCGGCGCAGTGGTGCCCTTGGGCGTCGGGTGCATGGGCGAGGCCGGCTTCGTGCCGGTGGGCAGCGTTGTCCAGGTGCCGTCGGTGAGCGCCATGTGGACGCACCATCTGTCGTCGGCGGCCTCGCAGCGCCCGGCGCTCTGGGTCGTCGGCGTCGACAACTCGGCGCCGTTTCCGCTCGATCTCGTCAGCCTGCTCGGTCTGGGCACGTCAACGTGCCTGCTGCACTTCAGCCCGATCAACGCGATCGGCTTCACGACCGTCGGCGGCGGTCCGGGAGCGGGCGCGGCGTCGTTCGCGTGGCTACTGCCGCCCACCGGCGGGTACGCCGGCCTGTCGATCTTCACGCAGTGGGTCGTGTTCGATCCGCTCGGCCAGAGCGGCTCGCTGGCGACGACCGGCGGCCTGTGGTCGATCGTCGCGCCGTTCGGCGGGTGATTCACCCGCCGGCGCGCGGCGGCAACAGCAACTCGACCGGGTGCACGACCTCGATGGCGTGGCCCGCGCGCCGCAGGTGGCTCTGGATCTGCATCATGCAGCCGGGGTTGCCGGTGGCCACGACGTCGACGCCGGCGCGCGCCAGCCGCTCGGCCTTGCGCGCGCCGATAGCCTCGGCGGTCTCCGGCTGCAGCAGGTTGTAGATGCCGGCCGAGCCGCAGCAGTCCTCGGGCGCCTCGTGCGCGACGAGTTGCAGGCCTGGCACCTGCGCCAGCAGCGCGCGCGGCGGCTGCCGCACGCCCTGGCCGTGGCAGAGGTGGCACGGATCGTCGTAGGCGACCTTCTTGTCGCAGCGCGCCGGTGTTGCCGACAAGCCGTGCTCGGCCAGCAGTTCGCTGACGTCGCGCTGCTTCTGCGCGAACGCCGCGCCGGCGTCGTCGCCGAGCAGGTGGCCGTATTCCTTCATGGCACAGCCGCAGCCGGCCGAGTTGTTGACCACGACGTTGGCGGCGGCGAACGCGGCGACGTTGGCGCGCGCGAGTTCCTTGGCGCGCTCGGACTGGCCGGCGTGCACCAGTAGCGCGCCGCAGCAGCGCTGTGCTCGCGGCACGTCGACCTCGATGCCGTTCAGCAGCAGCAGGTCGAGCGTGGCGCGGTTCACGCGGCCGAACATCGGCTCCATGATGCAGCCGGTGAATAGCGCGACGCGCACGCCGCGCGGCGCCACGCCGGCCGGCGGCCGATGCAGGCCCGTCGGCAGCGGCAGCCGTTCGCGCGCCGGCGGCACCGGCGGCGCGATCGCGGCCACTGCCTTCGGCACGAGACCGAGCTTCGCGGCGAGCCAGCGCAGGCCGAGCAGTTCGGCGAGGCGCAGCAACGCGAAAACGGCGCGCAGCCGGCCCTGGCGCGCGACGACGTGCCAGAGCAGGAACGGCACAAGCCGGTCGGCGAGACCGCGCTTCTTGCCGGTCTTCGTCAGCTCGGCGCGCGTCGCTTCGAGGATCTCGCCGTAGCGCACGCCGCTCGGGCACGCGGTCTCGCAGGCGCGGCAGTCAAGGCACCGGTCGAGATACGGCCGGATCGCCTCGGGATCCTGCACGCGGCCCTCAGCGAGCGCGCGCATCAGGTAGATGCGGCCGCGCGGCGAGTCGGCCTCGACGCCGAGCGTCTGGTGCGTCGGGCACGCCGGCAGGCAGAGGCCGCAGTGCACGCAGTCGAGCGTGCGCGCGTACGGCGTCGCGGCGGCGCCGCCGTGGACGGAAGGCTCACACGAGGATGCCATGGGGATCGAGGGCGCTGCGCAGGGCGGCGGCGAGGTGGGCCGCGCCGGGATCGGTGGGGGAGCCGCGTTCGCGGCGCGCAGGCGCCGTCGTCGCGACAACGCGCGCGGTGACGTCGTGCGCTGCCGCCGTTTTGAGGAGCGCGTCGCTCGCGGCGGCGTCGGGCAACGCCGCTTCGAAGCGGCCGCCGCCGTGCCACAGCAAGGTTGCGGTCGCTGGCAGCGCGGCGAACAGACCGGGCAGCGCGCTGGCGCGCGCGAGGCCAGCGACGATCTCGCCGCCAGTCGGCGCCGTCAGGTGGTCACTCCACGCGCACTCCGACTCGGTGAGGGCGTGCTTCTGCAACTGCGCGCGCACGAACGTCGGGCGGCCGGCGCAGCGGCCGACGAGCGTCACGCCGCCGCCGTCGCGCCGTAGTTGCACGGCGGCGGGCGCGACCGGCTCGGCGCGCAGCGCCTGCAGTCGCGCCAGCGCCTCGGCGTCGGCGAGGCCGTCGTGCGCAAACCACGACTCGGCGCGCGGCCGCGGCTTCAGTCGCAGGTGCAGCTTGGTCGCCGCGTACAGGCGACCTTCGCTGCCGACGAACAGCTTGTGCACGTCGTAACCAGCGACGCTCTTCACCACGCGCGCGCCGGAGCGGAACGCCGTGCCGTCGGCGAGCACGCCTTCGAGCCCTAGCAACAACGAACGCGGGCTGTGGCCCGCGTGGCTCGCCGCGCCGAGCGGATCGGCGGCGAACAACCCGCCGATCGTGCCGCCGCCAGGGCACGGCAACTCGAGGTCGTGCGCGCGCAGCGCGTCGTCGAGCGCTTCGCGACGCACGCCACAGCCGACGGTGCAGGTCTGGTCCGGCGCGTCGAGGCGCTCGATCGCGTCGAGGCCGGCAAGCTGCACGGCGTGCGCGCCGTCGGCGGGGGCGGCGCGTCCGACGCGCGAACCTGCGCCCATCAGGCGCACGCGACCCGGCCGGCTGCGCAGCCAGTCGGCGAGCTCGGCGTCGCTTCGCGGCGCGAATGCGCTCATCTCGGCTTCTCTGCGTCGAGGACCTTGGCGACCATCTGCGGCCACTTCGCCGGCTCGGCGCAGGCGCCGCGCGACGGCAGCGCCTTGCCGGGGTTGCAGCGACCGTGCGGGTCGAATGCCGCGCGCACACGCGCCATCACGTCGCGGTCGGCGGCGGAGTACATCATGCCGAAGTGGTCGAGCTTCTCGGTGCCGATGCCGTGCTCGCCCGAAATGCTGCCGCCGAGGTCGACGCACAGTCGCAGGATCTCGTGGCCGGCGGCGACGACGCGCGCGGTCTCGGCGGCGTCGCGGCCGTCGAACGGAATGTTCGGATGCAGGTTGCCGTCGCCGGCGTGGAAGACGTTGGTGATGCGCACGCCGTGCTTCGTCCCGATCGCGGTGATGCCGTCGAGCGCTTCTTCGAGGCGCGAGCGCGGCACGACGCCGTCGAGCACGTACAGGTCGGTGCTGACGCGGCCCATCGCGCCGAACGCGCCCTTGCGGCCCTTCCACAGTCGCTTGCGCTCGGCGTCGTCGGTCGCCTCCTCGCTGCGCAGAGCGCCGTGAGCCGCGAACGCCGCGCGAACTTCGTCGGCTTCCTCGGCGATCACGTCGGGCGGCCCGTCGAGCTCGACCAGCAACACCGCCGCCGCGTCGGCCGGGTAGCCGGCGCGATACGCCGAGGCTTCGACCGCCTGGATGGTGGCGCGATCGAGGATTTCGAGCGCCGCGGGCACGAGGCCTTTGCGCACGATCGCGCCGACGGCGCGGCAGGCGTCGGCCATCGACGCGAAGCTCGCCAGCAGCGTGCGCACCGCCGACTGGTCGCGGCACAAGCGCACGGTGATCTCGGTGGCGACGCCGAACGTGCCTTCGCTGCCGCAGAACACGCCGAGCAGATCGGGCAGGCCGGGCGGCCGCGGGCCGCCGGCGTCGCCAAGGCGCGCGATCTCGCCGTCGGGCAGCACGACGACGGCGCCGAGCACGTGGTCCTGCGTCATGCCGTACTTGAAGCAGTGCGGGCCGCCGCTGTTCTCGGCGAGGTTGCCGCCGATGGTGCACACCGTTTGGCTGCTCGGATCGGGCGCGTAGTGCAGGCCGAGGTGGCGCACGGCCGCCGTCAGCTCGACGTTCACGACGCCCGGCTGCACGACGGCGAACTGGTCGTCGGCGTCGATGCGCAGCACCTGCTTCATGCGCGCGAGGTCGATCACCACCGCGTCCGTGCCAGCGGTCGGGCCGCCGGACAGGCAAGTGCCAGCGCCGCGCGGCACGAACGGCACGCGCTCCTGGTGCAGCAGTCGCACCACTGCTTGCACCTCGGCAGTCGACTCCGGCAGCACGACTGCGCGCGGCCGCGACTTGTGCACGGTGAAGCCGTCGCATTCCCAGGCCAGCAGCGCGTCGGGGGCGTCGAGGACGCGGCGGTCGCTGAGCAGGGCGCGCAGACGGGACTCCAGGGCTGCCATCGGGGGTTGCGGAGCATAGCGACATTCCCAACTGCCACCGTCGACCTCTAGATCGCGCCTGCGGACGCCGCGCCGCGCGCAGAGCCTGAGGGACAGCCGTTTTTCAGGCTTTGCGTGGCCGCGAAAGCGCCCACGAGCGGCAATTCGAGCGCCCGTAGAATGCGCGCTGCTCCGGCGCTCAGCGCGGCAGCCGGTCGCCGTCGTCGGACCCGTTCTGTTGCGGTTTCTCGCCGCGTCGACTCGCGGCGTGCGCCTCGACCGCGCGCAGCACGCGCAGCAGGTTGCCGCCGAGCACCTTGCGAACCGTCGTCTCGGACTGGCCGGCGGCGAGCAGTTCGTAGGTCAGCCGCGGCAGCTGCGCGGCATCGTCCATGCCGCGCGGCACGCACGGCACGCCGTCGAAGTCGCTGCCGAGGCCGACGTGGTCGGCGCCGGCGACTTCGAGCGCACGCAGCACGTGCGTGACCAGCGTCGCCAGCGGCGGCGGCTCGACCGGCGGGAAGCGCGCGTCGAGCGCCGCTAGCGCGGCGCGCAGTTCGGCGCTGCCGTCGGCGAATTTGTCGCGCGCGGCCTTCTCCTGGATGCGGCGCGTCGCCTGGCGGCCCGAGCGGTTCTTGGCGTAGTCGGCGTCGATGAAGCCGCAGTTGAAGTTGATCATCACCGCGCCGCCGTTCTTCGCGATTGCGCGCAGCATGTCGTCGGTGACGTTGCGCGGATGCGCGCAGAGCGCGCGCAGCGAGCTGTGCGAGCAGATGACCGGCGCCTGGGTGGCGGCGAGCGCATCGAAGAACGTCGCGTCGCTGACGTGGCTGACGTCGACGACCATGCCGAGCCGGTTCATCTCGGCGACGACCTTGACGCCCAGGCGATTGAGCCCGCCCCAGCGCGGCTCGGCCGGCGCGCACGAGTCGGCGTACTCGTTGTGGTTGGTGTGCGTCAGCGTCATGTAGCGCACGCCGAGCTGGTGGAAGAGCCGCAGCAGGCCGAGGTCGCCTTCGATCGCGTGGCCGCCCTCGATGCCCATCAGCGCCGCGTGCTTGCCGGCCTGCACGGCGGCGACCAGCTCGTCGGCGGTCGCGCACATGGTCATGCGCGTCGGATGGCGCTGCGCCTGCTGCACGATGCCGTCGATCATCATCAGCGCCCGCCGCGCGCTGCCGTTGGCTGCCCCGGCGTCGGCTGGGCGCAGCCAGTCGGCGTTGATGTCCGACGGCGCTTTGGCGAACAGCGCCGCCTCGTCGCCGGCGAAGCGCGCGTCGACGTAGATCGAGTGGAACACCGCGTCGAGGCCGCCTTCGTGCGCGCGCACGAGGTCGAAGTGGCCGTCGTTCGCGCGCGGGCCGACGTCGAAACCGCGGTCGAGGATGCGCGTTGTCGTGTCGACATGCGTGTCGACCACGAGCGCGTCGTGGTGCAGCGCCCAGGCCTTGCTCCACAGCGCCGCGTCGTAGCCGGCGGGCAGTGGCGGGCACGTTGGCGGCGCGGGCTGCTGTGCGATCGTGGCGGCGGCGAACAGGGCGACGGCGCAACGGCTGGCGGCGATCATCGGCGCATCGTCGCACGCCCCGGCGCGCGCGCAACGACGGACTGTGGCGCCGGCGTGGCGCGCCATCCCCGACGATCGCTCCGTTCGCTGCTTGCGCGGCGTCGCCCATGCCGTATGCAGAAGTCCCCACCCTGCCCTGAACCGACTTGCGCCTCTTTGCGATCAGCGACCTGCACCTAGCGCTCGGCGTCGACAAGCCGATGGACATCTTCGGCCCGCAGTGGGTCGGCCACGCCGAGCGCATGCAGAAGGCATGGGACGCGATGGTCGCTCCCGACGACTGGGTGCTCGTCGGCGGCGACACGTCGTGGGGTCTCGACTTTGCCGAGGCGAAGCCCGACCTCGAGTGGCTTGGCCAGCGCACTGGCCGCAAAGTGCTGATCCGCGGCAACCACTGCACGTGGTGGCCGCGCGGCGCGGTGGTGCGCGACAAGCTGCAGGCGCAGGTCGATCCGTCGATCTTCCTACTGCAGGCCAACGCCATCCGTCTTGACGACGGCACCGTCGTCGTCGGCAGTCGTCTGTGGGATCCGCCGGACGCGCCGTGGGCCGAGCCAGACGCCGCCAAGATCTTCCAGCGCGAGCTCAACTTCCTGCAGCAGTCGATCGACGCCGGCAAGAAGCTCGGCGGCTGCGTGCCCGGCGCGAGGACCATCGCGCTCGTGCACTACCCGCCGCGCTATTCGGACGGCCGCGAGACCGGCGCGGTGCCGCTGCTCAAGGCCGCCGGCGTGCGCTCGTGCATCTACGGCCACCTGCACGGCAAGGACCACAAGTACGGCTTCCAGGGCGACGCGGACGGCATCCGCTACTACCTCGCCTCGGTCGACGCGATCGACTTCCAGCCGATTCCGATCGAGCTGCCGCCGACGTAGTTCCGGCCGCTCGCCGTCAGGCGTCGACGGTCGCGTCGAGGCGGCGGCGCTGGGTCAGCAGTTCGCCGCGCAGCGACACGTCGACGATGCGGCGGCGCTGCATCCGGTCGCGCACCAGGAACGTCCAGCGCTCCTCGCCGCCCGGCCCCGAGACGATGCGCGCTTCGTCGATCGTGGCGCCGAGGTCGGTTACCGCGCGCAGCGCGTCGGTCGGGACCTCGCGCACCGACACCGTGTGCCAGCGTTCGAGCACGCCGCCGTCAGGGGTGACCAGCGCCGAGCGCGACTGCGCTGACTCGGCATAGCGCTTTTCGACCCGCCAGCCGCTGCCGTGCGGGCCCGACTCGAAGCCGGCGAACGTCACCGCGCCGCCGGGCGCGATTGCTTCGATCGCCGTGCGCGCCGCGGGCGGCAGCAAGCCTTCGCCGACCGGCACGGCGGCGACGACGACGCGATCGCCGATGAGTTCGAGCCGTGCGGCGCCGTCGCCGGGGCTCTCGATCAGCCGCTCCAAGGCCGGCCGCGCGCTGGGGCCGGTCCCAGCGCAGCCGCCGAGGGCCGCCGCCATGGCGGCGAGGGCGAGCGTGGCGGGACCGGCGCGTGGCGTCATGCGGCGCACTTTCGCGCCGCCGGCGACGGACGCAAGGACCCACGCTCCGTCCTTGATCCCCCGCGCCGCTCGCCGAGACTGGCGGCCTCCGATGATCCAGCAACCCTTCGATCAGCTCGTCGCCGCGCTGGCCGCCAAGACGCCGACGCCGGGCGGTGGCGCGGCCGCGGCGATGTCCGGCTGCATGGGCGCCGCCCTGTTCCTGATGGTGGTGCGCTACTCGCGCGGCAAGAAGGCCAACCTCGAGCGCGACGCCGAGCTCGCCGTCGCCGAGCAGAAGCTCGCCGCGCAGTTGCAGGCGCTGCTGCCGATGGCAGAGCGCGACTGCCGGTCGTTCGATGGCGTGTCAGCGGCCTTCGGCATGAAGAAGGACACCGATGCCGACAAGTCGGCGCGCACCGCCGCGATCCAACAGGCGACCGTCGGCGCGATGATCGTGCCGGAGGAGACGCTGGCGATGTGCCGCGGCGTGTTCACGACCATCCAGCCGGTGATCGGTTGCGTCGGCAAGGCGATCGCCAGCGACCTCGCCGCCGGCGCGCAGCTGCTGCTGGCCGGCGCCGAGGGCGCCTACCTCAACGTCCGCATCAACGCCGGCTCGCTCGACGACAAGGCGTTCGCTGGCAAGGCGATGGCCCGCGCCGACGCGCTGCTCGCCGAGACCCGCAAGGCCCAGGTCGCGATCGCCGCGACCGTCGACGCGCTGCTGCGATGAGCGCGCGCACGCCGCTCCTGCTGTGCGTGCTCGACGGCTTCGGCGAGGCCGCGCCGGGCCCGGGCAATGCCATCCACCTGGCGCAGCCGCGCTTCTGGATGGGCCTGCGCGACAAGTGGCCGACGACCTTGCTCGAAGCGAGCGGCGAGGCTGTCGGCCTGCCGTGCGGGCTGATGGGCAACTCCGAGGTCGGCCACCTCAACATCGGCGCCGGCCGCGTTGTCTACCAGGAGATCACGCGCATCGACCGCGAGATCCGCGAGGGTCGCTTCCAGCAGAACGCGGCGTTGCGCTCGGCGATCGACCACGCCGTGCGCAAGCGCGCGACGCTGCATCTGTTCGGCCTGCTCAGCGACGGCGGCGTGCACAGCAGCGACCAGCACCTGCGCGCGCTGCTGGCGATGGCGGCGGCGGCCGGCCTGCGCGGCGAGTCCGTCGTGCTGCACGCGTTCCTCGACGGCCGTGACACGCCACCGCGCTCGGCGCAGCCGTATCTCGCGAAGGCCGAGCGGTGGATGGCCGAACTCGGCTGCGGCCGCGTCGGCAGCGCCATCGGTCGCTACTACGCGATGGACCGCGACAAGCGCTGGGAGCGCGTGCAGAAGGCTTACGACGCGCTGACCACCGGCGCCGGCCTGCGCGCCGAGACGGCGCAGGCGGCGCTGGCGGCGGCGTACGCACGCAACGAGGGCGACGAGTTCGTGCAGCCGACGATCGTCGGCGCGCCGGACCGCGGCCGCGTGCGCGACGGCGACGCGGTGATCTTCTTCAACTTCCGCACCGACCGCGCGCGCCACCTCAGCGAGGCGTTCCTGCCCGGCTTCACGGCCTTCCCGCGCGCTGCAGCGCCGACGACGCACTACGTGACGATGACGCGCTACCGCGAGGACTTCCCGTTCCCGGTCGCGTACATGCCGCAGGGCCTCGACGGCATCTTCCCGCAGATCGTCAGCGCGTCCGGCATGAAGCAGCTGCGCATCGCGGAGACGGAGAAGTACGCGCACGTGACGTTCTTCTTCTCCGGCGGCAACGAAAAGGAGTGTCCCGGCGAGAGGCGCGTGCTGATTCCGAGCCCCAAGGTCGCCACCTACGACCTGCAACCGGAGATGTCGGCGATCCCGGTGACCGACGCGCTGCTCGGCGAGCTCGCCGGCGACCAGCGCCCCGACGTCGTCGTGCTCAACCTCGCCAACGCCGACATGGTCGGCCACAGCGGCATCATCCCGGCGGCGGTCAAGGCCGTGCAGGCGATCGACCAGTGCCTCGCGCGCATCGTGCCGGCGTTCCTCGACCGCGGCGGCACCGTCGCGATCACCGCCGACCACGGCAACATCGAGATGATGATCGACCCGGCGACTGGCGAGCCGCACACTGCGCACACGACCAATCCGGTGCCGCTGCTGATCGCCGGCGAAGGCGCGCGCGGCCGTTCGCTGCGCGCCGGCGGCCGGCTGTGCGACGTCGTCACGACGTTGATGCCGATCGTCGGTCTCCCGCGCAGCGCCGGCATGGACGGCGTCGACCTCTTCGCATGAACCACCTCCTCGCGCCGTCGTTCCTGCTCGTTGTCGCCGCTGCGCTCCCCGCCCAGGACGCGACGCCGCTGCCGGGCAAGCCGCCCGAGCTGGTCGTTGACGTCATCGCGCGTGCGCTGCGCGACATCGATCCGGCCCGTGTCGAGAGCACAGTGCGGACGCTCGTTGGCTTCGGCACGCGCCACGTGCTGTCGCGCACCGACAGCGACACCGAAGGCGCGGGCGCGGCGCGCAAGTGGCTGCGCAGCGAGTACGAGGCGATCGCCCAGGCGAGCGGCGGCCGGTTGTCGGTGACGCTGCAGAGCGAGACCGTGCCGTGCGCGCGACCGGGCATGCCCAACCGCGTGCCGATCGTCAACGTGATCGCGACGCTGCGCGGCACGACCGATCCCGAGCGCGTGTACGTCGTCGGCGGCCACTACGACTCGCGCAACAGCGCCGGCGAGGATGGCGCGAAGGCCGCGCCCGGCGCGGTCGACGACGCGTCCGGCACCGCGGTGGCGCTCGAGGCCTGCCGCGTGCTCGCGAGCATGCGGTTCCCGGCGACGCTGGTGTTCGTCGCCTACGACGGCGAGGAGCAGGGCCTGATCGGCAGCAAGGCGCACGCCAAGGCGCTCGCCGCCGCCGGCGCGCGCGTGGATGGCATGATTGCCTGCGACATCGTCGGCAACACGCTCGGCATGGACGGCGCCCGCTACGACCGGCACCTGCGCTGCTTCAGCTACGCGCCGAGCGGCGCCGACAGCTTCGGCCGCAGCCTCGCGCGCGCCGCCGCGCACGCCGCGCGCACGCACGTGCCCGGCTTCGGCGTGCAGCTGATCTTCCGCGGCGATCGCTACGGCCGCGGCGGCGACCACCGCTCGTTCTTCGACGAAGGCTTCCCGGCGGTGCGCTTCAGCGAGCCGCGCGAGGACTTCTCGCGCCAGCACCAGGACGTCGTGCTGCGCGACGGCAAGCCGTACGGCGACCTGCCGGACTGGGCCGACTTCGCCTACTCGGCCAACGTCTGCCGCGTCGTCGTCGCCACGCTGGCTGAACTCGCGTCGGCGCCGCCGGCGCCGCGCGTCATCACTGCCGAGCTGCGCCGCGACCGCTACGACACCGAGGTCGTGTACGAACTGCCCGCCAGCGCGGCGGCCGCCGAGTTCGTCTGGCGGCTGACGACCGACGCCGACTGGACGCACGTGGTGGCGCAGGCGCAGGCGGCGCCGAAGGCGACGCGCAGCGACCGCTGGCTGGCGACGCTCGCCGGGGTCTGCCTCGACGACGTGGTCGTCGGCGTGCGCAGCGTCGGCGCCGACGGCAGCCGCAGCCGGGTGGCGACGCCGCCCGAGCCGGATCGCTTCGACCAACGTCCGCGCGGCGCCGCGGGCCAGACGCAAGGCAACGACAAGTGATGACGACCATGGCTAGGACCGTTTTCCGCACACCGGCTGCGTTGCTCGCGCTCGCCGTTGCCTTCGCTGCGTGCGAGAAGGGCCCGGGCAGCGAGGTCGGGCCGACGGCGCCGGACCTGCCGTCCGCCAGCTGCAAGGCCGTCGTGCTCGACGACCAGGGCCGCGGCGTCGCCGGCGCGGTGGTCGTCGCCGGCGCTGCGCGCGCGGTGACCGGCCGCAGCGGCCGCGCCGACTTCGAGGCCGCCGTGCGCGGCGCGCAGATCGTCCGTGTCGACGCGTCCGCGGCGGCGGCGGTCGACGGCGACCGGCTCGCGTCGTTCGCGGTCGCGCTCGACGTCGTCGGCCAGGACCTGCCGCAGGTCCTGCACGTGCCGGACCTCGCCGTTGGCGCCGTCGTGCCGACCGGCGCGCAGGCCGCTGCGACTACGATCGCGACGACGTCGGGCGAGGAACTCGTCGTGCCGATCGGCGCCAACGTCAGCGACGGCGCCGCCACGGCCGTCGACCTCGACCTGCGGCTGGGCGTGCTGCAGGCCACGCACCTGCCGGGCGCGCTGCCGACGCCAGCGTCCGCGAGCGAGGCCTTCGTGTGGACGCGGGGCGTGTTCGTCGCGCCCCTCGGCGTCGCCATCGCGCCCGCGGCCGTGCTCTCGACGCCCGACGACGCTGGGTTCACCGGCGCTGCCGCCGCGCCGCGGCTCTTCCGCCTCGACGACGTCACCGGCGCGTGGACGGAGGTCGCCGTCGCGGTGACCGTCGCCAGCGGCCGGATCACCGCCGCCGGCGTCGCCCAGGGCGGCCTGTACGCATTCGCGGCCCCGGCCCTCGCCGGCGTCGTGCGCGGACGCATCGTCGACGCCAGCGGCACGGGAACCGAACCGGGCGTCGCGGTGCGCGACGCGATGGTGCGCGTCGACCACGTCGCCACGGCGACCGACGCGCAGGGTTTCTTCCGCTGCGACGGCGTCGCCGTGCAGACTCCGGCCGGCGACGCCCGCAGCGCCGCGTTCGCCGCCTTCGCCGGCGGCACGTGGCTGCCGACGCGCGCCGCGGCGACGGTCGCGCTGGCGAGCGGCGAGACCGATCTCGGCGACCGCGTGCTCGACACGCAATGGGCCGGCAACGTGCTGCTGCAGCAGATCCGCCGCGGCCGCGCCGAGGGCCTGCTGCCCGTGCAGATGAGCGGCCTGCGCGGCGGCGTCGCCGTCGCGACGACCAGTGACGCGGATGGCGTCGCGCTGCTCGAGGACGTGCCGAACGGCTACGCCGGTTTCGACGATGCGCGCGTCGGCGGCACGCGCGGCGTGATGATTGCGCAGGCCGTGCATTTCTTCGACTTCGGCCGGCGCTGGAGTTCCGTCACTCAGTTCGTCGCCGACCGGTCGTGGAGCGAGGACGCAAGCGCCGCGGCGATTCTTGCTTGCGACGTGGGCGGCGGCGGCCCGCTGCAGGGCGTCGATGTCATGCAGGGCGCGACGGATGGCGCGGGCCGCCTCGGCGAGACGGCCGAGAGCGGTTCGTTGTCCGCCGATCGCGAGGTCGCGGGGCGCGCGACCGGCGTCGCCGACACGTCGCGCGCCGGCGCGCGGATCGTGCACGCGTTCTCGATCGTCGCGCCGTCGTCGGATCGGCTGGAGCTGCCGCTGCAGGTCGCGCGGCCGACGCCGGTCGGCGCCTTCGACCGCTTCGGCCTCGTCGTCGGCCTCGTCGTCGGCGCCGACGCCGCGCGCGTGCACGCGCTGCGCGCG